>JAYURW010000147.1:0-37469 GCA_043756025.1 Novosphingobium sp. | reverse complement strand
GCGCCGCACTGGCAAATGCGATTGCTCCACCAGCCGGATGATTTCGAGCTTCTCAGCTGCAGGATACCTCATTCGTAGTCGCCCCCAGCCCCGGTCATGTTTTTTTTGAGCAGGCGGTTTTCCAGGCTCAGATCGGCCACCAGTTCCTTCAGCGCCAAAGCCTCGGCGCGCAGATCCTTCACCTCGCTTGTATTCGCCTGGCGGGCCGTATCACCGGCCAAACGCTTCTTGCCAGCCTCGAGGAACTCCTTCGACCAGCTGTAATACAGGCTTTGGGCAATGCCTTCCTTGCGGCACAGCTCGGCAATGCTGTCATCGCCGCGCAGACCATCCAGCACGATGCGGATCTTGTCTTCGGCCGAGAAGTGCCGACGCGTCTGCCGACGGATGTCCTTCACCACCCGCTCGGCAGGGGCCTTCGCCGGCGATTTTTTTAAGGAGGATTGGGGCTTCATCTTCGTTCCTTCTACGAAGCCCCAATCCTCCTTAAATCACAACCTCAAATCTGTGCCACTGGTGCTGACGGGGAACATGCAGCTGTGCACCAGAATCGGCATGATCATGGAGGATGCCAGTGTCGTAGCGCTTACGATTGGTGACCTAGAACTCGAGAAACGTATGGCTGCTATTGATAAAGTGGATGCAGCTGCCAAACAGATTGGCGCGTTGGTCGAAGCGATCAAAGCGCTGGCCATCTAACTACCTTAAAACATTGTAATAGTTGAATCAGCACTTCACCTTGTGCGCGTTGCTTAGCAACTGCCTCCGTGCTTTAATCGCAGCCTATGAGGGATCCAGACGACAATACCATCATCCCGCCGACGTTCGCGCATTCGCTTGCTTTTGAAGCGGAAGAAAAATGGGAGCATCTTGCCGCTCATCTGGATTTAGTTGGGAAAACGGCAGCGCGATTTGCCGGGCGTTTCGGGGCGGATGCATTGGGCGATGTGGCAGGGCGGCTGCACGATATTGGCAAGATGTCGGCGGCGTTTCAGGCCTATATCAAGGGAAATGGAGCGCTCAAAGGGCCAGACCATGCGACTGCAGGGGCAAAGGAGGCGGCCCGGCTTTATGGGGCAGAGGGTTTCGGCCGTATCCTCGCCTATTGCATCGCGGGACATCATGCCGGGTTGGCAGATGGCGGCAGTGAGCATCTGCCCGGCACACTTTCACACAGGGTGGAGACGAAGCAGATTGAACCCTATACCGGGTGGGAAGCCCATGCCGGAACGCTACCTGAACGGTCCGCGATCAGGATGCCAGCGCCGCTGAATGCGAAGAGTCAGCATCCCGGTTTTGAACGCGCCTTCTTCATCCGGATGCTGTTTTCCGCGCTGGTCGATGCGGATTTTCTGGCGACCGAGCATTTCTACGCCGAGGCCATGAACGGTCCGGTCACACGCGGTTTCGTCAACAGCCTCGAAACGCTGCGGGATCGGCTGGATGCAAAGCTCAAAGCCAAGGCCAGCACCGCCACCGATGTGAACCGGCTGCGCGGTGACATCCTTACCCATGTCCGCGCGCAGGCCAGTCAGCCTCCCGGCCTGTTCTCGCTCACCGTGCCGACTGGTGGCGGCAAAACATTGACCAGCCTAGCCTTCGCGCTCGATCACGCGATCGCCCACGGGCTGGACCGGATCGTCTATGTCATCCCCTATACCTCGATTATCGAGCAGACGGCGCAGGTATTCCGCGATGCCGTGGGCGCAGATGGCGATGTGCTGGAACATCACAGCGCAGTGGAATGGGACCCCAAAGGCGATGAACAATTTGATGATGAAGGCCGTGAAGGCCTAAAGAAACTGCGCCACGATGCTGAAAACTGGGATGTGCGGATCATCGTCACCACGTCGGTGCAATTCTTCGAAAGCCTGTTCGCCGCGCGCACGTCTGCCTGCCGCAAACTGCACAATCTGGCGAACAGCGTCATCATTCTGGATGAAGCGCAAACCCTGCCGCTGCCGTTGCTGCGCCCCTGCATGGCGGCGATAGAGACGCTGGCGACGGGCTATGGGGCGAGTGTGGTGCTTTGCACTGCAACCCAGCCTGCGCTCAGCAAGCAGGACGGGTTCGACCGGGGGCTGGAGAATGTCCGCGAACTCGCCCCCGATCCGCAGCATCTACATACACAGTTGAAGCGGGTACGGTTAGAGATTGCGACCGAACCGGTAAGCGATGATGTGCTCGCCGCCGAATTGCGGGCGCAGGATCAGGTGCTTTGCATCCTCAACAGCCGTGCCCATGCTCGCGACCTGTTTGGCCAGATCAAGGATGCGCCGGGTGCCCGGCATCTGACAACTCTGATGTGCCCACTCCACCGCCGCGCGGCACTGGTGGAGATCAGGCAGGATTTGACCGACAAAAAACCCGTCCGCCTGATCGCAACGTCGCTGATAGAGGCCGGGGTGGACGTTGATTTCCCCACAGTCTGGCGCGCGATGACCGGGCTGGACAGCATCGCGCAGGCGGCGGGGCGGTGCAATCGGGAGGGGTTGCGGGCTGAGGGTATCGTCCATGTTTTCCGCCCTGATGAAGTGGATGGTCGCAAAGCACCGCCAGCAATGGAGCAATTCGCCGCAGCAACGCGCGAAGTGTTGCGCGCGCATGGCGGTGATCCGTTGGGGCTGGAAGCGATCAAGGCCTATTTCTCGTTGGTGTATTGGTCAAAAGGAGCGGATCAGCTCGATGCATCTGAGCTGGGTGATAAGCCCAACCAGACGAAGGGCATATTGAATGCCATCGAAGACACAGCCCGCACGCTGAACTTCCCCTTCGCGCAAATCGCCAGCGCGTTCCGGTTTATCGAAGATACAATGCAGCCGGTGATCGTGCCCTATCATTCAACGGGCCAACGGGAATCAGTTGAAAGTCTGGTGAACAGCTTACACTTCGTGGAGCGCCCCGGCGCGATTGCGCGCAAGCTGGCGCTGTATTCTGTGCCGGTGCCACGCAATAAATGTGCTGATCTTGTCGCATCTGGCGCGGCCCGCTACGTTGAACCGGAAAAATTCGCCGATCAATTCGTGTTTCTTGAAAATGCCGAATTATATTCTTTTCAAAGTGGGTTGAACTGGCAAGATACAACTTTCCGATCAAGTGAAAGCAACATAATCAGTTAGCCGAGCAGGAGCCCATGCATGTCATTCGGCATAAAACTTCACGTCTGGGGCGATCATGCCTGTTTCACCCGCGCGGAACTCAAAGTTGAGCGGGTTTCCTATGATATAATGACGCCCTCTGCCGCGCGCGGCATTCTGGAGGCGATCCACTGGAAGCCGGCGATCCTGTGGGTGGTCGATGCCATCCATGTGTTGAACCCGATCCGCTTCACCTCCATCCGCCGCAATGAAGTGGGCACGAAGATTCCGGCGGGGTCGGTCAAATCTGCAATGAGCCGGGGCGATACCAATGGCCTGGGGCTGGCAGTGGATGAAAATCGCCAGCAGCGCGCTGCTACTGTGCTGGTCAAGCCCGCCTATGTGATAGAGGCGCATTTTGAACTGACCGATGCAGCGGGCGAAGGCGACACCGCAGCCAAGCATATCGCCATGTTCAACCGGCGCGCAGGCGCAGGGCAATGCTTCCACCGGCCCTATCTGGGCACCCGCGAATTCGCGGCGCATTTTGAGCTGGTGGATGGCGAACTGCCCGAAAGCAAGCTGCCATCCGATCAACTGGACCGCGATCTGGGTTGGATGCTGCATGATATTGACCATGCCAACGACCACACGCCCTATTTCTTCCGCGCAGCGCTGGTGGACGGCATGATGGCCGTGCCGCCGCTGGACAGTGAGGATGTGATCGCATGACGATCCTTCAGGCGCTGAACAGCTATTATGATCGCATGGCCGCGCGGGGAGAGGCAGAACCGGCCGGATATTCGCGCGAGAAAATCAGCTATGTCATCCTGCTGAAGCCCGATGGGACAGTGGCCGATGTGCAGGATATTCGCGATACCACGGGCAAGAAGCCCGCGCCGATCATGATGAACGTGCCTGCCGCGAAGAAGCGCGCGAGCGGGATTGCTCCCAATAAGTTATGGGACAAAACCGCTTATGTACTGGGTGTAACGGCTGGTGAGGACAAACGCACAGCACGGGAGCACGAGACCTTCAAGACTGCACATGCCGCACTGCTCGCCGATGCGCAGGATGCAGGCCTGCTTGCCCTCCGCCGCTTCCTCGAAAGCTGGACGCCTGCGCAGTTTGAGGAAAATCCGAAATTTCCCGACGAGATGAAGGACGCCAACATCGTCTTCCGCATGGATGGTGTGCAGGAATATATCCATGACCGCCCCGTCGCACGCGCTTTGGTGACGGCCACGCCGGACGGAGAGGGCGATAACTTGTGCCTCGTCACCGGGACACGCGGCACGGCGGCGCGGCTGCATCCATCGATCAAGGGCGTGTGGGGCGCGCAAAGTTCGGGCGCGAGCCTTGTCTCATTCAATCTCAAAGCGTCTGAATCATACGGCAAAGAGCAAGGCGAAAACGCACCCGTATCCGAGGGGGCCACGGCGCGTTACGGCGCGGCGCTCAACCGGATGCTTGACAAGGGTAGCCGCAACCGGATTCAGGTTGGTGATACCACCACGGTGTTCTGGGCCGATGCCAGTGGGGCGAGTGCTGAAGCTGCTGATGCTGCGGATGAATTCGCGGCACTCTTTTTTGAACCGCCCAACAACAAAGAAGCCGACAAGAAAGAAGCGACCAACCTCAGGACCCAGCTTGAAGCCGTCGCCCAAGGCCGCCCCGCATCCGAACTCAATGCCAAGCTCAACCCCGGCACCCGCTTCTACATCCTCGGCCTCGCCCCCAATGCGGCCCGCCTTTCGGTGCGCTTCTGGTATGATGGCACATTCGGCGATCTGGAACGGCGCATCCGCGAACATTGGCAGGATATGGCGATCTCGCCGCCGCCCAGGGTGTGGCCACCGTCGGCATGGCACCTGCTGATCGAAACCGCCGCGCAGCATAAAAGTGAGAATATCCCGCCGCTGCTGGGCGGCGAGTTGATGCGGGCGATCCTGAATGGCACCCGCTATCCGCGCAGCCTGATGTCTGCAATCCTGATCCGCATCCGCGCGGAACAGGGCGAAGTTAGCCCCATGCGCGCCGCCATTCTACGCGGCATTCTTGCCCGTGATTTCAGATTTGGATTTGAACAGAAGGAGGTGCCCGTGGCGCTCGATGAACAAGACACAAACCCCGCCTATCGGCTGGGCCGCTGGTTTGCCGAACTGGAGGCGATCCAGCAACACGCTCTGCCGGGGTTGAACGCGACGATACGGGACCGATTCTATGGCTCGGCATCATCTGCACCAGCGCGCACCTTTCCTGTGCTGATCCGCAATGCGATGAACCACCTCGCGGGGTTGCGCAAAGAGGGCAAGGCAGGAGGCCATGAGAAACGGCTGGAGGCGATTATCGCAGGTGTTGCAAATGGTCTGCCACGCTCGCTCCGCATCGAGGATCAGGCGCGCTTTGCCATCGGCTATTATCACCAGCGCGCCGAACGCTTCGCCAAAACACCCGACACCATCGAGAGCGCCCCAGCAGGCCCAGAATCCCACGAGGAGACCGCATCATGACCAGCCACCCCATCGCCAATCGCTATGATTTCGTGTTCTTCTTCGATGTTACCAACGGCAACCCCAATGGCGATCCCGATGCCGGAAATCTGCCGCGTGTCGATCCTGAAACCAGTCAGGGGCTGGTGACGGACGTGTGCCTGAAGCGAAAGGTCCGCAACTATGTCGCCCTCGCCAGGGATCAGGTGCCGGGGCATGAAATCTATGTCGGCGAGCGTGCCATCCTCAACCTTCAGAACAAAAAGGCATGGGATGCGATCCTTCCCGAAGTGACCAAGGCGGAGGATCTGAAAAAGCTGCCGAAGGATGAGGCCAAGGCCCGCGAACTGACCGCATGGATGTGCGCCAATTTCTTCGATGTGCGCACATTCGGCGCGGTGATGAGCACGGGCGTCAATTGCGGTCAGGTGCGGGGGCCGGTGCAATTCACTTTCGCCCGCTCGCTTGAACCGATCATGCCGATGGAAATCTCGATCACCCGCATGGCCGCAACCACGGAAAAAGATGCCGAGGAAAAGGGCGACATTCGTACAATGGGCCGCAAGCACATCGTCCCCTACGGCCTCTACCGCGCCCACGGCTTCATCTCCGCCCCGCTCGCCCAAGGCACCAAGGGCACGGGCTTTTCCGAGGATGACCTCGCGCTGCTATGGGAAGCACTGGGCAATATGTTCGATCATGATCGCTCAGCCGCACGCGGTGAAATGTCCAAACGCCGACTGATCGTGTTCAAGCATGAAAATCGCATGGGTAACGCCCCCGCGCATGAACTGTTCGAGCGGGTGACGGCGCACCGTGTGTATAACGGCGAAACCTTGCCCGTCGGCGATCAGCGGACGCACAACTATCCCCCCGCCCGCGCCTTCAGCGATTATGCGGTGATGGTGGACAGCGCCAACCTGCCAGCCGGGGTGGAAATACTCGACCTGTAGGGCGCGCGTCATGCACCCCGCGCCTCCTCCCGATTCCGATGCAGAAGATCTGCTGCTGCCGATCTCCGCGCTTCAGCACTATCTGTTCTGCCCGCGCCAATGCGCGCTGATCCATGTCGAACGCTTGTGGGCAGAAAATACGGCAACGGCAGAGGGGCGCATCCTGCATGAAAAGGCGGATAGCGGTAAGGCGGATCGGCGCGGCGGGGTGCAGACGCTGCGTTCCGTCCAGTTGCGATCCTTCGCGCTGGGCGTCGCCGGGGTTGCCGATGTCGTCGAGAGGCGCGGTGATGCGCTCACTCCGGTGGAATACAAGCGCGGCAAGCCCAAGGCGCACCGCGCGGATGAGGTGCAGCTTTGCGCACAGGCCTTGTGCCTTGAGGAAATGTTCGGCGTGGACGTGCCCGAGGGTGTGTTGTTCTACGGCGCCGTGCGGCGGCGGCATCTAGTGGCGATCGATGCGGAATTGCGCGCGCTCACCATGCAGGTCGCGCAGGACGCCCGCGATATGGTGCGCGCCGCCAGCACGCCGCCGCCAGTGTGGTCCGCCAAGCTGTGCGGAGCCTGTTCAATGGCAGAACTGTGCCGACCCAAGCGCATGATGAACCCGCCGGACGTTTCCAAATGGCTGGTCCGGATGATAGAAAGCTAACCCCTAATGCGCCGCCACCTCAACACGATCTATGTCACATCCGAAGGGGCCTTTTGCCGCAAGGACGGTGCGAATATCGTGGTAGAGGTGGACAAGCAGGAACGTGGCCGTGCCCCGATCCACGTTATCGGCGGGCTGGTCTGCTTGGGCCGAGCCTCCATGTCGCCCGCACTGATGAACGCCTGCACGGAAGCGGGCGTGACCATATCCTTCCTCACCGAACATGGCCGTTTTCTGGCCCGGGTCGAAGGCCCGCGCAGCGGCAATGTTCTTGTGCGCCGCACGCAGCATCGCACGGCGGACAATCCGGCAAAATCGCTTGTCATTGCCAAGGGCATCGTTGCGGCAAAGCTCGCCAATCAGCGCACTGTCATGCGGCGGGCGCTGCGCGATTATGGCGATGCAGGTTCGCTCGCCGACGCCGAAATGCGGATAACTCATGTCGCTCGCCGCGCGCTTTCTGCCACTGACATCGATATTTTGCGGGGGTGTGAGGGAGAAGGCGCGGCGCTCTATTTCGGAGCGTTTGATGCAATGATACGCCATGATGATCCCAAATTCTCATTCCAAGGCCGCTCGCGTAGGCCGCCGCTTGATCGTGCTAATGCGCTCCTGTCATTCCTGTACGCGGTGTTGGGCAATGATTGCCGGGGCGCACTGGAAGGCGTTGGCCTTGATCCGGCGATTGGCTTTCTTCATGCGGATCGGCCTGGACGGATGAGCCTTGCACTCGATCTGATGGAGGAGATGCGACCGGTTCTTGCGGATCGACTCGCGCTCAGCCTCATTAATCGCCGCCAGCTGGCCGTTGCCGATTTTGAAGAGAGCGAGACTGGGGCAGTCCTGCTTAACGAAGCCGGACGCAAAACTGTGTTGACAGCCTTTTCGGAACGCAAGCGGCAAACCCTGCGCCATCCGTTTCTGGGCGAGGATATGCCCCTCGGCCTCGTGGCCCATGTACAAGCGCAGATGCTCGCGCGCCACCTGCGCGGGGATATGGATGGCTATCCCGGTTTCATCTGGAAATAGGAGCTTTGAACTATGTTGGTTCTGGTCACCTATGATGTAAAGACCGAAGACAGTGCCGGACGAAGGCGGCTGCGCCGTGTCGCGCGAGCTTGCCTCGATTTTGGCCAGCGGGTGCAGTATTCGGTGTTTGAATGTGAGGTTGATCCCGCCCAGTGGACGGCTCTGCGTGCCCGTTTGATTGGGGAAATCGATACCGACTGTGATTCTCTGCGTTTTTATCGGCTAGGGTCCGAGGGACGAAAGCGGATCGAACATATCGGTGCGAAGGCAGCACTTGACCTCGAAGGTCCACTACAATTTTAACGCGCGAACCATAAGCAAACACCATTTTTCCGGGATGTCCGCAGAACCTCGATCAAACTGAATTTATGTCATAATGTCATTTATTATTGTTGAATTTACTCCTCTTGATGTGAATCGAGTGTCGGTTCGCGCAAAACACGAACTTTCCGGCTCTTTCTCATTGTGTTAACTGATCGGGGGTCGCCCCCTCACGGGGGCGTGGATTGAAACAGCTGGGCCGCAGCCTATGAGGCCGACGAGGAAAGTCGCCCCCTCACGGGGGCGTGGATTGAAACTCTATACCCCGCTGGGCGCAGACAGCGCGGCCAGGTCGCCCCCTCACGGGGGCGTGGATTGAAACGTTCGAGCCGCCCGCACAGGCCACCCTGCCGGGCGTCGCCCCCTCACGGGGGCGTGGATTGAAACAACATGGAACTGGAACAGACCGACGAGGCCACCGGTCGCCCCCTCACGGGGGCGTGGATTGAAACCCGGCCTTGACGCCATCCTTGCGCGCCGATTCCGTCGCCCCCTCACGGGGGCGTGGATTGAAACACATCATTGACGCCTCGCACTTTGGCTACACTATGTCGCCCCCTCACGGGGGCGTGGATTGAAACTCAAACGGCGTCGCGTCGCGGGCTGGACAATACGGTCGCCCCCTCACGGGGGCGTGGATTGAAACAAAACCGGCGTAACGATAGCCGAGAACGCTGGCGGTCGCCCCCTCACGGGGGCGTGGATTGAAACATCACATATTGCAGCAATGCGCGGCGATCCGTTAGTCGCCCCCTCACGGGGGCGTGGATTGAAACCTTAAAAGCACGGCTTTGCCCAACTCGATTAGCGGTCGCCCCCTCACGGGGGCGTGGATTGAAACCTTTGACCCGGAACCCAAACCAACCCGCACAATGGTCGCCCCCTCACGGGGGCGTGGATTGAAACAGGCCAATGGTCAACAGGTGGCTAGGCAGGCCGTGTCGCCCCCTCACGGGGGCGTGGATTGAAACGCGAGACTGATCTAAACGTTACCTACACTTGCGAGTCGCCCCCTCACGGGGGCGTGGATTGAAACATCCTTGCCAAGCGCGAGCGGTTTGAACCCGGCGGTCGCCCCCTCACGGGGGCGTGGATTGAAACAGTCATTGCGCGCGGCCTCTGCATCGAGGGCGGCGTCGCCCCCTCACGGGGGCGTGGATTGAAACGTCACCTGGGCAATCTCGTCGCCGCTGCGCACGTGTCGCCCCCTCACGGGGGCGTGGATTGAAACAGCCTTCTTGATCTGCGCGGCGGTCAGTGGCTTTGTCGCCCCCTCACGGGGGCGTGGATTGAAACGCCGCTGGCATCGGCGCTGGCATCGGTCCAGGTGCGTCGCCCCCTCACGGGGGCGTGGATTGAAACAGTGGATCGGCGCAGCCTGCACCTTCTGGGGCGGGTCGCCCCCTCACGGGGGCGTGGATTGAAACCCCGTAATTAACCGTCATGAAGCCATGCACAACCGTCGCCCCCTCACGGGGGCGTGGATTGAAACAAGCCATCATCTACCTAGTCGCCATCGCTCTCGCGTCGCCCCCTCACGGGGGCGTGGATTGAAACTCGGCAAGGAATTGTCGAACAACGCGCTGAATCTGTCGCCCCCTCACGGGGGCGTGGATTGAAACGATCAAGCCCGCAGGCACTGGAATGAAACCCGTGGGTCGCCCCCTCACGGGGGCGTGGATTGAAACCCTCCTCAGCGCGACTTTACATCATGGGTGCTGCGGTCGCCCCCTCACGGGGGCGTGGATTGAAACAATTGTATTTTAACGGGGAACACAATGACATTTGTCGCCCCCTCACGGGGGCGTGGATTGAAACACTTTCCATCGGTTGCATCCTTATATTCTGTGAGGTCGCCCCCTCACGGGGGCGTGGATTGAAACGCCATGTGAAGCACCATTGCCGCAGCCATGCGGTGTCGCCCCCTCACGGGGGCGTGGATTGAAACATCGCGGTATCAGAGCGTTGTGGTGCCGCGCCAGGTCGCCCCCTCACGGGGGCGTGGATTGAAACACGAACAAGACCCTCGACACGGCTGGCACAAACAGTCGCCCCCTCACGGGGGCGTGGATTGAAACGATCCTTGTGGTTGGGGTCAGGTGTTGGCGGTGATGTCGCCCCCTCACGGGGGCGTGGATTGAAACAGCGTTTTGAGCGCTCCGAACCCGCTGCCGGTGGTCGCCCCCTCACGGGGGCGTGGATTGAAACTACATATACTAGCGCTATGACGGAAACCCAGCAGGTCGCCCCCTCACGGGGGCGTGGATTGAAACATGCATAGCCTAGACCACGCCCAGCGGTTTGAAAGTCGCCCCCTCACGGGGGCGTGGATTGAAACACCATCAAGGGCGCTGGTGGCGCCGAATTTTAGACGTCGCCCCCTCACGGGGGCGTGGATTGAAACAGCCGTGAGGCCAATGTTGGGTTAGTCATTGGGTGGTCGCCCCCTCACGGGGGCGTTGATTGAAAAGCCCTAGCCATGGTCAAGCGCGATCCCGCTGCACGTCGCCAGCCCGGCGTAAGCGCCGACGTCTTCGCTTCGAGCAAAACGGTGCGGATCCTCAATGCTGGCTGTAAATGTCAGGGCGGTGATGGGCCCCACGCCGGGAACGCTCATAAGCCGGCTGCACACCGGATCCTCAGCCGCACGGCTTTCCAGCAGCCGATTGGAAGCACGCAGCTGCTCTTCGATGACCTCGATGGATGCCACGAGAGGTGCAAACAGCGGCTCGAGATCGGGCCGCTGCTGGTACAAGGCCTTCAGCCGCTCGCGACGCTTGCCAGATGTGTGGACGACGCCTAGGTGCGGGCCGAACAATTTCAGCAGTCCGCGCAACTGGTTGCCCATAACGACCCGCGCTGTGATCAGTTGCGCGCGGATGCGCAGCGCAGCTCGATCGATGTGCGTTGCAGAAGTCTTCATGTGCACGCGCTTGAACCAGCCCGTGCGGGCAAGCTGAGATAGCCCTTCGGCATCGTGTACGTCACTCTAGTTGACACGTGCCGCCAGCACGCCCTTGGCATGTGGGGCGCAGATGCACACGACCGGGATGCCCAGTTCGGCCAGCCCATGATACAAGAATGTTGATAGCGGTCCGGTCTCCAACACCACGCGGACCAGTCCAGGACAGTGCTTGCCGAGCCACTTGGCAAGCACATCGGGGTCGCTCGCCACGACAGCCCTCTTCAAAACTGCGCCGTCGGCATCGACCACACACAGGTGCGTAGTCTTGTCACTCACATCCAAACCAGCAAATATCGACATCGGTCACCCTCCCGCATTGAAGCGCCAAGGCGACTTCGTAGCATCCAGGAGGGTGGCTAAATCAATTACGCGGTGTCCAACAAAGCAGCCGTAGCGTGCCCACTCGAACGTCGCGTTTCGCAACAGCGTCGCTCTATTCTCAACACGACCAATGACCGATTCCGGCCACCTTCGGTCATTGCCTATCTGTCGCTGTTGGCTTAACGGCAAAGTCCGATTTCAGTGTTTGGAGCTGTTCGCCGGACAGATTCAATGGGGCGCGCTGTTAGCTCACAAGTGGTGATATTCAGCGGCGGCTATCTATTTTTCCGACACAGGTCCTGCCTTTTCCGGAGTACTCGACTAAGCGGATGTCAATCGCTGCAATAGGAATCGTCAATTGTCCTAAACTGAATCTGGCTCGGCGCGGCCTGACAAGGCAGTGCTCGGCCGGAACATGCAGACGTTGCTAGCCCACCACATTGCAAGACCATCAAGTGGCATCCCTATCCAAAGAGCCGCGTTGGCGATTGATCTCGGCCATTGTACGTAGAAAACTGGCCGGACCTCCGCCTTGCGAAAGCCAGAGCAGACCCTGCGATAGGGCATCGGCCTGATCATCATATTTGCCCCTGGGGAAGAACGTCAGTTCGTGGCGGAGCGGTTCCAGCCAGTGGGCTTGGCTGGGAATCCAGACCTTGCCTGCCTCGATCCGCGCGCTGCAGGCACTGAGCCGCTCGAACTTGGAGCCTTCGGGCTGAATTGCCAGGACCTTCACGAAGCCGTCTTCGCGCAGTTGCTGGGCGAGTTGGATGCCCGAAGCACAATGCTCGATTAGAACATTCGTTGCCCGGTGCAGTTCGGCGAGTTCGCGCACTTTGCGCCGCAGATCGGGGAACTTGAGTTTGCCGCGGTAGAGATCGAGCAAGTACCAGTGCTGGTCACTGGTTTCGCCGAAGGTCATGCAAACCGAGAAATCCGATTGGTCCTTATCGGTGCTGGCGGTGTCCCAGCTTTGCACAATACGGGTGAACTTAGGTGGATCCGCCGGATCGAAGGTGTGAAACCAATCCCAGCAGATGATCTCGCCGTCCTTGGGCGCGGGGCGCTGCTGGCATTGCGCCAGGAAGTCGCGCGTGCCCATATCGCGCCGCAAACCGGCTATCAGTTCGAGTGACTCGCGCTCGGGATGCAAGACTTCTCCTTCTTTGCGGAAGAACGTTTGGGGCCCAAAGGCGGTGTTGAAGGTATGGGCTTCATCGTGTTCGGCGATCATCGGCAGCGACAGCACGGTCCAGTCGCCACGTTCAGTAATATGTCCGACCAGATCGTCCTCGTGCACGCGCTGCATGATGACGATGATTGCACCTTTGGCCTTGTCGTTGGTCCGCGAATAGACGGTGCTGTCGAACCACTCGTTGACCGAACTTCGCCGCAACTCGGAGTCGGCTTCCTGCGGCTTGATCGCATCATCGACAATGAGAAAATTGCCGCCGCGTCCGGTCAGTGTCCCTTCGACCGAGGTTGCCAGCCGGCTACCGCCCCCGCTAGTCCTGAGTTCCCTGAGCTTGACCCGGTTCGACAACAGCCGCGGCCCAAAGGTGTCGAGATAGAACTGGCTGTTCATCAAGCGCCGCGTCTTTTCGGCGTGGTCTTCGGAGAGGCTCTGCGCATAGGTCATGCAGATTATCTCGGCTTCGGGCCGGTGCCCAAGAATGAAAGCCGGGAAGACGATCGAGGCGAGCAGTGACTTGCCATACCGCGGCGGGATATTGATGATTAGGCGCCGTGTGCGACCCTCGAGGACTTCGATCAGGTAACTGCAGATGAGATCGAGGTGCCAATTCCACAAGATCGGGACCGCGGGGTGAAGTTCCTGCATGCCGCCGCGCGCGAAGAAGCCTAAGTCCTGGCGGGCAAGCGCCCGCAGGTGGGATAGCGGGAGGTCAGGCTGCCTCATCATCTTGACCCCCATTGCCACGCCCGATCATCCGTATAAGTTCAGCGACCAGAAATTCGTCGGTAGCGCGGGTGCCCTCGGGACCCGGGCGCTGCTGGCGCTCGATCAGGAACTTGAGCATCGCACTGGTGGCCTGGCGCTCGCCGGCGAGCGCCCGGTTGACCAACTGGCGCAAGAACACGTCTTCCTTGGCCATGCGCTGCGGCTTACCGTTCTCGTTGACGTTCATCTTCTCGGCGAGGATGGCGTCGAGCTGGGCGGACAACGATTTGAGCTTCCTGGGGCCGACGGCATTGTGGCCCTTGTGCCCTTTCTGAAACCTGGTGCTCACCGGCGGCTTGCCGTAACCGATTTCGTAATCGCGCTCAGCCATCGACCTTCTCCCCGAGTGGGGCACCGAGGCGCTCCTCGGCAATCTCAGCGAAAGTGCGTCCGCTGCTGCAGTGAACTGCCTGCACCCCGCTGTGGCGCTCGTATCGGGCAATGATGGTGTCGGCGTACTTGGGGTCGAGCTCGATCCCGTAGCAGCGCCGTCCAACGCGTTCGGCCGCGATGATCGAAGTTCCGGATCCGAGGAACGCATCGACCACCAGGTCGCCGCGGTTGCTGACGTCGAGGATGGCATCGGCAATCATGCGGACGGGCTTCGGGGTGCTGTGCAAGGCCAACAGATCACCTTCATCGGAGTGGCGGAACGAGGCGATCCCGGGATAGCGCCAGATGTTAGTGCGGTTCCTACCCCACATTCCCAAGTTGACGTTATTGATGTGGCGGCCGCGTCCGGCCTTCCAGCAGAAGATCAGCTCGTGGGCCGAGCGGTAGAGCGAGCCCATCCCGCCTTTCTTGCCCTTATCCCAGACGATTACATTCTTGAGCTCGCTGAAGGCTGCATCGCCAGCAGCCTGCATCTCGCCGACGTGCTTCCAGTCGATGAAGGCAAAGTGGATTGAACCCGGCACCGAGTGCTGCGCGGTCAGGCGAAACGCCTGCTCGAGGAAGGCGGTAAATTCATCGCGGTCCATCTCGCCGCTAGCCTGGACGAAGTCGCCATGTTTGATTTTGCCGAGGCCCGATACATTTCCGGGTATCCGCAGGTTGTAGGGCACATCGGAGCAGCTCATGACTGCCTTCTCGCCCTGCATCAGCTCGGACCAGACCTTCGGGTCGAGGGTGCTGCCGCAGCCGAGACGGTGCGAGCCGAGCTGCCAGGTGTCGCCAACACGATTGATGGGCACCTTGGTCGTCATCTCGACCGGTTCGTCATCGGGGTCGGGGGTGTCCTTCGGGACGGGCTGCTCAAGCAGGACATCGATTTCGCCCATGGTGAAGCTGGTCTGCTCGAGATCGAGCGACAAGCCTTCGAGGCTCAGCAACTTGAAGTTCTCGATCAGCAGCGCATCGTCGAAGCTGCTCATGTCGCCAAGCTTGTTGTCGGCAATCATCAGTGCCCGGATCTGGGCAGGCGAGAGGTGCTCGACCCGCAGTGCGGGGATGCTCGCAAGGCTGAGCGAACGGGCGGCGCTGACCCTGCCGTGACCGCAGATCAGCACGTTGTCCTTGTCGATCAGCACCGGTGCCACAAACCCGAAGTCGCGGATCGAGCGGGCGAGGGCCTTGAGCTGGCGCGGCGAGTGCTTGCGCGGGTTGAGCGCGTTGTCCTTAATGGTATCAATCGGGACAGTCTCGATCACAAGGTCGAGCTTGTTTGCTGCGGCGTTGGTCATATCAAATCTCCGAGTGTAAAAAATCATCTAATTGCTTGTTCGGGCCCGATTGTCGGGCAGGCTTTTTGGGGGACTATTTTGGACCGGTGCGGATGGGGGGGGCCTCGAGTGCCCATGCAACCCATGGCAGCATCAAGGTCTGGAGCGGGAAGAGAACCTTGACCTCTCCGTCTTCAAAGATCTCAACGGGGGTGAAGACTTCCAGTCCCGGCTTGACCTGTTCTAGACCAATGATGTCTACTCTGCCCCACTTCTCGGTGCGGCGCTCATGGAGACGCAGGTAGAAATCGTCCACGCGGAGTGGGCGAATGGCACCGCGGCTCTTGATCCAATTGGCACCGGTCTCTTCCTCGCTCATATCGCGCCAGGCAATCTCGATGGCTTGGCGCATACTTTCGCGGCCATCGACGAGGACCGCGGAAATGTCCTTCGGCTTGAAGCGGTGCTTGAGTGCAGTCACGCCCAAACCCAGTTCCACCAGGTCGTGAAAGTCATAGCGAATGCGGTTACCTGACCCGGGGACCTGGTTGGCGGAATTCTTTGGAACGCCCAGTTGGCGCAGATACCGGACCTGGTCCTTTAGCAGCTTGCCAGGCTCCTGACCGTGTTCGAGCGCCCAGAGGAGCTGCCCTTGCGTCAGGCTCAGATTGGGCAGGGTGATCGACATCGAAACTCCAAGTCAGGAATTACATCTAATTAGGCGATTGTGTGCCCAGGTGTCAACGATGCAGGTGATGTTCGCCTGCTTTTTGCACAACGAGATGCGGAATTCCCAAAGCGACCGGAAATTTTCCCATGATGCCACGCAAGGGAATTCATGACGAAAGCGTTCGGAAGTCAGCGTCTTAGTCTGGCGCTGCAAGCGCCCAGAGCACTGAAATTTGCGGAATTCCCATCCGAATTCCCAGCTCAAGGGAATCCTGCCCGACGAGACCCGTTAGGCCGGGACTGCGTCATTCACCACGCATTTCCCCGCCCTATTCAGTCTGCTGTAAAAGTCTGCCGGGCCAGCAGGCTGCACTGCAGCACTGTCAGCAGGCACAGTGCGGCATAGCCGCAGGCGATTTGCGGGAACCAGCCGGGCCACAGGCACATCGCCACGAATACCGCGATGGTTTCTGCCCCTTCGGCCAGACCAGTCGAGTAGAAAAACGCCTTGCGGCCGTGCGCACTGGTTTCTGCGCCGCGTTTGGCGGCGATCGCAGCAAAGGCCAGAAAGCTGGCACAAGTAAGCGTAAAAGCGGCGACCAGGATCAGCGCGGCTTGGGTATTGGCCGGGTTCGCCAGCCCGAAAGCCAGCGGCACGGTTACATAAAAGGCAAAATCGGCGAGGGTATCGAGATAGCCGCCCCAATCGGTCAGTCGGCTCGCCCGGGCGACCGCGCCGTCCAGCCCATCGAGCAACCGGTTGAGCGCGATCAGCGCGAGAGCCAGGCCGTATTGCCCCTGCACAATCGCTACTCCTGCGCCCAGTGCCGGGATCAGCCCAGCCAGCGTGACAGCATTGGCCCCGATCCCGCGCGCCGCCAGCCAGCGGCCGCTTGCATTGAGCGGCGGGTCGATCAGCGGGCGCAGACGGGCATCGAACATCTTAGCCGCGCCGCCAGCGGTGATAGCGCTCGACCAGCCGCAGCAGGCCCTGCGGGGCGTGCTTCTTTTTCCATTCTCCAGCGGCAAATTTGTTGGCTTCGGCCATAGTCGGATAGGTGTGGATTGTGCCGAGGATCTTGTTCAGCCCCAGCCCGTGTTTCATCGCCAGCACATATTCGGCCAGCAGTTCACCGGCATGGTTGCCCACGATAGTCACGCCCAGGATCTTGTCCTTGCCCGGCGGGGTCAGCACTTTGACAAAGCCGGTGGCGGCGCTGTCAGCAATTGCGCGGTCGAGATCGCCCAACTGGTAAGTGGTCACTTCGTGGGCAATCCCCTGCGCCTGCGCTTCCTGTTCGTTCAGGCCAACGCGGGCCACTTCGGGATCGATGAAAGTGGTCCAGGGGATCACGCGGTAATCGGCTTTGAACCGTTTGAACTGGCCGAACAGCGCGTTGACGCTGGCGAACCAGGCCTGATGCGAGGCCACATGAGTCAGTTGATAGGGCCCGGCGACATCACCCGCCGCATAGATATTGGGATAGATCGTCGCGAGGTAATCGTCGGTTACCACGGTCTTGCCAGTTTCAACGCCCAGCTCCTCCAAGCCATAACCCGAGAGCCGCGCCTTGCGCCCGACCGCGACGATCAGCGCGTCATAGCCGATGGTCACTTCGGCACCATTGTGCTCAGCGACCACGGCTTGGCCCTCAATCCGCAGCGCCTTGTGCCCGGTCAGCACTGCTACGCCCGACCGTTCCAGCGCGGCGCGAGCAGCATCGGCGACATCGTCATCTTCGCGCGGGAGCAAGCGCGGACCCATTTCGATCAGGCTGACCTCTGCGCCCAAGCGGGCAAAGGCCTGCGCCAGTTCCGCCCCAATCGGCCCGCCGCCCATCACCGCGATCCGGCGTGGGATGGTGTCGAGTTTGGCAAAACTTTCCCACAAGGTGTCGCTGGTCAGATAGCCCGATCCGGCGAGCCCCGGCAGATCGGGAACCAGTGGCTCAGCCCCGGCGGCGATCACGATCGCACGGGTAGTCAGGCGCTGGGTGGTGCCATCAGCCCGCGCGATCTCGACCGTCCAGGGATCGACAATTTTGGCATAGCCCTGGACCACATCGACCCCGAGGCCGGTGTAGCGCTCGACGCTGTCATGCGGCTCAATCGCGGCGATCACTGCGTGGATCCGGCCCATCACCGCTTTGAAACTGAAGTTCGGCTCGGCGCCCTCCAGCCCATAGCGATCGGCATGGCGCATCGCGTCGGCGATCTTGGCGGACTGGATCAACGCCTTGGACGGGACACAGCCATAGTTGAGGCAATCGCCGCCCATCTTGTTCGATTCGACCAGCGTCACCTTGGCTTTGACCGTGGCGGCAATCAGCGAGGACACAAGGCCAGCCGCGCCCGCCCCGATCACCACCAGATTGCGGTCATAGCGGCGCGGGCGGGAGAACCGGGCATAGACTTTGCGGCGCTTGATTACGGCCATGATCCATTTGCCCAGCCACGGTAGCAGGCCGAGCGCCACGAACGAGCCGAGCAGGCCGGGCGAGGCGATATCTTTCAAGCTGCTGATCTGCGCCAGCTGGGTTCCGGCGTTGACATAGACCAGCGTGCCCAGCAACATTCCCAGCTGGCTGACCCAGTAATAGGTCCAGGTCCGGATCGGAGTCAGGCCCATCGCCAGATTTACCAGAAAGAACGGGAACGCCGGAACCAGCCGCAGCGAAAACAGGTAGAACGCCCCGTCGCGGGCGATCCCTTCGTTGACGCCTTTGAGCCGCTCACCAAACCGGCTTTGCACCGCGTTCTGGAATAAATAGCGCGAGGCGAGGAAGGCCAGCGTGGCCCCAATGGTAGAAGCGAACGAGACCACCAGCGTGCCAGTGGTGACGCCAAAGATCGCCCCCGCCGCCAGCGTCATAATCGCCGCGCCCGGCACTGAGAGCGCGGTCAGCGTGACATAGACGGCAAAGAACACCGCGATCACCAGCAGCGGATTGGCGCGGTAAGTGCCTTCGAACGCGGCCTGCTGCGCCTTTAGCGCATCGAGCGTCAGGTACTGGCCAAGGTCAAGTCCAAACCAGGCGGCGAGGCCCAGAGCCAGCACCAGAGCGATAACAATGCGTTTCAAGTGTCGGTTCCTTTGGCAGCTGCCGGCCCGGTGTAACGGGAGACGAAGCGGCGGTCGATCTGATCCTTTAGCCACCAAAGCCAGCGGCCTGAACCCGCAAGCTTGCCCCACGAGGCAATCGCTTGGCCATCGCCCAGCGACAGCAGATAGAGCGCGGCATCACGCGGCTGATATTGCCGCAGCGGCGCGCCTGTCAACGTTGCGCGCAGGTTGGCGGCGAGCACCGGCCCAGCTTTGACGGCATGGACGCCGGAGCGGGCGAGCGGGCGGTCGCTGCGTTCGGCAATATCCCCGGCGGCAAAAATTGCTGGATGCGATGGGCTGCGCAAATCGGCGCCAACCGCGACAAAACCGCGCGGCGTGCAGGCCAGACCAGATTGGGCTAGCCAGCGGGGAGCAATGCTGCCGGTCGCAGCGATCACGACGTCGGCCGGGATGGTCTGCCCGCCCGCCAACTCCAGCCCGCCGCTGCATCCTTTGGCCATCCCGAAATGGACGGCGATGCCGCGCTGCGCCAAGGCTGCATGGGCCAGTTCGCGGACCCCATCGGAGTGGCCCGGCAGCAGGCCATCTGGGCCCGCGATCAGCGTGATCTGGGCCCTTGTGCAAATCGGACGCAGCGCCGCGTGGGCGGCCAAGGCCAGTTCAACGCCGCCCGCACCGCCGCCGACTATCGCGACAATCGGCTCGGATAGTGCGGACTGGCGTTCCAAAAACTGCGACCAGCGCGCCATGAACGCATCCACTGGCCGCACCGGCACCAGCCGCTCGCCAAGGTCAATCAGCGCAGCCAAATCGGTTTCGCCGCCGGTGGCGAGCGAGAGCAAATCGAACGCCACTTCATCGCCGCCAGCCAGACGGAGTGTCTGGCGCGCTGCATTCAGCCCGACCACCTCGGCCAGCACCAGTTCGGCCCCGGCGCGCTGCGCCAAAGGGGCCATATCGATAAGCAATTCATCCTGGCGATAGACTCCGGCCATCCAGCCGGGCAGCATTCCCGAATAGGCGGTGTGGCGCGTTGCGGAGATCAAGGTGCGTTTTGTGCCAGGCATCGGACGGCTCGCCCAATCGGCCAGCACGGCCAGATGGGCATGGCCGCCGCCTGCCAGAACGATGCGCTGGTCCAT
Source organism: Novosphingobium sp. (assembly GCA_043756025.1). Lineage (GTDB taxonomy): Bacteria > Pseudomonadota > Alphaproteobacteria > Sphingomonadales > Sphingomonadaceae > Novosphingobium. The sequence goes on along the minus strand of JAYURW010000147.1, from coordinate 17,160 downwards.
TGCCGGCTTTGATCCTTGCACATACCCCGCGCCGATTGGGCAGGCCGATTGACCTTGGCGGGTTTTCCTGCTGACTTCTACCCCATGACAACAGCCAGCCCCAATTCCGCCGCCAGCTCCGCTTGGGCGCCTCGCCTGACCAGATGGTCGCTCCGCCTGACTGTGGCCGCCGTCACGGTCGCTGCAATCGGGCTGACTTTGGCGCGCTATGACCTAATTCCCAAGCTGGCTGGATTTTCGGGATTACTGGGCGGAGCGCTGATTGCACTGGTCGCGCTGCTGACCGGGATTGCGGCGCTGATCGCGGGGCGCGGCGGGGCTGCTGGTGGGCGGGGTAAGCTGCTCGCAGCTATCGTGGTCGCGCTGGTCTATGTCGGCTTTATCGCCTCGCGCCCGCTGGCCGCTGGCGACGTTCCGGCGATCCACGATGTTAGCACCGATCTGGCCAATCCGCCGCAGTTCGAAGTGCTGCCGCTGCGGGCGGATAATCTGGCCGGGGTGGGTTCGCTCGATAATTGGAAGCGGCTTCACTCTGGGGCTTATGGCGATCTCGCGCCGGTGACTTTGGCCAAGCCGGTGGCCGATGCGACCGCGCAGGTTGCCGCGCTGGCGGCCAGCAAAGGCTGGGTGATTGCCAAGTCCGATCCGGCGCGCGGCCATGTCGAAGCCACTGCCAGCGTCTCTTACGTTCGGTTCAACGATGATGTGGTGATCCGGATTGTGCCGAGCGCCGACGGCAAGGGATCGCTGGTCAATATGCGCTCGGTCAGCCGGGTCGGGATCAGCGATTTTGGCGTCAATGCCAAACGGGTTCGCGAATTCCTGAAAGACCTGACCGCAGGGTGATGGAAAAGTATCAATGTCCGTGAACTTTGAACGTATCCCGTATCTGGTGGTGTTTGACGAGGTCAGCGCTTTCAAAGACACCTATGGCGGCGCTATCGGCAAAGTCGCGGTCGAGGCGATGCGGCTGAAACCCGAAGTGCCAAGCGACCGCGTGGTGATTTTCTCGCACCCGATTGGCGGCGGATCGTGGCTGCCGTTGGTGACGATGCTGGCCAAAATGGGCGTCCACACGATCTATGCCAACACCCGCTATCGCGGCAATGATACCGCGCTGATCATGGAACGCGCGGTGATGGATTTTGGCGCAGTGATCCGTCATGCGAAAGAGCGGCTGGGTTACAGCAAGGTCTATCTCGGCGGCTGGTCGGGCGGCGGCGCGCAGAGCCTGTTCTACCAGGCCGAAGCGCAGGATCCGCAGGTGACGCACACCCCGGCGGGCGATCCCTATGATCTGGCCGCGGCGGGTTTCGTGCCCGCCGATGGCGTGCTGCTGCTCGCCGCGCACCTCTCACGCAATCTGACGCTGACCGAATGGATGGATGCTTCGATTGAGGATGAAAGCCGCCCGTTTGAGCGCAACCCCAAATGGAACCTCTATGCTGCCGATGGACCCAAGCCGCCCTATTCAGCCGATTTCGTCGCCGAATACCGCGCCCGCCAGATCGCGCGCAACCGGCGGATCACCGCCTGGGTGAAGGACGAACTGGCGGCATTGAAAGCGCAAGGGCTCGAAAATCACGAACGCTGCTTCACCGTGCAGGGGACCATGGCCGATCCGCGCTGGCTTGATCCGCTGGTCGATCCCAACGAGCGGATGCCGAACCATTGTATGCTGGGTGATCCGTTTGTCGTGAATGATGGCCCGGTGGGGCTGGCCCGGTTCAGCACGCTGCGCTCGTGGCTGTCGCAGTGGTCCTATGATGACAGCAACGGCGATGGCCTGAAATGCGCCGCGCGGATTTCCGGACCGATGCTGGTGATCGAAAACGGCACCGACGATGCCTGCACCCCCAGCCACGCCGCGCGGCTGATGGCGGCGGCAACCAAGTGCCAGATCGATCACCACCTGATCGCCGGAGCCAATCACTATTACTTCGGCCAGACCCCCTTGGCGCAGCAGGCGGCGGAGCTGGTGAAGGGCTGGATCGACGCGCAGCCATGACGCGCAGCATCGAATTCGTCGAAGTCGGCCCGCGCGATGGTTTGCAGAATGAGGCGCTGCTGGTCTCGACCGAGCACAAGGTCGAACTGATCCGCCGGACGATTGCCGCAGGGGTGCGCCGAATCGAAGTGGCGAGCTTCGTCAATCCCGACAAAGTACCGCAGATGGCCGATGCCGAAGCGGTCGTTGCGCTGCTTGGTCGGTCTGATGGCGTGACCCGGATCGGACTGGTGCTCAACCAGCGCGGGGCGCAGCGGGCCTTGGCGGCGGGGGTCGATCAACTGGGCGCAGTTGCGGTGGCCAGTGATGAATTCGGCGCGCGCAACCAGGGGCAGACCAGCGCAGAATCGGTGGCAGAGGCGGCCCGAATTATCGCCATGGCACAGATGGCAGGCGTGTCAGCGCAAGTGACGATTGCGGTCGCGTTCGGTTGCCCGTTCAGCGGCCCGGTCGATCCGGCTCATGTGGTCCGCATGGCACAACAATTGGCACAGGCCGGCCCTGCTGAAATAGCGCTGGCCGACACCATCGGTGTAGCGGTTCCGGCCGAGGTTTCGGCTTTGGTTGCCGCCGTGCGCACTGCAATCGTGCCGCTGCCGGTGCGGGTCCATTTTCACAACACCCGCGGCACCGGGGTCGCCAATGTCTGGGCGGCGGTGGAGGCCGGGGCGAGCGTGGTTGATGGTTCAATCGGCGGGCTCGGCGGCTGCCCCTTCGCCCCCGGTGCGGCGGGCAATGTGGCTAGTGAGGATGTGGCCTATCTGCTCGAGCGCTCAGGCATTGAGGCCGGACTAGACTTGGCCAAACTGATTGAAACCGCACGCTGGTTGGGCACCGTGATGGGCAAGGAAATGCCTTCGATGCTGTCAAAGGCGGGCGCGGCATGAGCGGCGGATCGCTCGATGGGATCAAGGTGATCGAGCTGGGCCAGCTGATCGCCGGGCCGTTCTGCGGGCAATTGCTGGGCGATATGGGCGCCGATGTGATCAAGATCGAGCCGCCCGGTGCTGGCGATCCGATGCGCAGCTGGGGCCATGGCGAACACAAGGTCTGGTGGGACGTGATCGGCCGCAACAAGCGCTCGGTGACCGCCAATTTGCGGGTGGCTGAGGGGCAAGCGCTGGTCCGGCGGTTGCTGGCCGATGCCGATATCATGATCGAGAATTTCAAGCCCGGTACAGTGGAAAAATGGGGGCTTGGCCCGGCCGACCTCCACGCCATCAACCCGCGGCTGATTGTGGTCCGGATGTCAGGATACGGCCAAACCGGACCATATGCCGCCCGCGCCAGTTACGGCGGGATTGGCGAGGCGATGGGCGGGCTGCGAGCGATTGTCGGCGAACCCGATCGCCCCCCGGCGCGGACCGGCATTTCAATCGGCGATACGCTGGCGGCAACCTATGGCTGCATGGGGGCCTTGGCCGCGCTCCATGCCCGCGAAGCCAGCGGCACGGGTCAGGTGGTCGATTCCGCGCTGTATGAAGCGGTGCTGCAAGTGATGGAAAGCGTGATCCCGGAATATGATCTGATGGGGCTGGTCCGGCCGCGCTCTGGCTCGGTCTTGCCGGGGATCGCGCCCAGCAATGTCTACAAATGCGCGGACGGCGAATATATGATCGGCGGCAACGGTGATACGATCTTCGCTCGGCTCTGTGCGGCGATGGGCCAGCCAGAATTGGCCTGCGATCCGCGCTTTGCCAGCCATGTCGCGCGCGGCGAGCGGCAGGCCGAGCTGGACGATTTGATCAACGACTGGACCCGGACGCTGACGGTCGATCAAGCCGAAGCGTTGATGATCGCGCATTCGGTTCCGGCAGGCCGGGTCTACACCGGCAGGGAGATGCTGGCCGATCCGCACTTTGCCGCGCGCGGGGCGATTGCCGCGGTTGCCCATCCGCTCCACGGTAGCTTGAAGATGCAGGCACCAATGCCCAAATTGTCGGAGACACCCTCAAGCATCCGCCGCCGCGCGCCGCTATATCCGGGCGAGCACAATGCCGAAGTCTACGGCGAAGCCTTGGGGTTGTCAGAGCAGGAATTGGCTGACCTTGCAGGACGCGGTGTGATATGATCGGCCTCAGGGAAGGGGCATGGAGACAGCGATGAATTGGAATGATGTGGTGGCTTTGGCCCAGGGCGCGGCCAATCCGGCTCCGCGCCGGGTTGAAAAAACTGGCGAAGAATGGCGCGCGCTGCTTAGCCCGGATCAGTATCAGGTCACCCGGCTAGCCGGAACCGAGCGGGCCTTTTCCAGCGGGATGTGCAGCCTGTTCCAGCCCGGCCGTTATGCCTGTGCGTGCTGCGGAACCGAACTGTTTGACAGCGCCAGCAAGTTTGAAAGCGGCACCGGCTGGCCGAGTTTTGGCGCGCCGGTCGAGGCGGGCGTGGTCGGCTATCTTGGCGATAACAGCCACGGGATGATGCGGATTGAGGCGACCTGCAACGTCTGCGATGCGCACCTTGGCCATGTTTTCCCCGATGGCCCGGCGCCAACCGGGCTGCGTTATTGCATCAATGCGCTGTCGCTGGAGAAGCTGGCGGACTGATGTTTCAGTTCAAAAAGAGCAAGTCGTCATAAAAAGCCCCTCCCCGCTGGGGAGGGGTTGGGGTGGGGGCTCGACATCAGCGCGGAACCCCCATCCCAACCCTTCCCCAGCGGGGAAGGACTTTACTGGTTTGGCCTTGGGGCTTGAAGGATAACAATGTTCAACTTCGATCACAGCCTGACCCGCGAACTGGACGGTTTTTTCACTCCCAGTCAGGCTTCCGCCGCGCCTGCGCCGCGGATGGTGGCGTGGAATGCGGCCTTGGCAGCGGCGCTAGGGCTGCCTGAGGCTGATCAGGAGCAATGGGCCCGCTGGTTGTCCGGGGCCGAGGCCGTTCCCGGATCGCAACCGGTGGCGCTGACCTATGCCGGACATCAGTTTGGCCATTTCAACCGGCAAATGGGCGATGGCCGGGCGCTGCTGCTGGGCGAATTGATCGCACCGAATGGCGGGCGGTTTGACCTGCAATTCAAAGGGTCGGGTCAGACCCCGTATTCGCGCGGCGGCGACGGCAAAAGCACGCTGAGCGCGGCGCTGCGCGAATACCTGATGTCAGAGGCGATGGCCGCGCTGGGCGTGCCCAGCACCCGCAGCCTCGCCGTGGTGGCAACCGGTGAAGGGCTGTGGCGTGAAACCCCGCACCACGGCGCGGTGCTGAGCCGGATTGCCGCCAGCCATTTGCGGGTCGGTACCTTTGAATGGGCCGCCGCGCACCATGGCCGAGCGGCGGTCGAACGGCTGGTGGACTATGCCTTACAGCGGCATTTCCCCGATCAGATGACGGCGCGCAACCGCCCGCTGGCGCTGCTTGAGGCGGTTTGCGAGGCCCAGGCCAAACTGGTCGCCCAGTGGATGAACCTGGGCTTTGTCCACGGCGTGATGAATACCGATAACGTCACAATCTCGGGCGAGACGATTGATTATGGCCCCTGCGCTTTCCTCGATGGCTATTCGGCGGGGCGGGTGTTCAGCTCGATCGACAAGGGCGGGCGCTATGCCTTTGGTGGGCAGCCGCTGGTGTGCCGCTGGAACCTTTACAAGCTGGCCTCGGCGCTGATCGAAGCGATCGTGGCGGTGGATGAGGCGGACAATGAGGCGGCGCGGTTGCTGCTCGATGGCTTTGGCGCGCGGTATGAGGCCCACTGGACCAGCGGCCTGCGGCTCAAGCTGGGGCTGACCACAGCCGAAGACGGCGATCTTGAACTGGGCCAGACGCTGTTTGCCGCGCTGGAGGGGCAGGACGCCGATTTCACCCGGCTGTTTCGGGCGCTGTCGATCTCGCTCAGCGAGGGTTATGGCGCGGTCGGGGCAGAACTGACCGATCCCGCTGCGCTGGCCGAATGGTGGGCGCAGTGGCAGGCCCGGTTGGCGCGTGAACCTTTGGATCCAGCCAAACGCGCGGCGCAAATGGACGCGGTCAATCCGCTGTATATCGCGCGCAACCACCTGACCGATGCGGCGCTAAGCGCGGCGGAGGCCGGGGACATGACACTGTTTGATGAATTGCTGGCCTTGGTCAGTCAGCCGTTCGCGCCGCGCGATGGGATGGAGCGGTACACTCACGGTGCGCCCACGGGCACGCCCGGCCATGTCACCTACTGCGGAACCTGAAGCCGCTGCATTGCCGCTGCGAACTGGGCATCGAGCGCCGGGTTGTCGCCCACAAACTCGCTGGTCCCCGCTGGCCGCCCTGCCGGAAATAGCACTGGATTGGCCGAATAGTCAGCCGGCATGATCGCCCGCGCAGCGCGGTTAGGGGTGGGGAACCAGATCGTCCCGGCGACCCCCGCGCCGCCTTCGGCACTGAGCAGGAAATCGATCATTTTATGAGCATTACCGGCGCGCGCCGACGAAGCCGGGATGCACAGGCAATCGCACGATAGCAGCGCGCCTTCGCGCGGCAGGGCAAAACCGATGTCGGGATCTTCCAGCGCGACCTGCGCCAGATCGCCATTCCACAACGCGACCAGATCGGCTTCACCTTTCAGCAGCAGGTCTTGCCCGCCATCGTGATGCAGGGCTTTCAGGCGCGGCAAAGCACGGGCCAGCGCGGCCTCGGCCTGCTTGACCCGGTCGGGATTGAACTGGTTGGCGGGAAAGCCCAGCGCCTTGGCCGCGATCCGGAACAGCAGCGCTGGATCGGCCGGCAAGGCAATCCGCCCGGCATGGGCTGGTCCTTCGAGCAGCGCCTTCCACCCGGCGGGAACTTGCGCCACTTTTGATTTGCGATAGCCGATCCCCAGCGCCAGCCAGGTATAAGGGACCGAATGGCCATTGCCCGGATCAAACGACATATCGGCAAAGGCCGGTTCCAGATTGGCCAGGTTTGGCAAGCGGCCATGACTGAGCGGGGCCAGCAGTTCTTCGCGGATCATCCGCTCCACCCACTGGCTCGATGGGACCACCAGATCGAAACCGTGGTTTCCGGCTTTTAGCTTGGCATAGAGCTCGGCATTATCGGCATAAGTGGTGACAGTGACATCGATTCCGCTGGCTCGGCGAAAATCGGCCAGAGTGGTTTCGCCCAGATAGTCCTGCCAGATCGCCAGCGATACCTGCGGCGCCTCGCGCGCGCAGGCCGATAGCCCAGCCGCGCTTGCTCCGGCCAGCGCCAGCCCTTGCAGCACTGCGCGGCGATCAATCTGATTGAGGCGGCCCCGGTTCACGCCGCCCGTCATAATCGCGCGGCATCATTCCGCAAAGGGCGCGATTGCCCTTGTCCCAAGCCTTTGGCATAGCACGCCAATGAACGATCTGATCGGCGCTGGCGATTTCAATCCTGAACCGCCCACCAGAACCAAGCTGGGGGTAATGCTGTTCGTCGCGCTGCTGCACGTCGTGGTGCTGCTAGGGCTGGTCCGCGCCTTTGCGCCGGACTTTACCGCCAAGGCGGTTGAAAAAGTGCTGTCGACTTTCACCGTCACGATCACCGCCCCGCCGCCGCCGCCGCCCCCAGCGGAGCAGCCCAAAGCAGCGGGCGCAGCGGGTCAAGCGGGCAAGAAGGCCGTGCCCAAGGAAACCAAAGCCCCGCCGCCCAAGATTGCGATCGCCAAAACCCCAGCACCCAAGGCCAGTTCAACTGGATCGGCGGTTACTTCGGGTGCGGTCGATCAGGGCAATGGCACTGGCGCCAGCGGGACCGGCAGCGGGACCGGCGCGGGCGGAACCGGCACAGGCCAAGGCGGCGGCAAGCCAAGCAAGGCCGCCCACGTTTCCGGGCAGATCAATAACGCCAAAGATTTTCCAGTGCCTGCGGGCGGCCGCGAGGCCCGGGTCGGCAAATCGGTGATCCTGGCGCTGACCGTGGCCCCATCGGGCCGGGCAACCCATTGCCGGGTCTACAAATCCAGCGGCTTTCCCGAAACCGACGCGATCGCCTGCGTGCTGGCGATGCAGCGCCTGCGCTTCAAACCCGCCAGCAACGGGGCGGGGGAACCGATCACTTCAACCTTTTATTGGCAGCAGAAGTTCTTTTTCTGATCAGCCCTAAGGCTGCTGCGTAATCCGGATCATCGATGTGTCGTATCCCAGCGCCGCAGTCCGCGCGATCAGGGCATCCAGCTTGGCTTTGCCCGGCGTGGCATCACGGCTCAGGATCCACAGGTAGCGGCCAGAAGGTTCGCCAACGATCGCCCAGCTGTAATCATCAGCATGGTCCAGCACCCAGTAATCGCCATAGAACGGGCCAAAAAAGCTGACTTTCAGTTTGGCATTGGTCGCAGTGTCGACAATCTTGGCCTTGCCCGTCGCGTCGCTGATCTTTCCGCCCGCCTTCCGGCAGCGGTTAACCACGGAAATATTGCCATCATCGCGCAGGGCATAGTCGGCAGTCACGCCTTCGCAGTCTTTCTGAAAGCCCTGTTCGTACCGCGCCAGCTCGTACCAGCGGCCAAGATAGCGGCTTAGTTCAACCGACTTGGCTGGCTCTGGCACGGCGCGATTGCCAACCGGGTGCTTGGATAACACCGCCGCGCAACCAGAAAGGGCCAGCGCGGCCAGAGTCAGGGCGGGGAACAGGAGCTTGCGGTTCATGGGGTGGCCTTCTGCTGATTTGCAATGAGCATAGGATTGCACACGGCTTTCCACCAGCAACGCACAGGTCTAGCAGTTGTTCCATGATAGCCCAGACCATCCAGCTCGCGCTCGCCCCGGTTTTCGTGCTGGTGGCAATCGGCAATATCCTCAACCTGCTGTCGAGCCGCCTTGGCCGGGTGGTTGATCGCAGCCGGCATTTGCAGGAACGTCATGTGTCAACCGATGGCCCCGACCATGACGAAGTGGTGGCCGAGATTCGGATGATCGATGGACGGATCCGGCTCATCACCCGCGCGATCCGGCTGATGGTGATCAGCGGGCTGTTCATCGGCACCACCGTCGCGGTGTTGTTTCTGGAGGAGCTGGTGCAACTGAGCCTGCAGCGGGTTGCGGCCGGCACTTTCCTGACCGCGATTGGTCTGCTGATGTGGGCGCTGATATTGTTCCTGCGCGAAACCCAGATCGCGGCGCAGCAATTGCGGATTCCGCGGATATATCTGGAGGTCTAGGGCGGTTTAGGGCTGACGTCGTCCCCGGCTTGGTCGGGGACCGGTGGCCGTTTGACGCAAGCTCGCGTGTTGCGGCCAGCGGTCCCCGGTCAAGCCGGGGACGACGTTAACGCAGCAGCTTCTGGGCCTTTTCCTCAACCACGCTGCGGACCATCGGGCCGAAGAATGACAGTGCGGCGGGCAGGTCGATTTCAAACACCACGCTGTCGTCCAGCACATCGACATGAGCGTTGACGCTCTGGCCCATCGCGCTGACCCGCATTGCCATCCGGTCTTCCAGTGGCCAGGAAATCGCGACATCGGCTTTGCCGCCGGGAAACAGCCCGGCCATTTCGTCGCTGCGTTCCCGCAGGCGCCGTTTGACCTCGTCCTTGCCCAGCTTGTGCGGGATCGGAACGCGCATCAGACTTTCCCGCCGTCTTCCAGCGCTTCGCCGTATTTGTAGTCGAGGTAGCGGGTGGTGATCGCCAAATTATCAATTGCGCCGACCGCCAGCTGGCGGGTGATCGAATCGATCTCGTCGCTGATCGTCCGCAGCCCGCCGATGAACTGGGCGTTGGGATTGGTCCCGGCGCGGTCTTCATAACGCAGGGCCTCAGGGATCTTGCGGTATCCATCGATCACGTTGGGCAGATGCTCGCCCACCAGCTTGCGCACTTCGGCGGCCTTGGGATGGTCCTGATCGACATCGACCAGTTGCGCGGCCAGTCCATCCAGCTGCACGCTGATCTGATCGACCAGCTGCACGGCTGGCGGCGGCAAGGCGCGGCGCTGGGTTTCCAGCCACAGCTCGGTCCGGCCCACCAAAGCGCGGGCATCGGTGCCGGTGGGGTCCAGATCGGCCCGGGTCGGCATTTTGAAGCGCGGATACTTGCCCAGCAGGAACAGCGCCGCCGCGCTGACTGTTACGCCCAGCACCAGCCCGATAAAGCCGATCCCGCCAATGATCGAACCGATGATCCCCAGCCCCAGCCAGACCGCGACCCCGGCCACCGCGATATTGCGGACCTTGCGCCAGTAATGCCCGGCCCGGATCGCCGCTGCGCCCTGACCGATTGAGCGGCGGCCACCGGCGCGTTGATCGACCAACACGCGCCGGGCTGCACCAATGATCTGGTCTGACTGATTGGCAGGGGTCGACAAAGGTCTAGCCCTCCAGGCTCAGCAAGCTGGGCGCGTCGCTGGCGATCCGGGCCTGATTGGCGCCTTCGGCCCGGGCGATGAAACCCTTGGATTTCTCGACCTCGGACGACAACGTGGTGACCGTCTGCTTCATGCTTTCGAGCGCTTTGACTTTGAATGTGTCGATGTTGTCCATCGTGTCATAGATGTTCTGGAAAGCGCGTTGCAGCGTTTCAATCGGGATCGTGCTGCTGGCCGCCATTTCATGGATTTTGCCGGTCTGTTCGCGCAGCAGCGTGCCGGTTGAATCGATCAGCCCCGCTGTGGTCGAATTGAGCGCGGTGACCTGTTCCAGCACCAGCCGCTGGTTGGCCATCGCCTGCGATACGGTAACAGCGGTGCGCAGCGCGGCGACTGTGGTGGTGCTGGCGCGGTCCACGCCTTTGACCAGTTCGACGTTGTTCTTTTTGACCAGATCGAGTGCCAGATAACCCTGCACCGATACCGCCATCTGGGTCAGCAGATCCTGCGTCCGCTGGCGGACATAGAACAGCGCGCTTTCGCGGATCGCCTTGGCCTTGGCCGGGTCGGTAGCATCGAGTTCGGCGGCCTTTTCCTCCAGCTTGGCATCAAGGGTGCGGCTGATGTGGATCATCTGTTCCAGCTGGCCCATCGCTTCCCACAGTTTCTGCCGCTCAACATCAATCGCGGCATTGTCCATCAGCAGCTCGTCCTTGCCCGAGCCGAGGTGACCCAGCACCGCCTGAATGTGCCCTTGCGCGCTTTCATAGCTTTGGAAATAGCGCTTCATCGAATTGCCGAACGGGATGATCCCGAAAATCTTGCGGCCCTTGGACAGCTTGCCCTGCTTGCCCGGATCGAGCGTTTCGACCGTTCGGCGCAGTTCCGCCAGATTGGCGCCAACGCCCGAATCCTTGTCCATCGCCCGGATTGGCCGGTCGAGGAAGCGGTTGCTCATCCCCGATGCGGCCATGATTTCCTTGCGGCCCATATTGGTGATCTGATCGACTTTTTTGCCGAATTCAGGCGAGTTCGCGTCCGACGCCACCAGATCGGCGATGAACGCATCAACCTTGGTTTCCAGCTTGGACTTGTCGTCAGGCGAAACCGGGACCAGCCCGATTGCCGATTCGGGTAGCACCACCGGCACCGGATCGGGCGCGGTCAGGGTAATGGTCGGAGTTTCGGTGGCGGTTGCAGTCGGCGTGTTAGCCATGTCGTATCCTCACAAAGCGTCGTTCGGCCAATGTGGGATCACCGCCCGAACTATGCAAGCTGTGTTATCAATATAGGACAGGGCGGGCAAGGAGTAGCAGCTTGGCTCACTGCTCCCCTCCCCGGTGGGGAGGGGCTATGCGAGGTGAGGTCGGAAAGTTCTATCCCAACAGGCGCCGCAGCAAGCCCTTGCGTGGTTCCGGCGGGGATTGGCCGGAAATCTGGAACAGGTAATTGGCCAGCACGGCGGCCTGACTCGGGGTCATCACGATATGGTGATCGTCGATCGCGCCAGCATCGTCGCGCCGGGTCGATTGAACGCATTGCAGCGTCAGGTCGAGCTTGCCTGCGGTCCCATGATGGGCCCACCCGACCAGCACGCCAAAACTCTCGTGATTAGGTTCAGCATCGCGCACTGCCGTCTCCCCGAACTAGCAATTCCAATACGGCCCGAGCGGCAGAATATGGCGTTGCGGTGAGAATGCAACGGGACCGTGAGTCCCGATTGGGGATTGTCACCCACGCCTGACACATCGCCGTCATCCCGCCGTCCCCGAACTGACCTCTCCCCGCCGCGATATCGTCAAGTCCCGGCCCAAGCGGCATTGGAGCGGGCCGGGAACTTCGTGGCTTTCCTCGGCGAGGATTTTGACGAAGCGCCGACCTATGCGGCCTTGCGCAAGGCGGAAAGTCTGGGGCGACCGGTGGGTTCATCCGAATGGCTGGAGGACATGGAGCGACAGACCGGGCAAAAGCTGTTACCCGCCAAGCGAGGGCCAAAGGCCAAGGCTAATTCGGGGATAACGCACCTGTCACCGTAATTGTTATCGCTTTGCCGCATATCGGCGCACGGGTGGAACCTTACACGAGGTGACACAAGGTAACGGCCGGGGCCCGCTTTGTGTGGAACTTTGTTACCTTAGGCTGGCGGCAACAACCGCGGTTCAAGCCGCCAGCTTGAACGGCTCGATCTCTCCAGCCAGGGCGACAACGCCTATGCGGTTTACTCCCTGCCCAATCTGAAACCGGCCGGCCGGTTCCGGATCACCGCCGGGGCTTTCGGGGCGACCGAAGAAACCGATGGCATCGCGCTGGTACTTGGGGGCTTTGGCCCGGATTACCCGGCCGGGCTGTTCGTGGCGCAGGACGGTATGAACGGCGCGGCGGCGCAGAATTTCAAACTGGTATCGTGGGCCGATGTGCTGGCCGCGCTCAAGAAGTAACCCGCCTGTGATCGGGGATACGGTATTCCGTGTCCCCTTGCATCGCCGCAAAACGTACCCCACCATGGCGCCAAGAACACAAAGCAGGAGAGCGCGCCGATGTCCGCCACACCACCCGCCATGGCGGAAAGCAGCGCCGCGTCGCGTTGGGGGCTGCTGGCACTGCTCACCGTCATCAACGTGCTCAATTTCGTTGATCGCCAGCTGCTCCCCAGTTTCGCCAATTTCATCAAGCCCGAACTGGGGCTGTCCGATACCCAATATGGCCTGCTGACCGGGTTGTTTTTCATCATCTTCTACGCGGTTGCGGGACTGTTCATGGGGGTTCTGGCCGACCGGATGCACCGCGGGCGGCTGATCGCAGTGGCGATTGCGGTATGGTCGCTGCTGACTGCGGCGAGCGGCGCGGCGCGGGGGTTTGTCTCGATGGCCTTGCCTCGCGCGCTGATCGGGGTGGGCGAATCCGCCCTGACTCCGGCGGCGGCGTCACTGGTCGCTGACCGGTTCAAACCGACGCAGCTTGGGCTGGCGATGGCGATCTATTACCTTGGCGTGCCGGTCGGTGCGGGGGCCAGCCTGCTGGTTGCGGGCTATCTGGGGCCGACGATTGGTTGGCGGAACTGCTTCTACCTGCTCGGCGGGATCGGGCTGGTGCTGGCGGCGGCGATGTGGCTGGTTCGTGATGACCGGGTGGTGGCGGCGCAAACCCACACCCACGGTCCCGGCTGGCGCGGGCACAAGCGGGTGCTGGGGGCGGCGCTGCGCCAATCGCCCGCGCTGTGCATGATTATTGCGGGCGGGGTGGCGCTGCATATCGCGGTCGGCGCGGCGGCGTTCGACCAGCTGTGGTACGTGCAGGAACGCGGGTTTGAACGGGCCGAGATTGCCAAGCTGACCGGCTTTATGACCGTAGTCGCCGGAGTGGCAGGCAGCCTGTTTGGCGGCTTTGCCGGGGACTGGTGGTACCGCACCCGCAAATCGGGCCGGGCAATGCTGTTGTTCTGGCTCTTCCTCGCGCTCGCCCCGTTGACGCTGGCGTTCCGGATCGTCCCGGCGGATTCAGTGCTGTTCGTGCCGGGAATTGGCGCCGGGATCTTTCTGCTCTGCGCGTTTTATGGCCCGTCGGTTTCGACCATCCAGGAACTGTCCCCGCCATCGGCCAGAGCGACGGTGGTGGCGTTCAACATCCTGTGCGTCAACGCACTCGGGCTGGGGATCGGGATCACCGCAACCGGCGCCTTGATCGACGTGTTCCGCTCAGCCGGCGATCCGCAACCCTATTCAAGCGCGGCCTTGTCCATGTCGCTGGTGTCGATGCTGGCACTGCCAGCGTTCTATTTGGCCGGGCACTGGTTCCACCGCGATAAGGCGCGGGTTTGAGGGGGGCACCGGCAATCTAGCTTAGGCATTTGATGAACAGGCATCGTAGCCCCGATAAACTGCGTCCGATACGGACGAAAGCGATCGACATTCTTGAAATGTTCTGCTAGCCTTCGCAGCATTGGATTCGGTAAGGAACAGCATATGAGGCCGATCGGGGTTGACCTTTTCGCTGGTGCGGGTGGCATGAGCCTTGGCTTCGAGCAAGCGGGATTCGATGTTGTCGCAGCCGTAGAAATTGATCCGGTTCATTGCGCCGTCCACAAATTCAATTTCCCGAATTGCGCCGTCATGCCGCGTTCAGTAGTCGGACTTAAGGGTAGTGAGATCAGGCTCGTGGCCGGAATCGGCAATCGTGCTGTCGATGTCGTGTTTGGCGGCGCGCCATGCCAAGGTTTCTCAATGATCGGGCAGCGTGTGCTTGACGATCCGCGCAACGCCCTTGTTCGAGAATTTCTGAGAATCGTTGCGGAACTCGATGCCAAGTCCTTTGTGTTCGAAAACGTCAAAGGACTGACCGTCGGCAAGCACCGGCAGTTTCTCGACGAATTCGTCGAGATTGCCAAGGAGCTTGGATACGAAGTTCGACTGCCATGGCGCGTCCTGAACGCCGCTCACTTCGGCACACCACAAAATCGTGAGCGGCTCATCTTGTATGGCGCGAAGAAAGAAGCGCACCTTCCGCGATACCCAGAGCCAACGTCACGTCCCGCAGACGGCAGGGGAAAATTGCATCCCGACTTGCCGCTGGGCCCGAGCGTTAACGATGCGATTGGCGATTTGCCGAATGCAGACTCTTTCGAAGAGCTTTGCAGTTCTGATGTGGTTCGCCTCAAAGCGTGGGGGCAGCCCAGTACGTACGCCAGCGAGCTGCGCTGCATCACAAATGATGCTTGGCACTTCGGTTATGTGCGTAACTGGGACCCTTCTTTACTGACAAGTAGCATCCGCACCGAACATACCAACATTTCGCGCCGTCGCTTTTCCGAGACCGAAGGTGGTCAGACCGAACCAATTTCTCGGTTTTTCAAGCTGCCTGCTAAAGGTTTGTCGAATACCCTTCGCGCAGGGACTGATGGTGCACGTGGTGCTTTTACCAGCCCCCGCCCTATTCACCCTGAACATGATCGCTGCGTGACGGTTCGTGAAATGGCGCGACTGCATGGGTATCCCGATTGGTTCCGGTTTCACGCAACCAAATGGCATGGTGCGCGTCAAATCGGCAATTCAGTTCCGCCACCTCTGGCGAGGGCGGTTGCAGCGGTGTTGATAGCGGCATTAGGCTATAAGCCGCTACGCCCGTATGAGACTGTAGAGCTAGGATCGACACAACTTTTG
The DNA here is from genome assembly GCA_043756025.1 of Novosphingobium sp. Lineage (GTDB taxonomy): Bacteria > Pseudomonadota > Alphaproteobacteria > Sphingomonadales > Sphingomonadaceae > Novosphingobium. The sequence continues at coordinate 1,763 of JAYURW010000147.1, read as the reverse complement.
GGATTGACGGTTTCTCAGGCTTCTGCACATTTCAGTGTGGCCGTGCCGAACAGCAAACGTGACCGCAAGAGCGGTGCAAAAAAACGCAAACAAATCGATATCGAACGGGTAAGACTTGCCTATGGCTAAATCTGAAACTCAAAACCGATACCAGCTTCTTATCGAAGGCGTGTTTTTCGACGGATATCGTAAGGGCTCGATGCAATTCGAGTGGGCGAGGGAAGATTTAGAGGCCAAAGCGAAGCAGCTTGAGATAAAGTTGCCCAAGAATTTGGGCGATGTGATCTATGCGATCCGCTATAGATCGGAATTGCCGCAACGCATCCTAGCTACCCAGCCCAAGGGTCTGGAATGGATAATTGAAGGGGCGGGAACCGCCAGATACCGCTTTCGGCTGGTCTCGGCGACACGGATTATTCCCAGCGAAAATCTGGTCACTATCGGAATACCTGATGCCACCCCCGAGCTGATCCGGGCATATGCGCTCGACGACGAGCAGGCACTTCTTGCTGTCGTGCGGTACAATCGTCTGATCGACACGTTTCTTGGCCTAACCACTTACAGCCTCCAAAATCACCTACGAACAACCGTTCAAGGCATTGGGCAAATTGAAATCGATGAGCTCTATTTCGGGCTCGACCGCAACGGATGCCATTACGCGATTCCAGTTCAAGCCAAAGGCGGCAAAGATCAGATCGGCGTAGTACAAACGAGTCAGGATATCGCGTTTGTCGCGCAAAAGTTCCCGGGAATGCGATGCCGCGCCATTTCGGCACAATTCATGACCGATGGTTCAGTCGCGATGTTTGAACTCACTTTGCAAGCTGGCGATGTAAAAATTGTTCAGGAGCGGCACTATCGGCTCGTACCTGCGTCTAAACTCGATAATAGAGCAATACAGGATTATCGAGATTGATCAGTATTTGGAATTCCGGAATTCCGGCGCCAGTGTACTAAATGCACCCAACTCAAAGCGCAACTTTCCTACACCCACCCAATCTGGCAAAGTCGCAAGATAGGGCCTCGCACCTGTCTCAAAAGTGCGATTATGCTAGCATTATTGTTGTAAATCAGCAGTTTAACCGGGATAAACTGGCGGCATCAACCTAGCTTCAACCCGTTCTGAGTGCCGTCAAGCACCCGCTATGTCGATTGGTGCAGGCCCTCAGTCGGTTTGTGCACGGTCAGGGGCAAATTCGCCGCTCGGGCTGCACCCCCGCCCCTCACGCCGCCAGTTTGAACGGCTCGATCTCGCCCGACAGGTACTGCTTCTTCGCTTTGGCCCGGCTGAGTTTGCCGCTGCTGGTGCGCGGCAGGGTGCGCGGCGGGACCAGTTCGACGATGGCCGGGTGGCCGAGGATCGAGCGGACCTTGTCGCGGATCGTGTCGTGGAGTTTCTGGCGTTCTTCGGGATCGGAGACCCGGCAGTGGACCAGCACCGCAACCGATTCCTCGCCGGTTTCGGTTTCGACCGAAAAGGCCGCGATATCGCCGTGGTTGAAGCCGGGCAGTTGCTCCACCGCCCATTCGATATCCTGCGGCCAGTGGTTCTTGCCGTTGTTGATGATCATGTCCTTGGCCCGGCCGACGATGAACAGGTAGCCATCGACCAGATAGCCCATGTCACCGGTATCGAGCCAGACCCCCCCGTCTTCACTTGGGACCAGGCACTCGGCAGTCGCGGCGGGGTCGCGGAAGTAGGAATGCATCACGCTCGGCCCCTTGCACCAGACCTTGCCGATGTGGTGATCGGGCATGGCCGC
>JAYURW010000146.1:0-12738 GCA_043756025.1 Novosphingobium sp. | reverse complement strand
GGATGAATTCCTCCTGCTGCGCGGGCGTGCCGAAATGTTCGAACATGGCGACGAACGGGAAGTTGCCGACAATCGAATGCTCGTTCTGCAGATCGTTGTGCAGCCCCAGCCCCATCGCTGCGAACCGATCGCGAATCACCGCCATCCACAGGTTTGATCCATCTTGCCCGCCGTACTTTTTGGGTGCGGAAAAACGCCAGTAGCCGGCCTTGTCCGCCCGCAGCGACGCCTCGCGCAGCAGCATTTCCCATTCGTGGCGCGGCAATCCCTGATTTTCGAAATCAGTCCGGGCATATTCGCGGCGGTGATCGAAGAACCGGATGTTGTCGTCCTGCTGCTCCAGCGGTTTGATCTCTGCCGCAATGAACTGATCCAGCTCAGCCAGATAGGCAATGAGGTCCTGGGGGAGCGCAAAATCCATTTCAGTTTCCTTCCCATTTCGCCCGGGCAATCGCCAAGGCGGGATATTTTGGCATATCGGCAGCCAGTTTGGCCATTGCAGCGCGGCGCAGCTTGGCAAGTAAGCCGGGCGTAGCCAGATCGGCTTTGCCCGCAATCAAATCAGCGGACAGTGCGGCATCGGTGGCGAGCGGGCGCTGTTCAATTTCCCGCGCGACAATTCCCAGCGCGTTGCGAGCGACGGCCAGATCAAATTTGCCCCGGCCTACTACCAGCGGCTTGATATCGCTGGCCAGCCATTCCGAAATCGCAGTGAGGATTTCGGCAGCACTGGGTTCGCCCGCACTCGGTTCAAGTGGCGGCGTAGCCGGGGTTAGAGCGCGGGCCCGTTCAGCCTCTGGCGCCAGTTCCTCGAGCAGCAGCAGCAGATCGAGTTCCTGCTCGGCAGTCCGCCGCGCCACCACCACCCGTTCAATCGAGCGGTCGTGCCCGGCGCGCCAGTACCCGCCCATTTGCAAGCAGCCCAGCGCCCACCAGAACGTCCGGTAGATCGTCCAGAACCGGAACCGCGCCGGATTGAATGCCTCGCCCCCTGCTGCCTCATAGGCTGCGGCGAGTTCCTCGACAGTGGTCAGTCCATAGCCCGGCCGGTCGGGCCGTGAAAAGCGCCAGACAGTCATACAGCCGAACGCCAGATCCTCATGCGGGTCGCCCAGATGAGCCAGCTCCCAATCGAGCACGCCGGTTAACCGGCCCTGCTCAAACATCAGGTTGCCCAGCCGGAAATCGCCGTGAACGAGCCGCGGCGTGACTGGCGGCGGAATGTTTGCCTCCAGCCAACGCAGCGCCAGCGCCAAAATTGGCCGATCACCGCCATAGCTGAGGAAGCGGTTGCGCAATTCTCCCAATGCTTGTGCCGTATCCATCACCGGCACGGTCAGCCCGCTGCAATCGGTCTGGTGGGTCTTAGCCAGCTCGCGGGCGATATCGCCGATTGCCAGCTGCGGCTGCGCTTCGGTCAGAAAAGCGCCAGGATCGGGCGATCCGGCGATCGCGCGCATCACATAGCCAGAGCCGATCCCGTCTGCCGGGAGCAGTTCAACCAGCACTTCAGGGGCCATCACCCCGGCGGCATGGGCGGCCCGGATCAGCGCAGCTTCGGCGGCGTGGTCAAGCGGACGCTCGGCCATCATTTCCAGCGAAGGCGCACGGCGCAAGACGCAGGCCGAGCCGCCTGCCGTAAACCGCCAGCTTTCCATGCTGGCACCGCCCGAAAGCCGCTCAAGCCGATCAGGCGCAGGCAGCCCAATCCGCGCCAGCGCGCTGGTCAGGCCTTGGGCGAGGGAAACGCTCACACCGCACTCTCCCGCCGGTTACGATCACCGGCATGGAATAGGGTTTAATCAGGCGATTAAACAAGATCAAGGCGCGATCCGGAATTGCCCTGTGCACACAGCATTTGGGCGCCGCGCACAAAAAAGGGGCGCAAGGTTTCCCCCGCGCCCCAATTTTTTAAACCTTCGAAAAGCGCTTAGGCGCCCTTCTTCATGGCTTCGTCAGCAACTTCCTTGGCCTGCGCAGCTGCGTCTTCGACCTTGTCAGCGCCATCCTTGGCGGCTTCCGAAACGGTAGCAGCGCCATCCTTGGCGGCATCAGTAACCTTGGCGGCAGCAGCGTCAGCAGCTTCCGAGGTCGAAGCCGAAGCTTCAACAGCAGCTTCCGAAACGGTTGCTGCGGTGTCGGTAGCTTCCTTCGAACAAGCCGAAAGGGCCAGGGCAGCAACGGCTACGAGAACGATCTTGCGCATGAATGGTATCCTTGAACAACTAGTGGACCACGCACGGCCGCATCCGGAATTGGAAGCGGCCGCACAAAAAGCCTACCTTTCCGGTAGACTTCTCCGAGCCATTTAATGACCTTCGGATCGCTATGCAAGAGAATGGTGTGATCACGCTGAAAAATCTCGGTAATCTGCCAAATTGCAAATCCGCTGAAGCGTTTCTGCGGCAAGGCGAGCCGAATTCCTGCCGCCGCCAAGCTAACCGAATCAGCCGGCGACTGGGTCTTACTCTCGCCAGCGCAGCCTGCTAGTCTGGGAACCATGGAGCCCAAACAGCATCTCTATCTGGTCGATGGATCGGCCTATATCTTTCGCGCCTATCACCGGTTGCCGCCGCTAACCAACCCGCGCGGGGTGCCGGTGGGGGCGGTCTATGGCTATACCACGATGCTGTGGAAGCTGGCCGACGACCTTAACAAGGCTGACGGCCCGACCCATATGGCGGTGATCCTTGATGCCAGCGGCAAAACCTTCCGCAACGACATCTATCCCGACTACAAAGCCAATCGACCGCCTCCGCCAGAGGATCTGCGGCCGCAGTTCCCGCTGGTCCGCGATGCCACCCGGGCGTTCAGCCTGCCGTGTATCGAGGAAATGGGGTTGGAGGCTGACGATCTGATCGCCTCCTATGCCCGCGCCGCGGCACAGCGCGGCTGGGATGTGACGGTGGTCTCATCCGACAAGGATCTGATGCAGTTGATCGGGCCTTGTGGTGCCGGGCACATCGATATGCTCGATACGATGAAGCATGTTCGGATCGACATTCCCGAAGTGGCCGAGAAGTTCGGCGTCGCGCCCGATCTGGTGGGCGATGTGCTGGCTTTGATGGGCGATGCGGTGGACAACGTGCCGGGCATTCGCGGGATCGGGCCCAAGACAGCGACCAAACTGATCCAGGAATACGGCAACCTCGAAGCCGTCCTGGCAGCAGCGCCGGCGATGAAGCCGTCCAAGATGCAGGAAAGCCTGATCGAACAGGCCGATATGGCGCGGCTCAGCCGGGTGTTGGTCCAGCTAAAGGAAGACTGCGTCCTGCCGGTGCCGCTCGACGATCTGAAACTGGGCCCAATTCCGCCCGATCCGCTGGCGCTGTTTCTGGAGGAGCACGGGTTCAATTCGCTGCTTAAGCGGCTGGGCGAAGGGCGCGGCAGCCCGGAACGCAAGGTTCAGCTTAACCCGGCCAAGCCGGTCACCGCCGGGGCCGTGGTGGTCCCGGGCGGGAGCCGTCAGGCACTGGCAGAACTGCCGCCGATTGACCGGTCGCTTTACACCTGTGTTCAGGATGAAGCGGTGCTGGCCGAATGGATCGAGCGCGCTTTCGCGGCGCGTCTAGTGGCGTTTGATACCGAGACCAGCGCGCTCGATGCCATTTCCGCAGATCTGGTCGGGATCAGCCTCGCACTAGGGCCGGGGCAGGCTTGCTATATTCCGCTGAGCCACGGCGGCACCGATATGTTCGCCGAAAAGCCGAAGCAGATTGCCACGGCGCGCGCCATCGCCCTGCTGAAGCCGCTGCTGGAAAGCGATGCGGTGCTGAAAATTGGCCAGAACGCCAAGTACGATCTCAACGTGCTGGCCCGTCACGGCATCGCTGTCGGCCCGATTGACGATACCATGGTGATGAGTTTCGATCTTGATGCGGGGCGCAGCATCGACGGGATCGGCGCCAGTGGGATTGGGGGGGGGCACGGGATGGACGAACTGGCCATGCGCCACCTTGGCCACAGCTGCATTGCGTTCAAAGAGGTCTGCGGGACCGGCAAAAAAGCTATCCCGTTTGGCGAAGTGCCGCTGGACCGCGCGACTGAATATGCCGCCGAAGATGCCGAAGTGACCTGGCGGCTGCACCGCTTGCTCAAACCGCGCCTTTCGGACGAAGGCGGAACCCGGGTCTATGAGCGGGTTGACCGGCCGCTGGTGCCGGTGGTGGCCCAGATGGAGCGCCACGGGATCAAGGTTGACCGGGAGGCCTTGGCGGGCCTTTCAGCCACCTTCGCCACCGAAATAGCCAAGCTGGAGGGCGAAATTCACGAACTCGCGGGGCAGCCGTTCACTATCGGCAGCCCCAAACAGCTCGGCGAAATCCTGTTCGACAAGCTCGGCTACAAAGGCGGCAAAAAGGGCAAAACCGGACAGTATTCGACCGACCTGTCAGTGCTCGAACGGCTCGACGGCGAAGGCGCGCCGGTCGCCAGCAAGGTGCTCGAATGGCGCCAGCTGTCCAAATTGCGCTCGACCTATACCGAGGCTTTGCAAGGGGCGATCAATCCCGCCACGGGCCGGGTCCACACCAGCTACTCTCTGGTCGGCGCGCAGACCGGGCGGCTTTCGTCAACCGAGCCGAACCTGCAGAACATCCCGATCCGCACCGAAATCGGCCGCCAGATCCGCCACGCCTTTGTCGCCGACACTGGCAACGTGATCCTCGCCGCCGATTACAGCCAGATCGAACTGCGGCTCGCCGCGCATATGGCCGATGTGCCCGCGCTGAAAGAGGCGTTCGCGGCGGGTGAGGACATCCACGCCCGCACCGCGCAGGAAATGTTCGGCGAGGTCAACCGCGACACCCGCGGCCGGGCCAAGACGGTCAACTTCGCGATCCTGTACGGGATCAGCCGCTGGGGGCTGGCCGGGCGGCTGGGGACCACCTCGGACGAGGCCCAGGCAGTGATCGACCTCTATTTCCAGCGCTTCCCCGGGATCCAGCGCTATATGCACGAGACCTTGGCTTCAGTGCGCGAGCGCGGGTATTCCGAGACCCTGCTGGGCCGCAAATGCTGGTTCCCGCGCATATCCTCAAGCCAGCAAGCCGAACGCCAAGGCAGTGAACGCGCCGCGATCAACGCCCCGATCCAGGGCACTTCGGCGGACATCATCAAGCGCGCGATGGTCCGAATGATGCCCGCGCTAGAAGCAGCAAACCTCGGCCACGTCCGGATGCTGCTGCAAGTCCACGATGAACTGGTGTTCGAACTGCCCGAAGCCGATGTGGATGCAGCCAGCGAGGTGATCCGCGCGGTGATGGCGGGGGCTGCAGAACCGGCGGTTGTGCTCAGCGTTCCGTTGGGGGTTGAGATTGGCGTGGGCAAGAGCTGGGGCGCGGCGCATTGAGAGCGAAATAACTCTCAAGCCGCCAAATACCGTTCCACCTCAACCTCGCCCTCACGCTTGCGCGCTTCGGCAATTTCCCATGCGGTCTGCATCCGCAGCAGTGTGTCCACCTTCACCGCGAAGGCCTTTTCGATCCGCAGCGCCATGTCTGGCGAGAGGCCGCCGTGTTCGTTGAGCAGGTTTGACAGCGTCTGCCGCGTCACGCCCAGCACCCGCGCGCCGCTGGTGACATTGAGGCCGTGGCCTCCGACAATCTCGCGCACGAAGGCACCGATGTGGGCTGGGTGAAAGCTGCTCATGATCTCATGACAAATAGAGCCTTCACCTCCACCCGTCCATGCTGAGCTTGTCGAAGCACTGTCCTGCTCTTCTCGCGTTTGTGCTTAGTGGCGCAAAGCGAAGAACAGTGCTTCGACAAGCTCAGCATGAGCGGGTTGGGGAGATGGAGAGGAAACACCACGCCTCATTGGTCGGTACCCATAACTCCCCTCCCCGTTGGGGAGGGGTTGGGGGTGGGGGTTATACGCCAGCGTTGACGCGAGGCCTGGCGGCCTCGCTCCCCCATCCCCAACCCTTCCCCCGAGGGGAAGGAAGACCCGAGGCTATCGGATTGCGGGGGAGCAAGAGCTTGCCCCCTCACCCATGCTTCTTGTCCCGCGTTGATTCCACCATGCCCGGCGCGACGAACCCGATCGGCATCGGATTGATCGCCGCCGCCCGCTTTTTGAGCTCGCCTTTCAGCTTGGCGTATTCGGCTTCCATTTCCGCCGTCACCGTGGCGCGCGAATCCGCGAGGGCTTCCTTGAAGTCTGCGCCCGTGACCGTTTTCACTTTGGCGCCGCGGCTGCGGATCGCGGCGAGGCCGGCGCGGCGGGTCAGGTCTTCGAGGTCAGCGCCGGTGAACCGTTCGGCCTCTTTGGCAATGGCGGCCAAATCGACGTCTTTGGCCAGCGGCATTTTGCTGGTGTGGATTTTCAGGATATGCGTACGTCCGGCCGCATCAGGCGTGCCGACATAGACCAGTTCGTCCAACCTGCCGGGGCGCAACAGCGCCGGATCGACCAGCGCCGGGCGGTTGGTGGCACCGATCAGCACCACCGATGACAGTTCTTCCATCCCGTCCATTTCGGCGAGGATCGTGTTGACCACCCGGCCGGTGACTTGCGGCTCGTTTGAGCCGCTGCCGCGCGCCGGGACCAGACTGTCGATCTCGTCGATGAAGATCACGCAAGGGGCAACCTGGCGGGCGCGGGCGAACAAGCGGCTGATCTGCTGCTCGCTTTCGCCGTACCATTTGCTCAGCAAGTCGCTGCTTTTGATCGAGATGAAATTGGCCTCGCTTTCCTTCGCCACCGCCTTGGCCAGCAGAGTCTTGCCGGTGCCGGGCGGGCCATAAAGCAGAAAGCCTTTAGCCGGGCGGATCCCAAGGCGGCGGAAGGCTTCGGGGTTTTTGAGCGGCAGTTCGATCCCTTCTTTCAGCTTCTCCTGCGCTTCATCCGCGCCGCCGATGTCGGTCCAGCGCACATTCGGCACCTGCACCATCACTTCGCGCATCGCCGAAGGCTGGACCCGTTTGAGGGCATTGACGAAATCATCGCGGGTCACGGTCAGCTCTTCGAGCACTTTGGGCGGGATCGTCTGCGCTTCGAGATCGAGCTGCGGCATGATCCGGCGGACCGCGTCCATCGCCGCCTCACGCGCCAGCGCGCCGAGATCGGCACCGACAAAGCCGTGGGTGGTACGCGACAGTTCGTCGAGATTGACCCCTTCGGCCAGCGGCATCCCGCGGGTGTGGATCCCCAGGATTTCGCGGCGGCCCTTCTCATCCGGCACGCCGACCACGATTTCGCGGTCAAACCGGCCGGGACGGCGCAGCGCCTCATCAATCGCATCGGGGCGATTGGTCGCGGCGATCACCACGATCCCGGTGCTGGTGCCGAGGCCATCCATTAGGGTCAACAGCTGGGCCACCAGCCGCTTTTCCGCTTCACCCGGCGTGCCTGAGCGTTTGGGCGCGATCGAATCAATCTCGTCGATGAACACGATTGAAGGCGCAGCTTTGGCGGCTTCTTCAAACACTTCACGCAGCCGCCGTTCGCTTTCGCCATAGGCGCTGCCCATGATTTCCGGGCCGTTGATGGTGAAGAAACTCGCTTCGCTTTCGTTCGCCACAGCCCGCGCCAGCCGGGTTTTGCCGGTTCCCGGCGGACCGTGGAGCAGCACACCCTTGGGCGGATCAACGCCCAGCCGGATGAACAGTTCGGGATAGCGCAGCGGCAGCTCGACCATTTCGCGCAATTGCTTGATCGTATCGCCCATCCCGCCAACGTCATCGTAATTGACATCGCCGCGCGAACCGCGCGCTTCCTCAAACTCCTCGCGCAGCTCAACCTCGGTGTTTTCGTCAATGTGGACGATGCCCTTGGGCACGGTCGAAACCACGGTCAGGCGGATCTGGGTCAGTGCAAAGGCCGGGGCGTTGAACATTCGCGCCACTTCGGGCGGCATATCGCGGACCTGCTGCTGGCCAGTGGTGGCGACCAGATCTCCCGCCACCAGCGGACGCCCGAAGAAGTTGCGCTTGAGTGCCTGCCCCGGACCTTGCAGCCGCATTTCGCGCTGGGCCGGGGCGAAGATCACCCGGCTGGCGGGCTTGCTGGCCGCTTTGCGGACCTGAACGTGATCGCCCGATCCTACCTCGGCATTGGCGCGTTGCAGGCCGTCGAGCCGGATTACGTCGAGGCCCTCGTCCTCAGGGTATGGCGCCATCACCCGCGCCGCGGTGACCCGCTTGCCCTCGATTTCGATCACATCGCCTTCGGTGACGCCCAGCGCCGACAGCGCCGATTTGGGCAACCGGGCAAAGCCGTTGCCGCTTTCCTCCTGCCGCGCGGCAGCGACCTGGAGTTTGACTGTAGTGGTGCCTGCGTCGGCCATCTGCGTCCCAATCTGCCTGTTGTGAGAGGCAAAGCTAGGAACTGGCCGGGCGAAATGCAAACCCATCCCGAAACGGGCGCAGTTGGCGAAGGCCTTCTGGCCGCTTTGCCAATTAGGCCAAAAAAAGGGCCCGGACGTTTCCGTCCGAGCCTTGGGAAGTTTTGGGAGAGGATGCCTGAAAGGCCCGCGCTAAATGCCGATCTGCAACCTATTGTGCAAGTGCGAAAAGCGCATTTCGTGTTGCAAAGTTTGCAACTGTTGTTCAGTTGGGCGCAATATCTCGGTTCGTTTGTTTATGTTTCAGATGTTTAGGTATTTTTCAAAACCACCAGAACCACGTCTGAACCGCAACTGCCGCCGCATCGCACCATGATTGGGGCGCGAATTGCCGCAACTGCGGTCACTGCCAACCCGATCAATGCGCAATCAGCAAGGCCGGGGATTGGGCTTCATCCAGAAAATAGCGTGTTACCCCGCCGAACATAAATTCGCGCAGGCGGCTATGCCCGAATGCGCCCATCACCAGCACTTGTCCGTCCAGTCGCGTTACCTCGGCTAGCAGCGTTTCTTCGGTCGTTCCCGCCTTGGCGAGCTCGTGCAGTTCCGCCTTGATCCCATGACGGGCCAGATAGCGCAGGGCCTCTGTTGACGGGAAGGCTTGCGGCGATTCGGTCAACACAGCCAGCAAATAGACATCGGTGCCTTCATCCAGCAGCGCCACGCAGCTGCGCAAAGCCATCGCCGCCTGATCGCCGCCGTCCCACGCAATGCAGGCACGGGCGAGCGGCAGCGGCAAGGCTTGATCAGGCCGCAAAACCAGAACCGGGCAACGCACAGCCATTGCCAGATCGCCCGCATAGCCGCAGTCGCGCGTGACAATCACCAGATCGGTCAGCCGCGCTGCTGCGATCATCGCTTCAAGCGGCTGCGTTTCGAACTGGACCACATCGAACGGCACGTCGTCATTGGCCAATCGCCCCGCAAAGGCCTGCGCCAAGGCATCATCAGCAGCCAGCGCGGCATCGAGCGCCTCGCGCGCCACATAGCTGCCGCCATAGGGGTCGACCGTCATGAACTGGCTGATCGGCGTATCGATTGCCACGGTCAGGTGGGAATTGTGAATCCGGGCCAGATCCATCGCCGTGTCGAGCCGCGCGGCCATGCCGATGTCGCGGCCGCCTTGAACCAGAATAGAGCGCATTGCTTCTCTCCTCTTGGGATGACACCGATGCTTGTAGTGAAGTCTTAGAACGCTGTGGCAGGCTGGCGACATGATCTGGATCAACCCGCGCCAGACTTGCGCCGATGGGCCGGATCGGCCAGTGCCAAATCCTCATAACACGGCAGGAGATTGCAAGGTATGCGCCAGTTCGAAGCGGTCATTTTTGATTTCGGCGGCGTAGTCACGGCCTCGCCGTTCGAAGCTTTCAATGTGTTGGAGGACGAACGCGGCCTGCCGCACGATTTCGTCCGCACCGTCAACGCGACCAATCCGCATGACAACGCCTGGGCCAAATTCGAACGCGCCGAAATCGACGGCAAGATGTTCGACGTGCTGTTCGAAGCCGAAGCCGAGGCACTGGGCCACCGGCTGGAAGGCCGTGCGGTGCTGGCCGTCCTGTCCGGCGCGATCCGCCCGGAAATGGTCGCCGCGCTCGATCTGCTCAAGGCAGATGGCTACCGCCTCGCCTGCATCACCAACAACGTCCCCAGCGGCCACGGCGCCGGGATGGCCCGCAGCGGCGACAGCAAGGACGCCTACGAACAGGTCTTTGCCCGGTTCGAACACGTCATCGAAAGCAGCAAGGCCGGTGTGCGCAAACCCGATCCGCGGATCTACCTGATGATGTGCGAGAATCTTGGGCTGGAACCGGCGCAGTGCATCTATCTCGACGACCTTGGCATCAACTGCAAACCAGCCGCGCAGCTGGGGATGCACGCCATCAAGGTGGTAAGCGGCGCGCAAGCGCTGGCCGATCTGAGCGCGGTGCTGGGGTTAGAGCTTCTGGGCTGACCCGACCAAATCGGCGCAAGCGTTCGCCAGGTTTCCTACCTTGCTGCGACGTGGCATAAGCTGCGGCACGCCGCGCGGACCGGAATGTGAAAATGTGGTCAGTCAGAAAACCTGACACTGATTCCGTCTAATTTGTTGTAAATAAAACGAACATTAACTTGTTTCGACAATTGTTTGACGTGACCTTAGACCGGTTCGGTGAGCCCTGCTTGCATTTCGCGCAAGCCCGGCCGCGCCAGTTGCAATTGCCAGCAGAGCGGGCATCACATAGCGCATCTGCTGACCGACCAACGGGGAGAAACCATGGCTCAGAAAATTTATCCCGATGCCGCCAGCGCGCTTGATGGGTTGCTGCGTGATGGTCTGCTGATCGCCAGCGGTGGGTTTGGCCTATGCGGGCTGCCCGAACGGCTGCTTGATGCGGTGCGGGACAGCGGGGTGAAGGACCTAACGTTTGTTTCGAACAACGCCGGGATCGATGGCGAAGGGATCGGCAAGCTGCTGCGGACCCGGCAGGTCAAGAAGATGATGGCCAGCTACGTTGGCGAGAACAAGGAGTTCGAGCGGCAATATCTGGCGGGCGAGCTGGAAGTTGAATTCTGCCCGCAAGGCACTTTGGCCGAGCGAATGCGCGCAGGCGGCGCCGGAATCCCGGGGTTCTATACCAAGACCGGGGTTGGCACGCTGGTGGCCGAGGGCAAGGAAGTGAAGCAGTTCGGCGGGCCAAATGGAGTGGAGGAGGACTACATCCTTGAAGCTGGGATTGTCGCCGACCTGGCCCTGGTCAAAGGCTGGAAAGCCGACACCACCGGCAACGTCATCTTCCGCAAAACCGCGCGTAATTTCAACGTGCCCGCCGCGCAATGCGGCAAGGTTTGCGTGGTCGAAGTGGAAGAAATCGTCGAGCCTGGACAGCTTGATTCCGACGCGATCCACTTGCCCGGGATCTATGTCCAGCGGCTGATCTGCGGCGCGCCCTATGACAAGAAGATCGAATTCCGGACCACTAGCAAGACGGATGTCGGCTGATGACCATGCACGATAACATCGCCCAAGGCTGGAGCCGCGATCAGATGGCGGCCCGCGCCGCGCAAGAATTGCAGGACGGCTATTACGTCAACCTGGGCATCGGTATCCCGACACTGGTGGCCAACCATGTTCCCACCGGGATCACCGTGACCCTGCAATCCGAAAACGGGATGCTGGGGATCGGCCCGTTCCCAACAGTAGATGCGATCGATGCTGATCTGATTAACGCTGGCAAGCAGACCATCAGCGAATTGCCGCATTCGGCCTATTTTGACAGCGCGGCGAGCTTTGCGATGATCCGTGGCGGCAAGATCGATCTGACCGTGCTGGGCGCGATGGAAGTGGCCGAAAACGGCGATATCGCCAACTGGATGATCCCCGGCAAGATGATCAAGGGCATGGGCGGAGCGATGGATCTGGTCGCCGGGGTCAAAAAGATCATCGTGCTGATGGAACACTGCGCCAAAGACGGCAGTCCCAAATTCCTGCCCGAATGCACCCTGCCGCTGACCGGCCGCAATGCCGTCGACATGATCATCACCGACCTTGCAGTCTTTCATCGGGCAGACCACACTGCACCGTTCAAGCTGATCGAGCTGGCCCCCGGTGTGACCGCCGCGGACGTGCGGGCCAAGACGACAGCGCATTATGTGACCTAAGGAGAATTTCCAGATGACGATCCGCGTGCACCATTTGCAGATTTCACGTTCGACCCGGATTATCTGGCTGATGGAAGAGCTGGGCCTGCACTATGATCTGGTTCAGCACACCCGCGGCGCCGATTTTCGCTCGCCGCCGTCGCTCTATGATGTTCATCCTCTGGGCAAGGCCCCGGCGGTCGAAGTCGATGGCCGGGTGATGGTCGAAAGTTCGGCGATCATCGAACATATCGTCGATGTTCATGGCGGCGGAAAGCTGCTTCCGCCCGCCAGCGGCCGGGCCGAATACCTCGAATGGCTGCACTTTGCCGAGGGTACTTTGGGAATGCCGATGCTGATGCGGCTGCTCGGACCCCGGCTGGGCCTACCCGATGGTGCGCTGGGCTGGATGGATGCCGAACTGAAGAAGCAGCTCGACTGGGTTGAAACACAACTGGAAGGCAAGGCCTTCCTGTGCGGTGACACGTTTACCGGCGCCGATATCAACCTCGAATACCTGCTGGAACACGCCGAAGTGCTGGGCCAGGTCGCGACGCGGCCCAACCTGACCCGCTATCTCGCCGCGCTTAAGGCCCGCCCCGCTTATATTAAGGCGATCGAACTGGGTGGCCCGATCACAATGCCCCGGAGCTGAGGCAATGAACAACAAAGTCTGCGCGCTGACCGGCTGCGAATTCCCGTTGTTTGCTTTCAGCCACTGCCGCGATGTGGTGGTGGCGGTCAGCAAGGCGGGCGGGTTCGGCGTTCTG
>JAYURW010000145.1:0-2467 GCA_043756025.1 Novosphingobium sp. | reverse complement strand
AGTGCAGCGGACGTATTCACCAGAACGAGGAGAAGTGCCATGATCCCGACCCGAACTGCCTTCGCCCTGCTGGGCGCTCTCAGCGGCCTTGCGCTGGCCTCCACCGCTCCGGCCGATGCGCGGCCCCGCAAGAAAGCCCCCACCCCCGCCGCAGCCGCCCCCGCCGCAGTCCCGACCCCCAGCGCCGAAGAGCAGCGCGCAGCGGCCAATGCCGAGCAAGCCAAAGCCGCTCAGGCCCAGGCCCAAACCAACGCCGGCAACCAGCAAGCCTATCAAGACGCGGTCAAAGCCCGCGACGAAAAGATCGCCCGCGAAAAAGCCGAATACGAAGCCGCCATGGCCAAATGGAAAGCCGATACCGCCGCGTGCCAGGCCGGTGACGTGAGCAAGTGCGCGAAGGCGAATTGAGCTGAGCTGAGCTGAGCTGAGTTAACTTCAGAGCCAGAACGCCGCCCGCCCCGCCGGGGCGCGGCGGTGTTTTGCTGTGGGCGTGATGGGCGTCACGGACTGGGGCAGTTCGACACGCATAGCCTGGCGGCACAAAGCGAAAGGAGACGGTCAGTGCCAAAGATCACGATCAAAGTGGAACCGAAAAGCAAGGACAACATCGGCTGGGATGTTTTCTTGACGAGCTGGAAGCCAAGCGAAGAATCGCAAACAGTTCATACACTGAAATGGCGGGACCCAGGCGACGGCACCTTTGCCGCCGATTCCGGCGACCTGCCAGCGGGTGTCTACCGCCTGATCACATCGGTCAAAGGTGCTGGCCGGAAAGTATCGGTCACTGTGGTTGGCAAACCGGCCGTGCTTGATCCCGCCGGGTCAGAATGGCCGATGACGGTCGAAGTCGACGGGGCAATCGAGACCCAGAAAGATTCGATCTGGTACTTCCAACTGTGATGGGGGAAATCATGAACTCTGCAAAATATATCGGCCTGATCGGTCTGCTCACTTTGGTTACGTCGGTCGAGGCGCATGCGCAAAGCGACCCAAGCCCGCTCCCGGCCGCGTCGCAGCGAGACGACGATCCGTTGGCCGGCATCAGTCTATCACTCGACGTGGCTGAAGAGGAATCAAAGACAAATGTCTCGATCGCGGGCTACTTCACCAAACCGTCGCTGGACCAGATGGCCATTCCCGGGCGCCGCACCGCCATGGGCTGGAAGCTGGGTCTGGAAGTCCCGATCGGCGGGTCTGACGATGTGCTGGACAGTGCAACTCTGGACAAACTCGGCGATGGCACCAAACTGAGCGGCTCGATCACGTTACTGAGCTACTCAGCCGATCCGACGCGCATTGACCGACCACCCTTCAAGACATTGATGGAACAAGCCAAAGCGAAGTGTCTTGCTGAAAAAGAACCCGATGCCGCCGCGTCCACCTGCGACTCTGTCGGCCCAAGCCCGGACTATATCCGCAAGCACAATCCCTCGGCCCGATTGGCCATGAATCGTGCGCTTTATGGAAGCTATTGGACGGCCGGTCTCAAGGGGTCAGTGTCGTTGAAGCGCTTTACCTGGGTAACCTCCGGAACGCTGGCGGAGAACACCGCCAGTCCGTCGGGCTATTCTGCCACCCTCTGGGGCGTCTACTATCCCTCCGATGCCGTGAGCGCCTGGAAGCTAGAAGCGGAATATTCGAGTGCGCCAAAACAGTCGGATCCGGAGATCATCTGCAAAACGGTCGTCGCCAATCCCAACATCGACTGTGTTTCGGCATCGGCCAGTGCGCCAATCCGAAAGGACGCGTTGGTCCTTCGCGGAGAGTATCGCCGCTTCTTTCCTTTTGGCGGGGGTGATGGCGGTATCGGCATGGCATTGACCGGCAGCATCGACACCTTGACCGGCGACTATGGCATCGAAGTCCCAGTCTTCCTGTCGATCCCCGGCACCTCGGTTGTCGCACCGGGTCTGAAGTTCGGGTACAGTTCAAAGGATGACGATTTCGGGGTGAGCCTGTTCATCAAGACGTCCTTTTCATTCTAGGACCCACCCCCATCCACCAACGCCGCTCCCTCATCGGCGAACAACATTGACTCCCCGGGCCCCGCGCGCGAGGTCCGGGGTAGTCTATTTCGGACCTGGCGAAGGCTGGGCCGTTGCTGTTTCCAAGGGGATGTTCTGCCATGAAATCACGTTTTCTGATCGCCGGTGCCGCGCTCGCCGTGCTGGCGTTGCCGCTGGCCACTGCCCAATTGGGCGCGCAGGCTGCCACTGCTGTTGCGGGCAAGGCTGCCATTGGCGCTTGGGGCTTTGACCTCAGCGGGCAAGATACCTCGGTCAAGCCGGGTGACGATTTCTTCCGGTTCGTGTCGGGCAAGTGGGCTGACCGGACCGAAATCCCGGCTGACCGCGCCTCGTTCGGTTCGTTCGATATCCTGCGCGATGCGACGCAGGATCAGGTCAAGAGCCTGATCACCGCTGCGCCGGCCGCCAGCAAGATCGGCGCGTTCTATTCCAGCTTTATG
>JAYURW010000144.1:0-2469 GCA_043756025.1 Novosphingobium sp. | reverse complement strand
GATGGACCTCCTTATCTTCCTGTTGGCCGCCCCGCTGTTTCGCAGGACAATCCTCAGAGTAAGCGGTCAAACAGCGATCCGAAAATCACCTCCCGCAGAGAATCGCCCCGGCAAGCCGAAGCGAAGGCGCGCGGTTAAGGGAAGGCGGGGGGAAATGCAAGCACTGGCTGTCCGGCCCGGCCAGCACCAGAAAGGGCGATCCCACACCGGGACCGCCCTTTCGTAACGTGGCAGTACAATCGCTCAGCCTTTGGGCATGATAACCGTGTCGATCACATGGATCACGCCGTTTGTACATTCGATATCGGCCGAAGTAACAGTCGCGCCGCTGACTATCACGCCATCGGTACCATCAATGTCGAGCGTCTCACCTGAAACCGCAGTCGGCGACAGCGTCTTGCCCGCGACATCGGCGGCCATCACTTTGCCAGGGATGACATGGAGCGTAAGGATCGCGGTCAGCTTTGCTTTGTTTTCCGGCTTGACCAGATCTTCGACCGTTCCGGCCGGCAGCTTGGCAAAGGCGTCGTCCGATGGCGCAAAGACCGTAAACGGACCGGCGCCCTTCAGGGTTTCAACCAGGCCGGCCGCGGTCACGGCAGTAACAAGGGTTTTGAACGAGCCTGCGGCGACCGCAGTATCCACAATATCTTCCATGGGGTTTAGTCCTTTTCGAGAGGGGTCGCGTCCATTGACGCCCAGCCAGAACCCTCTGCCGCGGGGCAAGTTCCCGCTGCATTCCATTAGTCTTCCAGTCGCGCGCTTTTCTGCCGGAGCAGGAACCTTTGCCGGGCTGGGCGGTTCAGATTGCGGTGGCCAATCAGGGTGGATGTCCAGCCGCAGCCCCGACGGAGGATCAAATCATGGCCTATCAGACCATCAACCCGGCGACGGGCGAAGCAGGCCAGACGTTTCCCGAACTGAGCGACGCCGCGCTCGATCAGGCAATCGACACGGCCGCGGCCTGCTTTGACCATTGGAAACAGACCAGCTTTACCGAGCGTGCCGCGATTGCCGCCAAGGCCGCAGCGATCCTGCGAGCGCGCAGCGCCGAATTCGCCCGGCCAATGACGCTCGAAATGGGCAAACTGTTCGCGGAGGCCGAGGGCGAAGTGGCGCTGAGCGCCGAAATCATCGCCTACTATGCCGATCACGCCGAGCAGTTTCTGGCGCCGCTGCAGCTATCGCCCGCGAACGGCACCGCAGAGGTAATCAATGTGCCTCTGGGTGTGCTGTTTGGAGTGCAGCCGTGGAACTTTCCTTATTATCAGCTCAGCCGGTTCGCCGCCCCCAACATCATGGCCGGAAACGTCGTAATGGTAAAACACGCCAGCAACCTGCCGCAATGTGCCATCGCGTTTGAGCAGCTGTGGCTGGAAGCCGGGGCACCGCCGGGACTTTACACCAACCTGTTCATTTCCCACGATCAAGTGAACCGGGCGATCGACGATCCCCGGATCAAGGGCGTCGCCCTGACCGGCAGTGTCGAAGCCGGGAAGCAAGTCGCGGCGCGGGCCGGGGCCAATCTCAAGAAATCGACCATGGAGTTGGGCGGCAGCGATGCCTTTATCGTGCTGGACGATGCCGATCTCGACAAGGCGGTCGAATGGGGCGTCTGGGCCAAGATGAACAACAACGGTCAATGCTGTATCGCGGCCAAACGATTCCTGATCGTCGATGCGCTCGGCGATGCATTTGTGAGCCGGTTCCAAGCCGCGCTTGCCGCGCTGGTGCCGGGCGATCCGATGGATGCGGCCACCACGCTGGGGCCGATGTCATCCGAAGTGGCGCTGCGCAAACTACTGGATCAGGTTGAGCAAGCGGTCGCCGGGGGTGCCAAGCTGGTAATGGGTGGCGGGCGGATTGACCGGCCCGGGTACTATATGGAGCCGACCATCCTGACTGACATAGCCCCCGGCAATCCGGCCTATCGCGACGAGCTGTTCGGCCCGGTTGCGCTGTTTTTTCGGGTCAAGGATGAGGCTGCGGCGATCGCGATGGCCAACGATTCGGATTTTGGGCTGGGCGGTTCGGTGTTCACCCAAGACGAGGCGCGCGGGCGCCGGGTGGCGGATCAGATCGAGACCGGCATGGTGTTTATCAACCACCCAACCTGGACCGCCGCCGACCTACCGTTCGGTGGCGTCAAAAACTCAGGCTATGGCCGCGAACTATCGAGCCTGGGTATCCAGGAATTCGTCAACCGCAAACTTATCCGCGTGACGGACATCGCCGCCCCGGCCTGAGTGTGGGCCTGCCGCGGCAGGTCCTTACTTGACCAGTTCTACCTGTTCGAAGTCCAGTTCCACCGGAGTGGCGCGTCCGAAGATCGAGACCGAGACCTTGACCCGGTTCTTGTCGAAGTCGAGCTCTTCCACCACGCCGGTGAACGAGTTGAACGGACCGTCGAGCACTTTGACCGCATCGCCGATTTCGTAATCGACCGAGATGTGCTTCTTGGGCTCGGCC
>JAYURW010000143.1:0-12809 GCA_043756025.1 Novosphingobium sp. | reverse complement strand
ATTTTGGCTATGCCCGGCAGGACCGCAAGCCCGGCCCGCGCACGCCGATCTCGGCCAAACTGGTCGCCAATCTGATTACCAAGGCCGGGGCTGACCGGGTGCTGGCGGTCGATCTTCATGCCGGGCAGATCCAGGGCTTTTTCGATATCCCGACCGACAACCTCTATGGCGCGCCGGTGATGGCGGCGGATATCCTCGCCCGCAATACCGACGGCAACCTGATGGTGGTTTCCCCCGACGTCGGCGGCGTGGTCCGCGCCCGGGCGCTGGCCCGGCGGCTGGAAAACGCTCCGCTGTCAATCGTTGACAAACGTCGGGACAAGCCCGGCAGCAGCGAAGTGATGAACATCATCGGCGATGTGAAGGACCGCAACTGCATCCTGATCGACGATATCATCGATTCGGGCGGGACGCTGTGCAACGCGGCGGGCGCGCTGATGGAGGCTGGGGCCAAAAGCGTTACGGCCTATCTGACCCACGGGGTGCTGTCCGGCACGGCGGTTGAGCGGGTCACTGCCTCAGCGCTCAAGGAATTGGTGATCACCGATTCGATCCAGCCGACCGCCGCCGCACTGGCTGCCAGCAAGATCCGCATCCTTCCAATCGCCCCGCTGATTGGCGAAGCGATCCAACGGATTGCCGAAGAAAGCTCGGTCTCAAGCCTGTGGGATTGATGGAGTTGTTCAATTGAAACTCACTGCTGAAATCGCACTCGCTCACCGTCTCGCCGATGCGGCGCGCGCGGCGATCTTGCCGCATTTTCGGGCCAATACAGCTGCCGAACGCAAGCCTGATGCCACCCCAGTAACGCTGGCAGACCGCGCTGCGGAAGAGGCGATGCGGGCACTGCTTGCCGCTGAATTTCCGAACGATGCGGTGAATGGCGAGGAGTTTGGCGCGACGACCGGCAGCTCGGGGCGGACCTGGGTACTTGATCCGATCGACGGGACCACCGGGTTCCTTGCTGGGCGGCCGCTGTTCGGGACGCTGATTGCGCTGGTGGTTGAAGGCTGGCCGGTGCTGGGCGTGATCGATCAGGCCGTGCTGGGCGAACGCTGGGTCGGTGTCACGGGAAAGCCAACGCTGTTCAACGGCCAGCCGGTCCGCACCCGCGCCTGCCGCGAACTGGCCGATGCGGCGCTGGCTACGACAGGCCCGCATTATTTCGATCAGCATGACGGCGATCACTTCATGGCGCTGGCGGCCAAAACCGATCACCGCCGGATGGTGATGGGCGGGGATTGCTACAACTACGCCATGCTGGCCAGCGGGCATCTCGATGTGGTCTGCGAAGCGGGCCTCAAGCTCCACGATTACGCCGCACTGGTGCCGGTGGTCGAAGGGGCAGGGGGGACGATGTGTGACTGGAACGGCGAACCGCTTCATGCCGCCAGCACTGGCCACGTGATCGCGCTGGGCGACCCAGCGCGGCTCGACGATGTGGTTGAGGCTTTGGCCTGCGCGCATTGATTTGTGCGCTGATCACCTCCGCGATCAGCTTGCAACACCGGCCCACTCCCCCTCCCGGCCACCCATCCAGGGTACACTCGTGGGTGGCCGGGAGGGGGAGTGGGCCGGTGTTGCAAGGAAAAGCCGTACGGCTTTTTCGCACCGCCGTCAGGCGGACAAAGCCGCCTTCACAAAATCCGCCGCGCGTTCGCCAATCATGATCGAGGGTGCATTGGTGTTGCCCGAGACCAGCCGCGGCATCACGCTGGCATCTGCTACCCATAGCCCGTCGATCCCGTTCGCTTTCAATTTGGGATCGACCACGGCGGCGGCGTCGCTGCCCATCCGGCAGGTGCCGACCGGGTGATAGACCGTATCGGCGCGGCTGCGGATCAGCGCGTCGAGCGCGGCATCGTCGGTCAGATCGACCGGATGGCGCGCGGCGGGTCCAAATTCGGCGAGCGGGCCGATTTCGGCAATCCGGTACATCAGCCGGACCCCGGCGCGCAACGTGGCGATATCGCGGTCGTCGCTGAGGAAGTTTGGATCAATCTGCGGTGCCGCCGCCGGATCGGCGCTGGCCAGCCGCACGGTGCCGCGGCTTTCGGGGCGGAGTACGCAAGCGTGGATCGAAAAGCCGTGGCCGTGAACAGTCGTGCGGCCGTGGTCTTCGAGCATTGCCGGGACGAAGTGGTACTGGATGTCCGCCGCTGGCAGATCGGGATTTGAGCGCCAGAACCCGCCGCCCTCGGCAAACGGCGTGGTCATGATTCCGGTCCGCTTGCGGCGATGTTCGATGATCGCTTTTAGCATCCGCCACGAACCGCCGAGCGAATCGCCGATCAGTTCCTTCGATTCGGTCGCCCAGCTGGCAACAAAATCGATGTGATCTTGCAGATCTGCGCCAACAGCGGCCTTGTCCAGCGCCACCGGGATGCCCTGCTCCGCCAGATGAGCGGCTGGGCCAATCCCCGACAGCATCAGGATCTGCGGCGAGCCAAACGCCCCAGCCGACAGCACCACACCGCCGCGCGCCCGGATGACTTCGCGCTTGCCTCCAAACCGCACGGCAACTCCGGTGACCCGCCCGTCCTCGATCACCAGCCGCTCGACCAGCGCTCCGGTACGGACCGCCAGATTGGGCTTTGCCGACAGGTAGGCCCGCGCCGCCGACCAGCGTTCCCCGGCTTTTTGGGTGACTTGATAGAGCCCGAACCCGTCCTGCTGCGCGCCGTTGAAATCGGGGTTATTGCTCAGCTGCAAACCCTCGGCGCTGGCTACAAAAGCGTGGCTGCCGGGATTGGGCCAGCGTTGATCCATCACGCTCAGCGGCCCTTCGCCGCCGTGGAAATCATCGCCGCCGCGCTCGTTGCCCTCGGCCCGTTTGAAATAGGGCAGGACATCGTCATAAGACCAGCCGGTGCAGCCCAGCTGTGCCCACTGATCGTAATCGAACTTGTTGCCGCGGATATAGACCATCGCGTTGATCGCCGATGATCCGCCCAAACCCCGTCCGCGCGGCTGATAGCCGATCCGGCCGTTCAGCCCCTTTTGCGGGACGGTATCATAGCGGTAATTCGATTTCTTGGGGATCCACGGCATGAAGCCGGGGGTCTTGATCCACATATTGTCGTTGCTGCCGCCCGCTTCGAGCAGGCAAACCGAGCGGCGCGGATCTTCGGCCAAGCGTCCAGCAGCTGCGCTGCCGGCACTGCCGCCGCCGATTACGATTACGTCAAACTGATCCATGCGCCCGATTCCTCACCTGCTTTGGCAGCGGAGCTAATCGTTCGCTTAAACCAGCGCAATCCTATTCGGCAGGCGGCGCGGGCTGGATCGCGTGCCAGCGCGCGCGCAGTGCATCCGAGGTATCGCGGCTGTCATCGTGGCTCCAGCCGGGCGGGCGCCACAGATAGCCCAACTTGCTGCCCCACGGCGCGCGGCCGACATCGCGGGCAATCCCGATCCACTCATGAAAAGCCACCCACAACAAGTTGAAACTGCCGAGCTGCTTGACGATCCCGTAATGGATTTTCTGGTCATCCAGCTCGGGCTGAAAGGTGCCAAACAGGCGGTCCCAGACGATGAACACTCCGGCATAGTTCCGGTCCAGATAGACCGGGTTGATGGCGTGGTGGACGCGGTGGTGGCTGGGTGTGTTCATCACCGCTTCGAACCAGCGCGGGCATTTCTGGATCGCCTCGGTGTGGAACCAGAACTGGTAGATCAGGTTGAGGCCAGCGCAGAAAAAGATCATCGCCGGGGGAAAGCCGATCAGCAGCAGCGGCAGCCGGAAAATGAACCCGAACGCAATTGTCCCGGTCCAGGTCTGGCGCAGCGCGGTCGACAGGTTGTAGTGCTGGCTGGAATGGTGGTTGACGTGACTGGCCCAGAACCAGCGAACCCGGTGGGCAGTGCGGTGGAACCCGTAATAGGCCAGATCATCCAGCACAAAACACAAGCCCCAGGCCCACCAGGTCCAGGGCACGTCGATCAGGCGGTACTCAGAGAGTCCCAAAAACGCCGCGCCGACCAGTCCGGCGGTCAGCAGCCCGGCCACGGAGCTGCCCAGCCCCATCGCGAGCGAGATCAGCGTATCGCGTGGCTCATAGGAATCAGGCGCGCGGCGCTTTGCCCAGACCATTTCGAACACGACCAGCAGGACAAAGCCTGGCACCGCAAAATCAACCGGATTAAAGCCAGGTGCCATCGCTTCAATTCCCCAGTCGGCGCAGGCTGCCAGCCCAGACCTGGGCCTGGGGACCAAGGTCCAGCGTAACCGAACCAAACGACTTTTCGTCCGTACCGATTGTTAGCAGGTTGTGGTCGAGCCGGGCAAAGGCGTGACTATCGAGCAGCCGTCCGGCGAAATGCGCGCCGTGGCGGCGCAGCAACATTACCCGGCCCTGATCGTCGCGCAGCAAGGCACCGATCCCGGCCCGGTCGAGCGCCAGTTCGTTTGGACGAAATCCGCAGAGCGCTGCTGCGGCTAACTGGCGGGCGTGATCTTCGCCTTGCAATCGCACATCGTCACCCAGTTGCAGCTTGCGGCACAGCCATGCCAGCAACAGGATTGCGGCAAGCGATACGCCGACCTGGAGCAGTTGGATCACCATGATTGCGTTACTGCCCACCGGCGGAAAGCATATCCATCAGCGCGCGAATCGGGCTGAGATCATAGCCCGCCTGAGCGGCCGCAGCGGTCAGTGCGTGCGGGCTTTTGCCGGCGCTGGCCTCGGCCAAGGCCCATAACAGGGTGGAGCGGGTCCCAGACCGGCAATAGGCCAGCACCGGGCCGTGCGCATCGGCCAGCGCTTTGGCCATGGCCCGAACCTGGCTCTCGGACCAGCCGGCATGAGTCACCGGGATAGCGACATAGGCGATCCCGGCGGCCCGCGCCGCAGCCTCAATCTCGGGCCCGGGGGTTTGGTCGTCGCTTTCGTCTTCGGGGCGGTTGTTCACAATCATCACAATGCCTTGTGCCGCAGCCTCAGCCACTTCGGGCAGGCCGATCTGGGGGCTGGCGAAAACATGATCGTTCAATTGCCGGAACATGGGTGGGGCACTCCTTGATTGCGCTCTGCCAAGCGGAGCCTGCGCTGGCAAGTCCGCTGCACAGCCGCGTAACGCTTGCTGACCGGCCTGCAATCGCCGCAAAGTGCAGAAATGTCACAGTCGCAGGACCGGCGGCATTGCACAATCGGCACTCCAAACGAATCCATTCGCCTTGATCGTTCAATTGGGATATGTCGAAAGGTGCAGAAGAGGGGGCTTATTGGCCACTCCTTCTGTTGTCTGGAGCGATTCGTCCGCGTTTCTGGGCCGTGTCTAGTGGGGCGATGCGAAGGTACGACTAGGTTTATGGGTTTCGATAGAGGACGTCGCGGCCGTGGGCGCGACAAGCGGGATGGCTTCGGCGAAGAGAGTTTTGATCCATTCGCAGGCAACTCCGGTGGCGGTGGCGGTGGTGATCGCTTCGGCGGCGGCGGCGGTGGAGACCGTTACAGCGGCGGCGGAAATCGCGGCGGCTTCGGTGGCGGTGGCGGTGGCGGCGGCTTTGGCGGCGGCCCGCGCTCAGGCGGCGGTGGTGGCGGCTTCGGCGGCCCGCGCGGCGGCGGTGGCGGTGGCGGTGGCGGCGGTGATCGCGGCATGCCTGCCCAGGTCGTCGGTGAAGGCACCGGCGTGGTCAAGTTTTTCAACTCGGGCAAGGGCTTCGGCTTCATCCAGCGCGATGAAGGCGGCGAAGACGTGTTCGTACACATCAGCGCAGTGGAACGCGCCGGCCTCGAAGGTCTGGCCGAAGGGCAACAACTCAAGTTCCAGCTGGTTGATCGTGGCGGCAAGGTTTCGGCCAGCGAGCTCGAAGTCGTCGGCGATGTAATCGCAGTCGAAAAGCGCGAAGAGGCGCCGCAGCGTGAGCTAACCGGCGAACGCTCGACCGGGACTGTCAAGTTCTTCAATGCGATGAAGGGCTTTGGCTTTATCACCCGTGATGACGGCCAGCCCGATGCGTTTGTCCACATCAGCGCGGTTGAACGCTCGGGTATGGCGGGTCTCAACGAAGGTGACCGGCTTGAATTCGATATCGAGGTCGATCGACGAGGCAAGTACTCGGCAGTCAACCTGGTGCCGCGTCAGGATTGATTCCGTCCGCACCCGGTTCTGGGCCTTGCCCCGGAACCAGCGACAGCCTAAATACGCGTAAATGGCGGCCCTTAAGTCTTTCGGGACTCTGGGGGCCGCCATTTCTCGTTTTCTAGTTTCCCCTATTTCCGATCGAAGCGAAGGAACTATCCCATGTCGATTACCCCGCTGATGCCAGTATATCCCCGCTGCGGTTTTCGTCCGGTGCGTGGTGACCACTGCCATTTGATCGGGGAAGACGGGCAGCGACATCTGGATTTCGCGGCGGGCATCGCGGTTAATCTGCTGGGCCACAGCCATGAAGGCTTGATCGGCGCGATCCAGCACCAGGCGGCAACACTGATGCACGTCTCAAACCTTTACGGCAGCCCGCAGGGTGAGCGGTTGGCGCAGCGGCTGGTTGATCTGACTTTTGCCGATACGGTGTTCTTCACCAATTCGGGCGCCGAAGCGGTGGAATGCGCGATCAAAACTGTGCGCGCCTATCATCAGCACGCCGGCAACGATCACAAGTTTGAGATCATCACTTTCAAAAACGCCTTCCATGGCCGGACCATGGCGACAATCAGCGCCTCCAATCAGGAGAAAATGCACAAGGGCTTTTTCCCGCTGCTGCCGGGCTTCAAGTACGTCGATTTTGACGATCTCGCCGGTGCCAAGGCGGCAATCGGCCCGAACACGGCGGGTTTCCTGGTCGAGCCGGTTCAGGGCGAAGGCGGGATCCGTCCGGCCAGCCAGGAATTCATGACCGGCCTGCGCGCTCTGGCTGATGAGCATGATCTGCTGCTCGCGCTTGACGAAGTTCAATGCGGGGTCGCCCGGACTGGAACGCTCTATGCCCACGAACAGTACGGGATCATTCCCGATGTTGTCGCCAGCGCCAAGGGGCTGGGCGGTGGGTTCCCGATCGGGGCCTGCCTCGCCACCGAAAAAGCGGCGCGCGGCATGGTCATCGGCACCCATGGGTCAACCTATGGCGGCAACCCATTGGGCATAGCAGCAGGCGAAGCCGTGCTTGACGCAGTCGCTAATCCGGAATTTCTGGCTGAAGTGCGGGCCAAGTCAGAGCGACTGCGCGGCCGTCTCGAGCAGTTCATCGGCAATTATCCAGAACTGTTCGAAAGCGTCCGGGGCATGGGCCTGATGCTGGGAATCAAAATGAAAAGCGAGCCGCGTGGGCTGGTGGCGCATCTGCGCGATAATCATCAATTGCTGACAGTTGCGGCGGGTGACAACACCCTGCGGCTGGTCCCGCCGTTGGTGATCGACGATAGCCATATCGACGAATTCTTTGAAAAGCTCTCAGCCGGCGCGGCCAGCTATGCAGTACCAGTGCCAGCGGCATGACCCGCCACTTCCTTAATCTTGGCGATGCCGGGGGAGATGCGCTGGCGGCGATGCTGACCGATGCGCTGGAACGCAAGGCGGCGCGCACAGCTCTGCCCAAAGGCGCGGCTGATGCTGACGCGCCGTTGGCGGGCCACGTGCTGGCGATGGTGTTTGAGAAGAATTCGACCCGGACCCGTGTTTCGTTCGATGTCGCGATGCGCCAGTTGGGCGGCACGGCGATCGTGCTCGATGCTGGCACAACGCAGTTGGGGCGGGGTGAGAGCATTGCTGACACCGCGCGGGTGCTGAGCCGGATGGCCGATGCGATCATGCTGCGAACCGACGATCACGCCAAGATTGAAGAATTGGCGCACTATGCCAGCGTGCCGGTTATCAATGGCCTGACAGACAGTTCGCACCCGTGCCAGATCGTGGCCGATCTGCTGACCATCCTGGAACAGGGCAAAGTGCTCCCGGGGCTGGAGCTGGCTTGGCTTGGCGATGGCAACAATGTGCTCAATTCCCTGATCGAGGCGGCTGGGCTGTTCAAGTTCAACATCCGCGCCGGGGTGCCGCAGGGTTACGAGCCCGATGCTGGTTTTGTTGAAAGGGCGCGTGCAAGTGGTGCGGCGATCACACTGACCCGCAATGCAGCTGAGGCGGCGGCGGGCGCGGACGTGGTGGTTACCGATACCTGGGTCTCGATGGGACAGGCTCATGCTCACAACAAACTGGCGGCAATGGCGCCGTATCAGGTCAATGAAGCGCTGATGGCAGCGGCCAAGTCCGATGCAGCATTCCTGCACTGCTTGCCTGCACACCGCGGTGAAGAGGTAACCGATGCGGTGATCGACGGGCCGCGCTCGGCCGTCTGGGACGAGGCGGAGAACCGGATTCATGCGCAAAAATCGGTGCTGCGCTGGGTCTTTGGGCAATTGTGAGCGCGGCGCTGCCTGCGGGCACAGACGAAACTGGATTCGACCGGGTGCTGGGCTTTACCATCCCGTCGCGCGATGCGCGTGGGCGGGCGGTGCGGCTCGGCCCGGTACTGGAAACGATCCTCACGGCGCATGACTACCCGATCCCGATCAAACATCTGCTGGCCGAAGCATTGGTGCTGGCCGCACTGATCGGTTCGTTGCTGAAAAATGGCGAAGGCCAGCTTACCATGCAGGCCCAAACCAAAGGCGGCGTGGTCGATCTGCTGGTGTGTGATTATCGCGGAGGTGAGTTGCGCGGGTACATTCGCCA
The DNA here is from genome assembly GCA_043756025.1 of Novosphingobium sp. Lineage (GTDB taxonomy): Bacteria > Pseudomonadota > Alphaproteobacteria > Sphingomonadales > Sphingomonadaceae > Novosphingobium. Next base: position 4,136 of record JAYURW010000143.1, on the reverse strand, counting down.
TGATGCGGACCGGCTGGCCATGCTCGGCGCCAATCCATCGTTGTTCGCGCTGTTTGGCCAAGGCGGCTATCTCGCGATCACTTTTGATATGGCCTCGACCGGGCAGCGTTATCAAGGGATTGTCCCGCTGGAAGGCGCGTCGTTGGCCGAGGCGTGTGAGGCCTATTTCGCGCAGTCAGAGCAGGTTCCGACGCTGATCCGCGTGGCGGTCCGATCGGACAAATCGGGGTGCGTCGCGGGCGGGCTGCTGGTGCAGCATCTGCCAGAAGGCGAAGAGGGGCGCGAGCGGATCCACGTTCAGCTCAACCATCCGCAGTGGGAACACGTAGCCGCGCTGGCCGGGAGCATCCGGCATGACGAACTGATCGATCCGCAACTGTCGCTCGAAGCGCTGACCTGGCGGTTGTTTCATGAGGAAGAAGAAGTCCGGATTCAGGCCCACGATCCGCTTTCGCGCGGGTGCCGCTGCACGCTGGAGCACTACAACGCGATCCTGTCGCGCTTTCCCGAAGCGGACCGGCTCGATATGCGCGATGCGGACGGGCGAATTTTGGTTGACTGCGAATTTTGCTCGCGGCAGTTCGAAATTGAGACCTAAATTCTCATCCCATCGACAAAAATACACAGTTGGCCGCGTGATGACACTGTAGTACAAGGCCACCTGCGGTTGCCTCTCCGATTGCCGGGGTGGACACAAGGAGAAGTCGGTCTGTGATACGCTATTCGCGCTATGCAGGAGTAGCCCTGTTGGCCATGCTGGCTCTCGCCGGACCGGCGATGGGGGCTGGACCGACGCTCGCGATGCTCGATCAGCTGTCCGGCGGACGTTGGGAAGTTCGCTTTCGCGAAGCCGGGGTGCCGCCGCAGCGGATTTGCATCACCAGTGGGCACGGCCTGATCCAGTTGCGCCATCAAGGCGCGGCTTGCGAACGGTTCGTGGTGGAAGATGGACCGGGAGAAGTGGTAGTTCAGTATAGCTGCAAAGGTCGTGGCTATGGCCGGACCCATATCCGTAAGGAAAGCAGCCAACTGGCTCAGATCAGCAGCAGCGGCATTGCCAATGGTTTGCCGTTCGAATTCGCAGCAGAAGCGCGGCGCGTGGGCGATTGCAGCGGCGGCTGATTGGGTTGCCTTGGCGGCCACCAGCGGCTAGCTCGCGATCATGACCGCTCTACCACCAGGCGAGGGACGCAAGGCCGTTGTGCTGCTGTCAGGCGGCCTCGATTCGATGGTCTGTGCCGGGCTCGCGCGCGAAGCCGGCTTTACGCTTGCCGCGCTAACAATCGATTATGGTCAGCGCCACCGCCGCGAAATCGAAGCAGCCCGGGTGATTGCCAAACAACTAGGCGCAGAGCGGCACGTGATCCTGCCGCTCGATCTGCGCCAGTTCGGCGGATCGGCGCTGACCGATGATATCGCGGTGCCAAAAGACGGCGTGGGGGATGACATCCCGGTAACTTACGTCCCGGCCCGTAATCTGGTGTTTCTCTCGCTGACTCTGGCCTGGGCCGAGGCGCTGGACGCGCGCGATGTAATTATCGGAGTGAATGCGCTGGACTATTCCGGTTATCCCGACTGCCGGCCCGAATTCATTGCGGCATTCGCAGACCTGGCCAAGCTGGCGACAAAGGCTGGGGCCGAAGGCGAAGACTTTCGGATCCACGCGCCGCTCCAGTTTTTGGGCAAAGCCGAGATTGCCCGCGAGGCCCAGCGGCTCGGATTGGACCCGGCGCTAAGCTGGTCGTGCTATGATCCGCAAGCCGATGGTGCGGCTTGCGGTCAGTGCGATTCCTGCCGTTTGCGGCGAGATGGCTTTGACAAGGCCGGGGTTACCGATACGACACGGTATGCGATTGGGATTGGCAAAGGAGATGTTGGTGAGTGAGGAAGAATCGACCGCCGTGCAGGAGCCAAAAGCAGATGGCTATAGCTGGTATATCCTGTCCGTCCTGGTGGTGGTTTACATCCTCAATTTCATCGACCGCCAAATCCTCAGCATCCTCGCGGTCGACATCCAGAAGGACCTCGGGCTAACCGATGCCGATCTGGGCTTTCTGTTTGGGGCCGCTTTCGCGGTTTTCTATGCCTTGTTCGGGATTCCGCTTGGGCGGCTTGCTGACAACTGGAATCGCACGAAGTTGCTCAGTATCGGGCTGACCCTGTGGTCGGCGATGACGGCGATTTCGGGATTCGCGCAGAGCCAGTTGACGTTGTCCTTGGCCCGGATGGGGGTCGGCGTAGGCGAAGCGACCGCCAGTCCGACCGCGTACTCATTGATTTCAGACTATTTTCCCAAACGCCAGCGGGCAACCGCGCTCGCGATCTACTCATCAGGGCTGTATATCGGCGGCGGGGTTTCGCTGCTGGTCGGGGCGAAAATCGCGCAAGTTTGGAACGCGACCTGGCCCGATGGCGGTCCACTGGGGCTGGTGGGTTGGCAAGGCGCGTTCCTTGCGGTCGGGATTCCTGGCCTGTTGATGGCAGTGTGGGTGGCGACGCTACGCGAGCCGGTGCGCGGAGCGATGGACGGGGTTGTAACGCAGGGGTCACCGACGCCATTTCGCAACTTTATCGTCGATCTTTCAAGCATTGTTCCGCCGTTCACCGTGCTTGGGGCCTGGCAGCGCGGTCCGGCGGCGTTGTTCATCAACCTTGGCGTTGCGGCGCTCGCGGCATTGTCGGCCTGGGCAATGGTTCGATTGACTGGCAACATTCTGCAATGGCCGGCCATTGCGATTGGCTATTATGCGGTGTTCTCATGGGCCTGCACTCTCAAGGCGCGTGATCCGGCAACCTGGCAGCTTATCTGGGGCACTCCGGCATTTATTTGCACAACGCTGGGCTACAGTCTGGTGTCACTGGTCGCTTGGGCGCTCGGCGCTTGGTCAGCGCCCTATGCTGAGCGGGTATTGCTGTTACCCAGACAGGATCTGGCCTTCTGGCTCGGTGCCAATGGCGCGCTGAGCGGTTTCCTCGGTGTAATCATTGGCGGGCGGATTGCTGACATCCTGCGGGCACGGAACCCGGCTGGGCGAGTGCTGGTGATCATGTTCGGAGTGATCGCGCCGATTGTGCCGTTGTTGGTGGGTTTTTCAACCGAGAACGCGACGCTATTTTATGCGATGAATTTCCTGGCCGGGATGTTCGGGGCAACGGCGCTGGGTGCGGCCGCCGCGACAACTCAGGACTTGGTCCTGCCGCGTATGCGCGGAACTGCGACAGCGGCGTTCTTTTTGGGAACCACGCTGGTTGGTCTGGCGTTCGGTCCCTATGTGGTCGGGCTCATCTCAGACCTTGCCGGGACCATGGTCGATGGCAAGCTGGTCGGAGATTTACGCACTGGGATATTGTCGCTGGTTGGGGTGGCGCCGATCGCGCTGCTGCTGCTGATTTATGCCTACCGTACCGTGCCGGCAGCTGAAGCTACAATCAAAGAACGGAGCGGAGAGTAGGTCAGTTGCGCGTGAAAACGCCGCAGACGATCCGAGCGCCGCTTTTGCCGGTGGGATCGGTTAAGTAGTCGTCCGCAGCGGCATGGATAACGATGGCAGCGCCGTCGCTATCAAGCAGCGCTGCCAATGCGGCCTCGCGCGGTACCTTGAGCTCCGCGCTGAGTGCGCCTTTGCCCTGACCGTCGATTGTAATGTTAGGCAGATCGCCGAGATGGCTGCCGGCCGGATTGTGCGCGCCATGCTGGCGTGATCCCGGGTTCAAATGGCCTCCCGCGCTGGTGAAGTCCGGCGCATCGCAGCGGCCGGTCATGTGCAGGTGCACACCATGCTGGCCCTGCGGCAGGCCCGCCGCTGCCACGGTTACGGTCAACCGATCACCGGCTGCAGTCAGGATGGCCGTTCCCGCTAGCGTACCGTTGGCTTGGCGCAGAGTGGCAGTGGCGATCTTGGTGGTCGGGACATCGCCCAGGCTGGCGCATCCGGTCAGCAGAGCGAATGTTACCGCCATTCCAAATGTAAACTGCTGCACGTTCAAAATCCTTTCCCGCGATTCGGTCACGACCATAACAAAAAGGGGGCCGGATTGCTCCGGCCCCCTGATTGTTTGCCTGTGAGGGCTGCTTACATTCCGGAACCCGGACCGTAGGTGATTTCCACCCGGCGGTTCTGCAGTTCGCGGACACC
>JAYURW010000142.1:0-38563 GCA_043756025.1 Novosphingobium sp. | reverse complement strand
AAAACTGGTCGGGGAAAGAGGATTCGAACCTCCGGCCCCTGCCTCCCGAAGACAGTGCTCTACCAGGCTGAGCTATTCCCCGACCGATCGTTCACCCCCGAACGTGGGGGGCGAGGCAGAGGCGGGCGTATAAGCGGCGATTCCGAGGGTGGCAAGCGGGGAGTTATCCACGCTAATCCACAGGTTTTACCGGGGTACGCAACAGCTATCTGAGTCCTATTTATTTTGAGCCAACGGTGCACAAATCAAAACAATGTTCATAAGGAGATCAATGTCCAGTCAACTTGCATTCTTGTTCCCTGATGCGACTCCACACGGCAGTTTGCATCATCCTGAACGCCAATATCTGAAACTGATGCAGCGTGTCTGGGAACATGGCTCGGAGCGGATCGACAGGACCGGCATAGGGACTCGATCGCTTTTCGGAGCTAAGATGCGTTTTGATCTCTCCGCCGGACGGATGCCGCTCATCACAACCAAACGGGTTTACTGGAAAACAGCTACGAGGGAAATGCTCTGGTTTCTGACCGGAAATACCAACATTCGTCCGCTTGTGCTGCAAGGCGTCAAGATATGGAACGAATGGCCCCATGCAAAATACACTAAAGAAACAGGCAGCCAACTCTCGCTTGAAGCGTTCGTGGAACGCATTGCAAATGATGAATCATTTGCTGCAGAATGGGGCGATCTGGGGCCAGTGTATGGCAAGCAATGGGTTAATTGGTCGGTCTACGAGGAAGCCGAAGACGGTCTTTATCGAAAACGACCCCAAGGCATTAATCAGATTGCTAACCTCGTTGAAAGCCTTCGGAGTAATCCAGGTGGCAGGCGGCACATCGTAGAGGGCTGGAACGTTTCCGAGCTCGACGCGATGTCGCTTCCCCCTTGCCACAAAACTTATCAGTTTCACGTCGAAGACGGCAAGCTCAATGGACTTCTCTATCAACGAAGCTGCGACATTGCGCTTGGGCTGCCATTCAATCTTTGGTCCGGCGCATTGTTTCAACGAATGTTAGCGCAGCAGTGCGGTCTTGAACCGGGGGAATTTGTCTGGGTGGGCGGAGATGTTCACCTCTACCTCAACCATGAAGAATTGATCGACGAGCAACTTACACGAAGCCCAAATGGCGATCCTAGATTAACCATCCTGCGCCGCCCTGACAGCATTTTTGACTATCGGATCGAGGATTTCGAAGTCTCCGGCTATACCCCGCAGGCCCCGATTGCCGCGCCGGTTGCAGTCTAGCCGCCAGACTCCTAAGCTGCGCCGGGTGCGGTTGCAAAGTCATGGGGAGACAGCGGCAACGCTATGACGGCAACAGTTGCAGAAACAGCACCGGCCAGCGCGCGGCCCAGCGTCTTCCTGAGCTATGCCCGGGACGATCAGAAGCGCGCCTTGGCTGTGATCGCCGCGCTGGAGCGTGCCGATATTCAGGTCTGGTGGGACGGGCTGCTCGAAGGCGGCGAGACTTTTCTGCCGACCACCGAAGCCGCGCTGGAATCAGCCGATGCAGTGGTGGTGCTGTGGTCCCGCACTTCGGTAAATTCGCATTGGGTTCGCGATGAAGCGACGCGCGGACGCGAACGGCACTGCTTGGTCCCGCTGTCGATCGATGGCAGCCAGCCGCCGCTGGGGTTTCGCCAGTTCCAGGTGATTGATCTGGCCAAATGGCACGGCAAGGCTGATGCGCCTGAAATCGCCTCGGCGGTCAGGGCGATTACGGCGCTGGCCGGGCATGCGGTAAAGGCGCGAGTTCAAGCCTCGCCAACCGCGACATCTCGCCGCTCGGTGCTGATCGCCGGGGGATCGGCAGCAGCGGCCGTGGCGGGGGGCTTTCTGGTCTGGAAAACGCTGCTGCCGGGCGCGGCAAGGGCCAGCGAAAATACCATCGCGGTAATCCCGTTCAGCAATCTGGGGGACGAAAGCCAAGCCTATTTCTCTGCCGGACTGTCGGAAGAATTGCGCGCTACCTTGTCACGCAACCGCTTGCTGCGGATCGCGGCGCCGACATCTGCGGCAGAGTTCCGGGGCAAAGAGCAGGATGTCCTGACTATCGCCAAGCGGCTTGGTGTGGCGCACGTGCTGCGCGGCAGTGTTCGGGCCGGCGGCGATATGATCCGCGTCTCGGTTGAACTGGTCAACGGCCGCGATGCCGGGGTGGATTGGAGCGAGCAGCTTGATCGCCGGCCCAGTGATGTTCTGGCGATGCAGTCTGAAATCGCCGCGATCGTCAGCCGGGCGCTGGCTAGCGAAATCAGCGCCAAAGCAATTGCCGCCGGGCGATCAGGTGATTTGACCGAGGTTGGCGGAACCAGAAATGTCGGGGCCTTCGATGCCTATTTGCGCGGTAAAGCCTTGGCCGAAACCAGCGAGAGCGAAGCCAGCGACCGCGCCGCGCTGGCCAAGTTTGATGCCGCGATTGCACTCGATCCCCAATATGCCTCGGCACTGGCCGCGCGCTCAAAGATTTTGGCGGTTATCGCCAATGTGACAGCCACCACCGCCGATGTGCGCCCGTTCTATGACCGCGCGGTCGATTCGGCGATGCAAGCGATCAAGCACGCCGAGGGTCTGGCCGAAGCGCATTTGGCGCTGGGCTATGCGCTCCACAACGGCCGGCTTGATCCCAAAGCGGCACGCGGGCCCTATGATCGTTCGCGTGAGCTGGGGGCGGGGGATGCCGATGTGTTGCGCGCGTTCGCGCTCTATTCGGCTTTTACCGACCGGGCGGCCGATGCCGACGCGGCGATTGCAACGGTGCTGTCGCTCGATCCGCTCAACCCCGGCGCGTTCCGGGCTGCGGGGTTTGTGGCCTATGCCCGGCGCGATTATGCCGTGACGATAGCGCGGATGCAGGAAGCCTTGACGCTCAATCCCAAGTTGAGCGTGGCAAATTCGGCGATTGGTTCGGCGCTGTATCTGACCGGGCAGTTGGGAGCGGCAAAAACTGCTTTCGCCGCCGAACCGTTGCCGCTTTTTCGGTTGCAGGGATTGGCGATTGTTGAGGCCAAGCAGGGCAATCGGCCAGCCGCACAAGCCGCCTTCGAACAGTTGATCGCAGATTACGGCGCCAATGCGAATTACCAGCAGGCGCAAGTGCTGGCGCAGTGGGGTGACCGAGCAGCGGCACTGGCGCGGCTGGAGCAAGCGGCTGTCACGCGCGATTCCGGCTTGCTGTTGGCGCAGACCGATCCGCTGCTCGATCCGATCCGCCCCATGCCCGAATTTAGTCAATTGCTTTCAAAAATGGGACTGGCATAATCCCACCACTGCAACAGGAGATATACCCATGCGCAAACTAGCCACCGGACTGCTGATCGCGGCCTCGGCCATCGCCCTGGCCGGCTGTGAAAAGAAAGCGGAAATGACCGCTGAAGCCACTGCCGAAGCCACCGAAGCGGCCACCGCCGCTGCCAGCGAAGGCACCGATGCCGGCGCCGCTGCAACCGACGAAGGCGATCCCAACGGCAACCCGATCAAGCCGTAAACGAATTCCAGCGCCGGGATGGGCAAGGGCCTGTCCCGGTGCCGAATTGTTGGCAGGTCAGCGCCGCTGGATTGCCCGTGATGGAGCGGCTAGGCGGCCGGTATAACCTTCGATCCAGCCACGATAGGCTGCGACGCGGGTAAACACACCTTGCTTTTGGTTGACCCCGCAGCGCTGTGATCCTGTATTGTGGCTTACCAGCCCGATCAAGATTGGCTCGCTGCCCTGATGGACCACCAGCGGTCCGCCGCTATCGCCATGACACTGGGTTGATCCGGTCGCGCCAAGGCCGCGTCCGCACAACGCAATCCGGTAGTTTGAGCAGCCGGTGTCGGCTTCCAATTTGATTTTACCATAGCGCAGACCGGCGGATGGGCTTTGGGTGTTGGTAACGCCCCAGCCAAAAAACCAGGCTTCTTGCCCGCCAAATTTTCGCACACCGACCTGATCGGGATCGACCGCGATGGTTTCAATCCAGGTTCGCTGGGCTTGCGCGGTCTGGTCGTCGGCAGCGAACTGGATCAGCGCGATATCGTTGGCATAGCGGCTGGGGCGGCCATAGTTAGGGTGTTCGATCACCCGAACGATCCTGTAACTGGCGCCTTGTCTCCCGGCCCGAATATCATGCATTCCCAGCCGGACCCGGTACCCGGCTTTGGCGATATCAAGTCCGCTATCGTTAAGGCAGTGGGCCGCCGTGACGATCCAGTTTGGCGCGATCTTGGCCCCGCCGCAGTACTGCCGCTCGTCCCATTGCAATGCTCTGGCGGTCAAACTGCGGACAAAGACTGGCCGCTGGATCTGCGCCATCCACGGGGTATCGCCGGGCTGTGCGGCAAACGTATTGCCGCCAACGCGCACCGGACGCCGCTTTTTCTTTCTGATCTGGATTAGCTTGCCATCCTGAAACAGCACCACCTTATAGGTGGTCTTGGCCGGTTTGCGCTTAATCCCAGTCGGCTTGGCGTCGGGTGGCGGCAGGTTCTGGGACACGGGGGTGTTCAGCGTATCCACGGTCATCGGATCGGGGCAGCGGGGGCTGTTGTTTTTGCAGGGATTGCGCCGATCCGGCAGCGCGGCGCCTTCGATCGCGCCGGAAAGTTCCGGTTGATTCTGGTTCGGAAGTGCGGTGGTATCGTCTTGCGCGGCAACGGTGCCACCCAACAGCAACAATGGGATTGCGACAATCGAGGTCCTGAAAGCCATGGCGCCAAATGCTCCCCTGCAGACCCTCTTGGAACTTGTCAGTTCGCAGCCGCGCTGGCAACTGTTAACACGCCTTTGGAACGGGCGGCGGATTGGTTGACGCTGCAACCAGTTTGAAATAATATGTCGCGACTTTAAAATTTTGCTTCTATAACTGTGAGGAGGCATTTGAAGCGGGAGAGCGCAATTATGGCCAAACGGCCAGCCAGTGCGGACCAGCAGCGCGGCAACCTGCCGCCGCTCAGCCTGCACGTTCCAGAACCGCCGTTTCGACCCGGCGATCCGGTCGATTATTCTTACCTCGACATACCAGAGGCAGGCCTGCTGCCGCGCCCCGATGAGGCCTGCCCGACAGAAGAAACGCATCCGCTGTGCCACGGTCTGATCCGGGTTCTGGACGATGAACACCAAGCGGTTGGCGCCTGGGATCCGGGGCTTGATCCCGAAACCCTGCGGCGGATGCTGCGGACCATGGCGCTGACCCGCGCGTTTGATGACCGGATGTACCGCGGCCAGCGGCAGGGCAAAACCAGCTTCTACATGAAATGCACCGGCGAAGAGGCGACCAGCGTGGCCGCGGCTTTTGCGCTTGCCGATGATGACATGGTCTTCCCTAGCTATCGCCAGCAGGGCATTCTGATTGCGCGCGGTTATCCGCTGATCGAGATGGTCAACCAGATCTATTCGAACCGGGCTGACAAGCTGAAAGGGCGCCAGCTGCCGATCATGTATTGCAGCCGCGAACACAGCTTTTTTTCGATCAGCGGCAATCTGGCGACGCAGTATCCGCAAGCCGCCGGGTGGGCGATGGCCAGCGCGATCAAAGGCGATAGCCGGATCGCCGCCAGCTGGATCGGCGAAGGTTCCAGCGCAGAGGGCGATGCCCACGCCGCGTTCACCTTTGCCACCGTATTCAACGCGCCGGTGGTGTTCAACATCGTCAACAATCAATGGGCGATCAGCAGTTTTTCAGGCTTTGCTGGCGGCGAGCGGGCGACATTTGCTGCCCGCGCGATCGGCTATGGCATTGCCGGCCTGCGGGTTGATGGCAACGATGCGCTGGCCGTCTATGCCGCGGTTCGCTGGGCCGCCAACCGGGCGCGGGCCGGGCAGGGCCCGACTTTGATCGAGCATTTCACTTACCGCGCCGAAGGGCATTCAACCTCGGACGATCCCGGGCAGTACCGCTCGGCGCATGAGCGTGAGGAATGGCCGCTAGGCGATCCGATCACGCGGCTGATGCGGCACTTGATCGTTTTGGGTGAATGGTCGGCCGAACAGCACGCTGCGATGGATGCCGAGCAGATCGAACAGGTCAAAGCCGCGACAAAGGAAGCCGAAAAGAACGGCATTCTGGGCCACGGCCTGCATCATCCGTTCCACACCATGTTCGAAGACGTGTACGAGGAACTGCCCTGGCACCTTGAGGAGCAGGCCGAGCAAGCGATGCAGGAACGCCGAACCAAGTGGCCGGAGTGGAAAGAGTCATGAGCGCCGCCACTCCATCGCGCCGCCTCAATATGATCGAGGCGATCAACGAAGCGTTACAAGTAATGCTGGAACGCGACCCAAACGTCGTCGTGTTTGGCGAGGATGTCGGCTATTTCGGCGGGGTGTTCCGCGCCACCGCCGGATTGCAGAAACGTTTCGGCAAAAACCGCGTGTTCGATACTCCGATCAACGAATGTGGGATCATCGGCGCGGCTGTCGGGATGGGCGCTTATGGCCTGCGCCCGGTGCCTGAAATCCAGTTTGCCGATTACATTTATCCCGGGCTCGACCAGTTGGTTTCGGAAGCGGCGCGCCTGCGGTATCGCTCAGCCGGGGAATTCATCGCCCCGATCACGGTGCGCAGTCCGTTTGGCGGCGGGATTTTTGGCGGGCAAACCCACAGCCAAAGCCCGGAGGCGTTGTTTACCCATGTGGCGGGACTGAAAACGGTGATCCCAGCGACCCCCTATGATGCCAAGGGGCTGTTGATTGCGGCGATCGAAGACAATGATCCGGTGATCTTTTTTGAGCCCAAGCGGATCTACAACGGCCCGTTTGGCGGCAACTATGATCAGCCGGTTGAGCCGTGGGCGCGGCACCCCGATGCCGAAGTGCCCGAAGGCTATTACAAGATTCCGCTGGGCAAGGCCCGGACTGTGCGGGAAGGCGAAGCGCTGACCGTGCTGGCCTATGGCACGATGATCCATGTGGCTGAGGCAGTGCTGGCCGAAAAGGGCGTCGATGCCGAAATTATCGACCTGCGCACGCTGGTCCCGCTGGATATCGAAGCCATCGAAACCTCGGTAAAAAAGACCGGCAAGTGCCTGATTATCCACGAGGCGACGCGCACGGGTGGGTTCGGCGGGGAGCTTTCCGCGCTGGTTCAGGAACGCTGCTTCTACCACCTCGAAGCTCCGATAGAGCGCGTCACCGGGTTCGATACCCCCTATCCGCACAGCCTGGAATGGGCTTATTTTCCGGGTCCGGTCCGCATTGGCGAGGCTGTTGACCGGCTGTTGAAGGCGTAACGACCATGGGCAAATTTATCTTCAACCTCCCCGACATCGGCGAAGGCATCGCCGAGGCGGAAATCGTCACCTGGCACGTCAAAGTGGGCGACCGGATCGAGGAAGACGGCAAGATAGCCGACGTGATGACGGACAAGGCCACCGTGGAGATGGAAAGCCCGGTGACCGGCATTGTCGTCTCAGTCGCGGGCGAAGAGGGCGATATGGTCGCAATCGGCTCGGCGTTGGTGGTGATCGAGGTTGAGGGGGATGAGGCTGAGGTTGAGATTGCAACCGTTGAACCCGTCAAAACCGTTGCACCCAAACCCGCTCAGGCTGAGCCTGTCGAAGCCCCGTCCTACTCTGCGATTCCTGCGCCCAGCCCAAAAGAACAGGACAGCCCTTCGACAAACTCAGGGAAGACGGGGCTTGGGCAAGATTCTACTGGTCATACCAAGGTTCTCGCCAGTCCCGCCGTCCGCCAGCGCGCCGCCGATCTCAGCATTGACTTGGCGCAGGTAAAACCCGCCGAGGATGGCCGCATCCGCCACGCTGATCTCGACGCGTTTCTGGCCTACAACGCAGCTGGCGGTTTTCGCGCTGCCGGGACCAAGGGCGTGGACCAGACGATCAAAGTCATCGGCCTGCGCCGCCGGATTGCCGAGAATATGGCCGCGTCCAAACGCAGCATTCCGCATTTCTCCTATGTCGAGGAATGCGATGTCACGGCATTGGAAGCGATGCGGGCGCAGCTCAATTCCGCGCGCGGAAACCGGCCAAAGCTGACCATGCTGCCGCTGCTGATCGCCGCGATCTGCCGCGCTTTGCCCGGTTTCCCGATGCTCAACGCGCGCTATGATGATGAAGCGGGCGTGGTCCAGCGGTTCGGTGCGGTGCATCTGGGTATGGCCGCGCAAACCGATGGCGGGCTGATGGTGCCGGTGATCCGCGATGCGCAGAACAAGAACCTGTGGCAGCTCGCCGCAGAGATTGTCCGGCTGGCTGAGGCCGCCCGCAATGGCAGCGCGACCAGCGCAGAACTGTCCGGCTCCACGCTGACGATTACCTCGCTGGGCCCCTTGGGCGGAGTGGCGACCACGCCGGTGATCAACCGGCCAGAAGTCGCGATCATCGGCCCCAACCGGATTATCGAGCGGCCGATGTTTGTGCCCGATGGCATGGGTGGGGAGCGGATCGAGAAACGCAAGCTGATGAACATTTCGATCAGCTGCGATCACCGCGTGGTCGATGGCTGGGATGCCGCCAGCTTTGTTCAGGCAGTCAAAAAGCTGATCGAAACGCCGGTGCTGCTGCTGGCGGATTGAAGGAGGGCAGGGTGGCCAACGACCCCAAAATCGACGCCTACATCGCCAAGGCAGCACCGTTTGCCCAGCCGATCCTGATCCATTTGCGCGCGCTGGTGCATGGGACAGTCGCGGGGCTGGATGAAGCGCTCAAGTGGGGAATGCCGCACTTTATCTATAAGGGCAAAAACCTCGCCGGAATGGCAGCGTTCAAAGCGCATACCGCCTTTATCCTGCATGGTGAGGGGCGGCAGGGCGAGGGGATGGGCGGTTATGGCAAGATTGCTGCGCGCGAGGATTTGCCGTCCGACGCGGATCTTACCCGGGGGATACTGGCCGCCAAGGCGCGGATCGATAGCGAAGGCACCGCACTGAAACCCAAACCGGCGGCGCGCGTGCCCAAAGCAGAAATTCCCATGCCGGATGATTTTGTGGCTGCGTTGGATGCCATGCCCAGCGCGCGCGAATGCTTTGACGCCTTCCCGCCCGGTGCGCGGCGCGAATACCTCGAATGGATCACCACCGCCAAAGCCGAGGCGACGCGTGCCAAGCGGATTGCCGAGGCGGCGGCATGGATCGCTGAAGGGAAACGGCGGAACTGGAAGTACGAGGACTGCTAGTTAGCGCACAATCGCCGAATAGGTGATCTGTCCAGACCCGCGCGCCGCTTCATTGGCGGGCACCCGCCAGCGTACATGGGTGACATCTTCTGGCGTGGCGAGGCGGTCAGCGACCCGCAGCGCGTCCAATTTGCCCCAGCTGCGCCCGCCATCAAGCGAGACTTCCTCGCGGCCATCGGCGCTGCCTTGGTAATAGACTTTTTTCGGCAGCGGGTTGGTGACGGTAAAGCCGCCTTGGCCGCCCATCCGGGTCCAGCTGACCACATAGACTACCCGGTCACCGCGCTTCAGCACGCTGGCGGGTTGCAGCATCCGGCCCTTTTGCGGCACGACCCGTTCAACATAGACCGCGCTGTCGAGCGCCACCAACGGTGCGGCTACAGCGGCCAGCGGTGCGGCAAGCGCGATGGAACAGACAAGCTTTGCCAGCATGCGGCGAATGGTCACGTTGATCGGGCCCCCGAGAAATTCAGCGCTTCGTGTTGAAGCGAGGCACGTGATCGCAAATCCGGGCAAAGGAATGGTTAATGCGGGGCTCCGCAAAGGGCATCAGCCGCGGATTTGGCCCTGCAAAGTCGGCGGAATCGATAGTTACCAGTCAGCCACGCGGGGCCGCTGCCGTTCGCTTTCGAACGCTGTTGACAGCCCCGGCGCGCTGTCCTAGTGGCCCTGCTCCCAAGTGGCTGCGCGGGTGTAGCTCAGATGGTTAGAGTGCCGGCCTGTCACGCCGGAGGTCGCGGGTTCGAGCCCCGTCACTCGCGCCACTTGGGAATTTTCTTACCACGCTGAACTGAAATTCACGGCCTTCCCGCCTGCGGGCAGGCTGATGATCATGCCATCTTTGGCCAGCTTCAACGTCCCGCCAAACAGCTTTGGCGCCTGCCCCAAAAACAGCGGTTCGATCAACCGGACGGGCGGGGCCGGGACGAGGTGGTAAAGCACCAGCGCCTGCACTCCTGCTTCCTGCGCTGAGCGCGCCGCGTCTTCAGGACTGGCGTGGTAATTCTGGATATCGGTCATGATCTGGGCGTTCTTGGCCTGCCCCCGTTCGGCCAGTTTCTTGCCGAGCGCGGCGATCATCTGCTTGTTGAGCGCTTCGTGCAGCATCAGGTCGGCCCCTTTGCTGGCGGCGACAAAACTGGGCGAATAAACCGTATCACCCGATAGGCTGACCGAGCGGCCCTTGTAATCGATCCGGTAACCGAACGCGGGCGCGATTGGCGCGTGATTGACCCGGATGACGGTGATTTTCACCCCGCCCGCATCATAAACCACCTGGGCATCGGTGCCGTCTGCCAGCGCGATAACCTGCGCCGCTCCGCCAAAGCCGCTGGGCTGGACAATCTTCGGTCCGTGGTGGGCCACGCGGTAGCTTAGGTCGGCGGTATAGGCCGCATTGAACCCGGCGATGACTTTGTCGGTGCCATCCGGGCCATAAACCGGCAGCGGCGCCGCGCGCCCGCCGGCCACCCAGGCTTGCAGCAACAGCTCGCCTAATCCGTCGATGTGATCGGAATGCAGGTGGGTCAGGAACGCAGCCTGCAGTTTGGGCATCGGAAAGCCCATCCGCTGCAACTTGCGGATCGAACCCGACCCGGCATCGAACACAAACGCTTGAGTGCCCGCCAGCACCGCCAAGCAAGGCCCGGCGCGCATCGCATCCGGCATCGGCGATCCTGACCCGCAAACGTAGACGTGGAGGCCATCGCCAAGCTTGGCCGATTGATCGACCCCGACGGTATTATCGAGCGCAGATTGAAAGGCCCGCTCAGCCAGCCAGCCGCGTCCAAACAGCAGCACCAGCCCGGCCAACACGGCCAGAACCGCGATAGCGATGCCAAATTTGCGTTTCATGAGCTGTTCCCCGGTTTACAGGGAAGCTAAGCCCGAAACTGGCTTAGCGCCAGCGCCCGGTTTCCATCCAGATAAGAAACCGTTTGAGCGGCAGCAGCCAGATCACGCCTAGCAGGATATAAACCGGCGTTTGCCCCAGCGCAGGCCAATCGGCAATCAACGGCGCGATCGTGCGCGCAATCAGTGCGCCATAGAGCAACAGCGCGGCGAACAGGCCAAGCACGCCAAAAGGGATTCTCAGGGTCGGCTCGGTGCGCATCAGAAGGGTCCGTATAGGCGTGTGGGGGTGATAACGGCGTGCATCGGCACATCGTGCGGTTCGATCGGCAGGCCTTCTTCCAACTGGCAGTCCCAGGCCAGCCCGATCGCGAGGCGCGGACGGTGCGCCGTCAGCCAGCGATCAAAATGCCCGGCGCCATAGCCAATCCGACCGCCTTGACTGGTGAATCCGAGCAGCGGGCAGAATACCACATCGGGCACCAGCAACGCGGCATCGGCGGCCGGCTGCCGCGCTTTGAATGGATCGGGTTTCAGCGTTTCGTCATCAAACGGATTGGTCCATTCACGAAAAACCATCGGGGCGGCGCGATCGGCAAGCCAGGGCAGGGCGATGCGGTGTCCCTGCTCGTGAAACCAGCGGGCATAGTTCGAGGCCGGGGCCTCGTTGGCCATTTCATGGTACAACCCGATGACAACGGCTTCGGGCACAAGCTCTGCAATCGGCGCTGGTGGGCGGCGAAACAGCAGGGCGTGCTGGAAACTGGGAATTGCCGCGACATGATCCGCGCGGCGGCGCTTCAATTCGGCGCGAAGCTGCTTTTTATCAATCACGCATGGCTCCGCTGGGGAAGGTGGGTGACGGGACCACCGTGGGCCGTTGCCGGGAAATCCTCTGACGCGTTCACGTCAGGTGGGAACCATGTGTGCCGGACCAAGATCCTGCCAGGGACAGCCCCCATTGGATTTTACTTATAGCCTCAGGGATTTTCGAAGGCTCGCACCGGGCAGTACCCGTCATTTCCATAGATAGGCGCAAAGCCATCAACCCTCAAGGGCAGAGGCGCATTTTTCAAGCCGGTCGGCAATTGCCTCAAGCGCGGCGGATTGATCTGGCCCCGCAACGGCTGCGCTAGGGGCGGCACCAGAGCCACCGCGCCCGCGGCTTTCCTGCAATTCGTCCGCCAGCAGCAGCGCAGCAAACAGCAGTTGCCGCACTTCGTTATGGCCGGTGCCGATGGTCTGAACTTTCTCACCGATCAGGCGCCCCAGCGCGTCAACGTGGTCTTCCTCACCCTCGGCGCAGGCCACCAGATAGGACCGGCCGCCGATTTGCAGCGTGACATTGCTCATCGCCCGATCACCCCTGTGTCCCTTCGATCAACTGATCGAGTTGCCCCAAAGAATCTTGCACGGCCGCGCGAAGCCGGTCGTGCCGCGTTCGCAGCTGGTCAAAATTGGCATCCCCGGCAGGCGGCGCAGAAACGGGTTTTGGCTGGCGCGCAGCGGCTTCGATCCGGTCCAGCGCGTGGTCGATCCGCGCGAGCGCGCGGCTGCTGCGGTTGTCTTCCATTCAAACGGGCTAGCGCAAAAAACTTGCCCGGCAAAGCGTTGGCACCAGTATTTCCCCCACTTTGCGAAGCCCGCAGCAATGCCCCGCCTTGACGGGGGGCGGCTGCTTGGCAAAGGAGACCTCGCGCCGAATCGCCGCGACAATCCTGCGATTTTCAGGAGCCAATGCCGATGAGCCTCGATACCGCCCGCCTCGCACCCATGGCCAATGCCATTCGTGCGCTTTCGATGGACGCGGTCCAGGCTGCCAATTCGGGCCATCCGGGGATGCCGATGGGCATGGCCGATGTGGCGACCGTGCTCTATTCACAATTTCTGAAGTTTGATCCTGCCGCGCCGAAATGGCCGGACCGCGACCGGTTCGTGCTCTCAGCCGGGCATGGTTCGATGCTGATTTATTCGCTGTTGCATCTGACCGGCTATGCCGCGCCAACGATAGACAACATCCGCAACTTTCGTCAGCTTCACAGTCCCTGCGCCGGGCATCCCGAAAACACCGAGCTGGCCGGGGTTGAATGCACCACCGGGCCGCTCGGTCAGGGACTGGCAATGGCGGTCGGCATGGCAATGGCCGAACGGCATCTCAATGCGCAGTTCGGCGATGAGCTGGTCGATCACCGAACCTGGGTGGTGGCCGGCGACGGCTGCCTGATGGAAGGGATCAACCACGAAGCGGTTGGCCTGGCCGGCAATTTCAAGCTCGGCCGCCTCAACGTGCTGTGGGACGATAACGATATCACCATCGATGGCGATACCGCTTTGTCCACCTGCGAGGACATTTCCGCGCGCTATACTGCCAGCGGCTGGCACGTTACCCGCTGCGATGGCCATGATTTTGCCGATATCGCTCGCGCCTTGGCTGAGGCCGCTGCAGATCCGCGCCCTTCGCTGGTCGCCTGCAAAACGGTGATCGGCAAAGGCGCGCCAAGCAAGCAGGGCACCCACAACGTCCACGGCGCACCGCTCGGGGCCGATGAAGTCGCCGCCACCCGCGCTGCCCTGGGCTGGACATCCGCTGCATTTGAAATTCCCGCCGAAATCATGGCCGATTGGCGCTCGCTCGGCGCGAATGGCTCGGCGGCCCGCGCAGACTGGGAAGCCCGCCTTGCGGCTTCGCCGCTGCGCGCTGGGTTCGAAGCCGGCCAGGCTGGGGTCGCCGCTTTGGCTGGCCCAGCGCTGGAGGATTATATCGCCGGGCTGATTGCGGCGCCGCAAAAGGTGGCGACCCGCAAGGCTTCGGAAATGGCGCTGGGCCCGCTGACCGAAACGCTGACGTCACTGATGGGCGGATCGGCGGATCTTACCGGTTCTAACCTGACCAAAACCAAGTTCACCGCCACTTTCAATGCCGCTGACTATGCCGGGCGCCACGTCCACTATGGCATTCGCGAATTTGGCATGGCCGCGGCGATGAACGGGATGGCGCTGCATGGCGGCGTGGTGCCGTATGGCGGCACGTTCCTGGTCTTTGCCGACTATTGCCGCAACGCGATCCGGATGTCGGCGATCCAGCACGCACAAGTGATCTATGTCCTGACCCATGACAGCATCGGACTGGGCGAGGACGGGCCGACCCACCAGCCGGTCGAGCACGTCATGTCGCTGCGGCTGATCCCGAACCTCAACGTATTCCGCCCGGCCGATGTGATCGAAACGGCGGAATGCTGGGCGCTCGCTTTGCAGGCCGAAAGCACACCATCGGTGCTTGCGTTGTCGCGTCAGAACTTGCCGCAGCTGCGGACCAGCGCCGGAATGCTCAGTGCGAAAGGGGCCTACCGCCTGAAAACGGCTGATGCAGCGCGCCAAGTTGTGCTGGTCGCGACCGGGTCGGAAGTCGAAATCGCCATGGCCTGTGCCGTCCAGCTCGAAGCAGCTGGGATTGGCGCCGATGTCGTCTCGATGCCTTGCGCCGAGCTGTTCGTGCAGCAGGATGCCGCCTACCGCGCCGAGCTGCTTCCAGCAGATGCGCTCAAGGTTTCGATCGAAGCCGGGGTGACGACGGGGTGGGAACGCTTCACCGGGCACGATGGCCTGAACTTCGGGATCGACCGGTTTGGTGCTTCGGCTCCGGCTGATCAGCTCTATTCGTATTTTGGCCTTTCAGCAGAGGCAATTGTTCCGCAGATCACGGCCCGATTGGGCCTCTAAGAGGAGATCATTCCATGGCAATCAAGGTTGCGATCAACGGTTTCGGGCGCATTGGGCGCAATGTCGCCCGGGCCATTCTGGAACGGACCGATCATGATATCGAACTGGTTTCGATCAACGATCTCGCCTCGGCTCAGGCCAACGCGATGCTGTTTCAGCGCGACAGCGTCCACGGCGCTTTTTCAGGCACGGTCGAAGTTGATGGCAACGATCTGATCATCAACGGCAAGCGCATTCAGGTGACCGCAGAGCGTGATCCGGCGAACCTGCCGCATGGCGCCAATGGGATCGACATCGCGATGGAATGCACCGGCTTTTTCACCGACCGGGCAAGTTGCGAAAAGCATCTGGCAGCAGGGGCCAAGAAGGTCCTGATTTCGGCTCCCGGCAAGGGCGTTGATCTGACCGTGGTGTTCGGGGTCAACCATGACAAACTGGAAGCCGGCCACACCATCGTTTCCAACGCCAGCTGCACCACCAACTGCCTCGCGCCGTTTGCCAAAGTGCTGAACGATGCAATCGGGATTGAGCGCGGGCTGATGACCACGGTCCATGCCTATACCAACGATCAGAAAATCCTCGATCAGATCCACGAAGATCCGCGCCGCGCCCGTGCCGCCGGGATGAGCATGATCCCCACTACCACCGGCGCTGCCCGCGCGGTCGGTGAAGTGTTGCCTGAACTGAAAGGCAAACTGGATGGCAGCGCGATCCGCGTCCCGACCCCGAACGTCTCGGTGGTCGATCTGACTTTCCAACCAAAGCGCGATACGACCAAGGAAGAGGTCAACGCCTTGCTCAAAGCAGCCAGCGAAGGCGCGCTGAAAGGCGTGCTGGGCTATTCCGACGAGCCGCTGGTATCGATCGATTATAACGGCTGCGCCGCTTCCAGCACGATCGACAGTCTGGAAACGACCGTCATCGACGGCAAGCTGGTTCGCGTGCTCAGCTGGTATGATAACGAATGGGGCTTTTCCAACCGGATGGTCGATACCGCCGGGGCGATGGGTAAGTTGATCTGATTTATCCCCTCTCCCACAAGCGGGAGGGGGACTAAGGATGCCAGTATGACCAAGTTTCGCACCCTCGATGATCTCGGTGATCTGACCGGCAAGGTTGTGCTTGTCCGGGTTGACCTCAACCTGCCGATGCAAGGGGTGACGGTCACCGACGATACCCGGGTGCGGGCTGCCGCTCCGACGATCCTCGAACTGGCTGACAAAGGCGCCAAGGTGCTGCTGCTGGCCCATTTTGGACGGCCCAAGGGTGAGAAAGTCTCTACTATGTCGGTGTCGATGACGCTCGACGCGGTGCAGGCGGTGCTGGGCCGCGAAGTGATGTTCGTGCCGGAAATCGCTGGGGATGTGGTCAGGCAATCACTGGCGATCCTGCAGCCGGGCGACATTGCGCTGCTCGAAAATACCCGGTTCTGGAAGGGTGAGGAAGCCAACGATCCTGCACTGGCGCAGGCGATTGCCGCCAACGCTGATCTTTACGTCAACGATGCCTTCTCCGCTGCGCACCGTGCCCATGTCAGCACCGAAGGGCTGGCGCACCTGCTCCCGGCCTATGCGGGCCGCGCAATGGAAGCCGAGCTGAAAGCGCTGGAGGCCGCGCTGGGCACTCCGCAGCGGCCAGTCGCGGCGGTTGTTGGCGGGGCAAAAGTATCGTCAAAGCTCGACGTGCTGACCCATCTGGTGACGCAGGTCGATCATCTGATTATCGGCGGCGGAATGGCCAACACGTTTCTGGCGGCGCGCGGCGTAAATGTCGGCAAATCGCTGTGCGAGCACGAACTGGCGGCAACCTGTGAAGCCATTCTGGACGCGGCCGAAAAATCCGGCTGCACTGTGCATCTACCCTATGACGTAGTGGTGGCCAAGGAATTCGCCGCCAATCCGGCATCTTTGCGGATCTGCAACGTTCACGAGGTCGCGGCGGACGAGATGATCCTCGATATTGGGCCGCTTGCGACCGAAGCCTTGGCCGATGTCCTCAAGACTTGCCGCACGCTGGTCTGGAACGGGCCGCTGGGCGCGTTTGAGACAGCGCCGTTCGATACCGCCACCGTGGCGCTGGCCAAAAGCGCTGCGGCGCTGACCCGCGAAGGCGCGCTGGCTTCGGTGGCAGGCGGAGGCGATACCGTCGCCGCGCTCAACCAAGCCGGGGTGGCAGGCGATTTCACTTATATCTCGACCGCTGGCGGTGCCTTCCTTGAATGGATGGAAGGCAAGCAGCTGCCCGGCGTAGTGGCGCTGCAACAAGCCTGAAAAAATACGCTTAAGTGTGGTTGCGGCAATGCAGCATGACCGCTATTGGCACCGCAAAACATACGTATGCAATCACAGGGATGCGCTGCCATGAACTTCGCCGAAATGACCGCCAAGCTGGCCGCCGGTAACGGTTTTATCGCCGCGCTCGACCAGTCCGGTGGCTCTACGCCAAAGGCACTGGCCGGATACGGGATCGGCGACGATGCGTGGGACAGCGAAGCGGGAATGTTCGATCTGATCCACGCGATGCGCGAACGGATCATCACTTCGCCGGTGTTCACCGGTGACAAAGTGCTCGGCGCGATCCTGTTTGAGCGGACGATGGATGGTCTGGCTGGGGGCAAGCCGGTTCCCACTGCGCTGGCCGATAAGGGGATCATCCCCTTCATCAAGATCGACAAGGGCCTGGAAGACGAGGCCAGCGGTGTTCAGCTGATGAAGCCGATGCCCGAGCTGGACGCGCTGTTGGCCAAGGCCAAGGCGCTTGGCGTTTACGGGACCAAGGAACGCTCGGTGATCAATTCGGCTGATACCGCCGGGATTGCCGCTATCGTTGCGCAGCAGTTCGAAGTGGGCCGTCAGGTGCTCACGGCCGGAATGATGCCGATGCTGGAGCCCGAGATCAACATCAAGAGCAGCACCCGCGCCCAGTGCGATGC
Organism: Novosphingobium sp.; assembly: GCA_043756025.1. GTDB lineage: Bacteria > Pseudomonadota > Alphaproteobacteria > Sphingomonadales > Sphingomonadaceae > Novosphingobium. The sequence goes on along the minus strand of JAYURW010000142.1, from coordinate 20,944 downwards.
GATCCTGCTCGACGCGATCCTGCAGCACCTTGAAGCGATGGACCAGCAGGTGATTCTCAAGCTTAGCCTGCCGGTGGTGGCGGGCACGTTTGATGCGCTGACCTGCCATCCTAAAGTGTTGCGGGTGGTTGCACTGTCAGGCGGGTTCCAGCGGCCCCAAGCCTGCGCGGAATTGGCCAAGAACAACGGCATTATCGCCAGCTTCAGCCGGGCCCTGCTCGAAGACTTGCGCCACCAGATGAGTGATGCGGAATTCGACGCCGCATTGGCTGAGGCAATCGATGCGATCTATGCCGGCTCAATCGCCTAAAGACCGCCGCTGAATCGGAGCGAAAAGCGGTAATCACCCGGCGCAATAACGCGCTGGGTGCTTTTGGGCGGCATCGTGCCGATCAGCGCAAGCTGGCCATCGGCGATTTGCAGCGGCTTATCGCTGGCCAATTCGCGCACCGTGGTTCCAGAACCCAGCTCGATCAGTACTTCCAGCCGAACCCGCCCGGCCCAGACACAGCGCGCTTCCATCGGGCAGCGGCTGTCTTCGAGCACCCGCAGCGGGGTGACAATCGGCCCGCCAAGATTGGCGCGCTGGCCCAGCCGGACCTCCGACGAACCATCATCGGCAACGGGCGGCAAAGTGACACAACCTGCCAGCAGCGCGGCGGTGATGGTGAGGGGGGCAAATCGCTTGTTCATCAGCAACTTTAACACGCGGGGACTGAATGGTTCCGGAACACTTGGCCTTGGGCACGCTCCGGGCTAGAGCGCCCGGATGAACGATTGCCAACTCTACCTGATCTCTCCGCTCGATGTTTCTGGCGTTTTCCCTGACCGGCTGGCCCGCGCGCTGGATGCGGGGCCGGTCGCGGCGTTTCAGTTCCGCGTCAAAGACAAGGACGAACACGAAGCCGCCCGGTTGGCCGAACCGCTTCAGGCGATCTGCGCAGAACGGGAAGTGGCGTTTATCATCAACGATTCGATCGGGCTGGCCAAACGGCTTGGTGCAGATGGCGTACATCTGGGGCAGTCGGATGGCACCGTGGCCGAAGCGCGCGAGCGGCTGGGACGTGATGCTCAGGTCGGCGTAACCTGCCACGATAGCCGCCACCTGGCGATGGAAGCGGGCGAGGCGGGGGCGGATTATGTCGCGTTTGGCGCGTTCTTTCCAACCCAGACCAAGCTGACAGAACATCAGGCCGGAATTGACCTGCTGGAATGGTGGCAGGCGATCTTTGAAATGCCGTGCGTTGCAATCGGCGGGATTACGCCGGAAAATTGCCCGTCACTGATAACTGCCGGAGCCGATTTCCTCGCGGTTTCGCACGCCGTCTGGGGCGCAGACGAGGCGGCAGCCGTGCAAGCTTTCCACAAGGCGATCGCCGGAAACTGAGGCGCGGTTTTGCCTTCATAGAACTTTGTGCCATCACCTCGCGACCAGCGGCCGAGGGGATCTCACATGACGCCACGTGAATTGACTGTTCGCTCTGTTATCCTAGGCGGCCTGCTGACGTTTTTGTTCACCGCCGCAAATGTCTATTTTGGCCTGCGGGTCGGGCTGACATTTTCGACCGCAATCCCGGCGGCGGTTATCTCGATGGCGATCCTGCGGACCTTGGGCGGTGCGACTATTGTCGAAAACAATATCGTCCAGACTATCGGTAGCGCAGCCGGGGCGGTTGCGACGATGGTGTTCGTTCTGCCCGGCTTTGTGATCGTTGGCTGGTGGCAAAGCATTCCCTATTGGGAAACCATGCTGGTCTGCGCGACGGGCGGAATTCTGGGCGTGATGGTATCGGTGCCGATGCGCCGGGCCTTGGTGGTCGACAGCGACCTGCCCTACCCCGAAGGCGTTGCAGGCGCGGAAATCCTGCGGGTCGGGATGGGCGATGCCGCCGGTGCGAGCGAGAACCAGGCTGGTCTTTCCACGATCCTGCTCGGCGCGATCGCCGGGGCCGTATTCGGCGTGCTGACCATGCTCCGGCTTGCTGCCGGGGAAGTCGCCAAGGTGTTCAAATTCGGTGCGGGCTACGCCACGATGGGCTCGACCATGTCGCTCGGCCTGATTGCGATTGGCCACCTGATCGGACTTGCCACCGGACTGTCGATGCTGGCTGGGCTAGTGCTCGGCAAGCTGATGCTGCTCCCGCTGCTCAGTGCGGGTTTGCCCGGCACTGGAGAAGAAGTCGTCGGGGCCGTGTTTGGCCAGCAGGTGCGGATCGTTGGGGCCGGTGCAATGGCGATTGCGGCGCTGTGGGCGTTGATCCGGATCACAGGTTCGATCCTGCGCGGACTTGCCGGCATTGCGGCGACGACGCGGGCGCGCAAAGCCGGGGCGGAGATTGCGCTGACCGAGCGCGATATGCCGGGAAACTGGGTTCTGGGGGTTAGCGTAGCGATGCTCCTGCCGATCCTCTTTCTGGTTTGGCAATTCGTCCAAGGCGGGCCGCTGGCCGCGTCAATCCCGGCGGTTTTGGCGCTGTCATTGGTATTTATTGTGGTGGTGGGGATTTTTACCTCGGTGGTCACCGGGTACATGGCCGGACTGGTTGGTACGTCGAACAGCCCGGTTTCAGGGGTTGGAATTCTGTCGATCCTGATTGCCTCGGTGCTGGTCGGCGCGATGTTTGGGGATGACGTAGCGGCTGATCTGCGCGCGCCACTGGTCGCCTTTGCGCTGTTCCTCGTTTCGTTCGTTTTTGGGATCGCGATTATCGCGAATGACAATTTGCAGGATCTCAAGACCGGGCAATTGGTCGGTTCCACCCCTTGGAAGCAGCAAGTCGCGTTGATCATCGGGGTGATTGCTGGTTCGCTGATCTTGCCGCCGGTGCTGCAATTGCTCGCCACCAGCTTTGGTTTTGCCGGGGCGCCGGGTGCCGGGCCAAACGCGCTTGCCGCACCGCAAGCCTCGCTGTTTGCAGCCATTGCCCAAGGGGTGCTGGGCGGATCGATGCGCTGGGATCTGATCTGGCTGGGCGCAGGGATCGGCGCGGTCCTGATTGCGATTGACGAAGGACTACGCAAAACCAGTAAAGGCAAGCTGCCGCCGCTGGCCGTGGCGATGGGGATCTATCTGCCCGCGACGCTGGTCCTACCAACGGTGATCGGCGCGATCATCGGCCACTTCTGGAACCGGATGGCGGCGGGCACGGCTCGGCCAAAATTTACCGAACGGCTTGGGGTTTTGCTGGCAACCGGACTGGTGGTGGGGGACAGCTTGTTCGGACTGGCCTTTGCCGGGGCGGTCGGTGTGTTCGGCGATCCGGCCAAACTGGCGATCATGGGCGATGATTTTGCCGCGACCGCCGAATGGATCGGTGTGGCGGTGATGGTGGCGCTGTTGTGGGGGACCTATGCGGCTACAAAGCGGCGGGCCCTGACAGCGGCTTAGTGCTGTTAGGAGCGATGCAGCGCGCCAGTTGGTCTCCGCTAGCCGGATCAATGCAGCCGGTTCCGCCCGAATTGTTGATGACCCGGCGGACACAGCGCAGCGCGCTATCTTTGCCGTCGGGGCCTAGTTTGCGAAGAAAATTGTCGCTGATCCGGTTATATTTCTGACCGCGCTTTGGCCCGCTGGTCAGGACCAGCAGGTTCCCCGTCAACAAATATGTGCCGCGGCCGTCGGCGGTGTAATAGGTGTTTGAATTGACGACGGTGAAGTCTTCGCCAATCACGCGGTACCCGGTCGGTCCGCCAGCATCGCCGGGCATTTCGCACTGATAAACGGCCGGGGCGAGGACATCGATCGGCCCGCCCGGCACGGCAAGCGCAGCGGCAGACAATGCGAGCAGCGCCGCTGGTAAGGCATATTTCAACATAACGCCCACCCTAGCACCGCTCGGGCACGCGCGCTACACTTGCCCAGCGCGCTTGCCCGCGCTAAGGGCGCGAACCTTCCGGCCTTGCAGCCGGGTTCTTTCTCATCTTCCGAAGGCAGGCATCATGGCCAAGATTAGCGGCGTGGACATCCGTCCCGGCAATATCATCGAATACGAAAAAGGCATCTGGAAGGTCGCCAAGATCCAGCACACCCAGCCCGGTAAGGGCGGGGCGTTCATGCAGGTCGAGATGAAGAACCTGATTGACGGCCGCAAAACCAATGTCCGCTTTCGCAGCCAGGACACGGTTGAAAAGGTTCGCCTTGATACCAAGGATTTCCAATACCTGTACACCGATGGCGATGCCCTGGTGTTCATGGACAAGGACAATTTTGAGCAGATCAATCTGCCGACCGACCTGATCGGCGACGCTGCTGCGTTCCTGCAAGACGGAATGGAAGTGGTGCTCGAGCTGTGGGAAGAACGCCCGGTCAGCGTCGAACTTCCGGCCCAGATCGAAGCCATGATTGTCGAGGCGGATGCCGTGGTCAAAGGCCAGACGGCGTCGTCCAGCTACAAGCCAGCCATGCTCGATAACGGCGTGCGCGTGATGGTGCCGCCGCATATCGCAGCGGGCACCCGGATCATCGTTGACGTCTACGAACGCACCTACGTCAGCAAGGCGGACTGAACCAGACCATGGCAGTAGTATCCGGCATTATCCGCGTGATGGAAAAGGCGGCCCGCAAGGCTGGCCAGCGTCTGCGCCGCGACTTTGGTGAAATCGAGCATCTTCAGGTATCCCGCAAGGGTCCGGCCGATTTCGTCTCCAAGGCTGATCAGCGCGCCGAGCGCACCCTGTGGGACGAGCTGAAAGTGGCGCGGCCCGATTGGGGCTTTGTGATGGAAGAAGGTGGCGTGATCGAAGGCGATCCGACCAAACCGCGCTTCATCATTGATCCGCTCGATGGGACCAGCAATTTCCTCCACGGGATCCCGCATTTTGCGATTTCGATCGCGGTCCAGGAACCCAAGCTTGATGGTTCGGGCTGGGGCGAAGTGAGCTCGGGGCTGGTTTATCAGCCGATTACCGACGAAAGCTTCTGGGCCGAAAAGACCCGCGGGACCTGGCTGCAGGATCGGCGCCTGCGCGTTTCGGCACGGCGGCATCTCGACGAGAGCCTGATCGCAACGGGCATTCCGTTTTCGGGCCGGGGCGACAGCGCGGAATGGAGCCGGATCTATGCCGCGCTAGCCCCGCAGGTCGCGGGCATCCGCCGCTTTGGCGCAGCCTCGCTTGATCTGGCGTGGGTCGCTGCCGGGCGCTTTGATGCGTTCTGGGAAAGCGATCTGAATTCATGGGATACGGCAGCCGGGTGCTTGCTGGTGCGCGAAGCCGGCGGTTTCGTGACCGATTGGCGCGGCATTTCGCAGCCGATTTGTGAAAAGCAGGTCCTGGCCGGAAACGATACTTTGCACTCGCGTTTGCACAAGGCGATTGCAGGCGCGCTAAAGGCCGGATAAGCGCACAAACAAGAATGCCCCTGTGGCGGAATGGTAGACGCGAACGACTCAAAATCGTTTGTTGAGAGACGTGCCCGTTCGAGTCGGGCCAGGGGCACCATTGCCGAAGTTTGTGAAGCCGCTTAGGCTCTGCGTCATGAACCGCACAGTCACCGCCTCCATCGCCGCGCTTGCCGCGCTCATCGCCCTGCCGCAAGCTGCCGCTTCGGGCGACACCCCACCGCTGCGCGCCCGCATTCAGGCCGATATGCCCGGCCTCATGGCGATTTACCGCGATCTCCACGCCAATCCTGAACTGTCGTTCCAAGAGCACCGCAGCGCCAAAATCATGGCCGATGCCGCGCGCAAGGCTGGGTTTACGGTGACCGAAGGCGTCGGCCAGACTGGCGTAGTTGCGGTACTCAAAAACGGCCCCGGCCCGGTTGTCCTGATCCGTGCCGATATGGACGGCTTGCCGGTGACCGAACAGACCGGGCTGGCTTATGCCAGCAAAATCCGCGGAACTTCGACCGCCGGGGTTGAAAGCGGCGTAATGCACGCCTGCGGGCACGATACCCACATGACCGCGTGGATCGAAACCGCACGGTTGCTGGCTTCGTCCAAGGATCACTGGTCGGGTACGTTGGTGATGATCGGGCAACCGGCCGAAGAGCTGGGGCTTGGGGCGCTGGAAATGCTCAAGGACGGCCTTTATACCCGTTTCCCCAAGCCGCAGTTCGTGCTGAGTTTCCATGACAGCGCTGATCTGCCCTCGGGCACGATCGGGGTTACACCGGGCTTTGCGCTGGCCAATGTCGATTCGGTCAATATCAAAATCCGGGGTGAGGGCGGGCATGGGGCCTATCCGCACCTGACCAAGGACCCGATCGTGATCGGCAGCGCGATTGTGATGCGGCTGCAAACGCTGATTAGCCGCGAAAAGAGCCCGTTTGAACCTGCGGTCGTTACCGTCGGCAGCTTTCACTCGGGCGCCAAACACAACATCATCTCGGACGAGGCGAACTTGCAGCTGACCGTTCGGTCTTACTCTGACGAAAGTCGCGCGCATCTGCTGAACGGGATTCGCCGGATCGCCAAGGCCGAGGCTGAGGCGGCAGGCGTGGCGCCGGACCGGCTGCCAATTGTGGTCGTGCAGGATAACTATACCCGGGCAACCTGGAACACGCCCGATTTCTCGCGCGAATTCGCCGATTTTTATACTGGCATATTTGGCACCGGAGCCGTTGCGATCGTCGGCCCGACCATGGCTGGTGAGGATTTTGGCGAGTTTCGGCGGGCCGATCCTGACAGCATCAAAAGCCTGCTGTTCTGGGTTGGCGGCCGTCCGGCCAGCGAGATTGAGGCGGCCAAGCGTGAGGGCCGGGTGCTGCCGGGGCTCCACAGCCCCTACTGGGCGCCAGAGGTAGACAAGGTGATCGGCACTGCATCCGAAGCATTGAGCGCATCGGCAATCCGGTTGATGCCGCGCCGGTGAAAGCCAGTCGTATCACCCTGAGGGCGTTAGCGTTCGAACCCGCAGCTACGCCAAAAAAATCAGCGCGGAAATGCTTCTAGTCTTCACCAGGCCCGGCATCGCCGCCGTTTGAGCGTTGCCGCGATGCTTCCATCGCCCGGTCGAGGTCGTCCTTGGTTGGTTCGGTCACAGGCTTGGTGTCGACCTGTTTCTTCGGAGTTTTCTTGGCGCGATCCGCTTCGTGCTTAGCCCCATCGGGAACACCTTCGGCCCCGGCGATTGTGACGCTTTGGCCGGGGGATCTGGGTAATTGCGGTTGGATCGAGGGTGCATCGCGGGCTTGGCGTTGGGCAGGGCGAGCCGCCCCGCCGCCACCGCCACCGCCCCATTCGCCAGCCGTATCAACCACTTCGCCCCCATCTGAGAATGAGAATTGCGATTTGGCGCTATCTTTGAGCTTGAGGTTGGCCTTGAGTTGTTTGGTGCCAAGCTTGGCGGTTTCGGTTTCAATCAGCTGGTTCCGCACTTCGCGGGCCTCGATATCAGCCGCCAGCCCGCCGCCATCCCCGCCTGCGAACAGCGCAAGCAAAACGGTGATCGCCATCGTCGCCGCAGCGAAATGCTTCAGCTGTTGTGGTGAAATCGGCAAGGTCGGGGCGGATCTGCGCATAAGGGATTGACTAGCCGACGAAGGTTAACCGGCGGGTTTGGAATTATGGTTTCGAAAAAGTTGATGACCGCCGGGACGAAAGGGGCGCCCCGACGGTCATCGTTTCTCCTCCCCAGGAGATTGGAGTGGCCCGGTTTCAGGCCGCAAATTGGTTCCCGACCGCAGCTTTTATGCCGCGAACTGGTTCATCGTGTTGTGGGCACCGCCGGCTTTCAGCGCGGCTTCCCCGGCAAAGTATTCCTTGTGGTCATCGCCAATGTCGCTGCCGCTCATGTTCTGATGCTTGACGCAGGCGATGCCCTGGCGGATTTCTTCGCGCTGGACGTTTTTGACGTAGCCCAGCATCCCGGCATCCCCGAAGTATTCTTTGGCCAGATTGTCGGTGCTGAGCGCAGCCGTGTGATAGGTTGGCAGCGTGATCAGGTGGTGGAAAATTCCAGCCTGCGCCGCTGAATCGCGCTGGAACGTGCGGATCCGCTCATCGGCTTCGATTGCCAGATCGGTGGTGTCATAGTCGACACTCATCAACCGGGCGCGGTCATAGGCGGCAAGGTCCTTACCCGCTTCGGCCCATATATCATAGACTTGCTGACGAAAGTTCAGAGTCCAGTTAAAGCTGGGCGAATTGTTGTAAACCAGCTTGGCATTCGGGATCACTTCGCGAATGCGGCTGACCATGCCGCCGATCTGGCCGATGTGCGGCTTTTCAGTTTCGATCCACAACAGATCCGCGCCGTTCTGCAGCGAGTTGATGCCATCGAGCACGCAGCGGTCTTCGCCGGTTCCGCTGCGAAACTGGAACAGGTTGCTGGGCAGCCGCTTTGGCTTGAGCAGCTTGCCGTCGCGGCTGATCAGCACGTCGCCGTGACCGATTGCGGTCACTTCTTCGCAGTCGAGGTAGCTGTTGTACTGATCGCCGATGTCACCGGCTTCGCGAGTGACCGCGATCTGCTTGGTCAACCCGGCACCGAGCGAGTCCGTGCGGGCAACGATGATCCCGTCTTCAACGCCCATTTCCATGAAGGCGTAGCGGATCGCGCGGATCTTCGCGAGGAAGTCCTCATGCGGCACGGTAACTTTGCCGTCCTGGTGGCCGCATTGCTTTTCGTCCGAAACCTGATTTTCGATCTGGAGCGCGCAGGCCCCGGCTTCGATCATCTTTTTGGCCAACAAATAGGTCGCCTCGGCATTGCCGAACCCGGCGTCGATATCGGCGATGATCGGCACGACATGGGTTTCAAAACCGTCGATCTTGGCCTGAACAGCCTTGGCCTTGACCTCGTCACCAGCGGCGCGGGCTTCGTCCAGATCACGGAACAAGCCGCCCAGTTCGCGGGCATCGGCCTGGCGCAAGAATGTGTAGAGTTCTTCGATCAGCGCCGGAACGCTGGTTTTCTCGTGCATCGACTGATCGGGCAGGGGGCCAAATTCGCTGCGCAATGCAGCGATCATCCAGCCGGACAGGTACAGGTAGCGGCCCTTGGTCGTGCCGAAATGCTTCTTGATCGAAATCAGCTTTTGCTGCCCGATGAAGCCGTGCCAGCAGCCCAGCGACTGGGTGTAGTCAGCCGGGTTGGCATCATAGGCGCCCATATCCTTGCGCATGATTGCGGCGGTATATTTGGCGATCTCGAGCCCGGTTTTGAAGCGGTTCTGCAGCCGCATCCGGGCCACTGACTCTGCGTCAATTCCATCCCAATTGGCGTTCTGGGCGATGGTTTCGGTCGCTTTGGTGATGCTGTCGGAATAGGTCACTGGGATTCTCCGTCGATCTGTAGGCTGATTGATAGCCGCTTGACCGGCAGTTTCGGTAACAGAAATTACAACAATTCTTGTCTAACTGCGCCTTATCAAGCGTATCAGCTTGCAAGGTTGTAAATATCGTGACAAAACTACGCCATGGCTGAAACCGCTTTCTTGGCTGGACCCGCAATCCGCCGCCTGCGCCGCCGCAAAGGGCTGACTCAGGCAGCGATGGCGGTGCGACTGGCGATATCGCCCAGCTATCTCAATCTGATTGAACGCAATCAGCGCCCGCTTTCCGCGCGATTGCTGGTTCAGCTGGCCGAAGCCTTCGATTTTGATCCGCGCAGTCTTCGCCAAGATGAAGCCGTTGGCGGTGTCGATGGATTGAAACGCCGCCTCGCCGATGAACGCTTTGCCGATTTGGCAATCGACCGCGACGAAATTGCCGAATGGCTGGCGGCTGCACCGCAAGCCGCACTGGCCTTCGCCCGGCTCTATGATGCTGGTGGCGGCGCAGCAGGAGTGGAGGCGAGCGATCCGATGGATCTGGCCCGGCGCGAGATCGAGCGCTGGCGCAACCATTTTGCCGATCTGGATGCTGCGGCCGAGGAATTGGCTGACGAGCTCCGGCTGTCCAATGCCGATATCGGTGCCGCGCTGGCCGAACGGCTGCGGCAAAAGCACCAACTGTCGCTGCGGATCCTGCCGGTAGAAGTCATGCCTGACGCGCTGCGGCGGCTCGATCTTCACGCCCGGCAGCTGCAACTGTCTGAACTGCTCGATCAGTCATCGCGCAATTTTCATGTCGCGGTGCAACTGGCCTTGCTCGAACAGGGTGAGGCGATTGCAGCAATTGCCGATGGCGCCCAGTTTGCGGATCGCGCCGCCTGGCGGTTGTTCCGGCGGCACTTGGCTGGATACTTCGCTGCTGCGCTGTTAATGCCATACGGCCGGTTTATGCGGGCCTGCGAGGCGACTGGGTATGACCTGACGATCCTGCAGCGCCGCTTCAATGTCGGGTTTGAACAGCTCGCCCACCGGTTGACTACCCTGCAACGGGTCGGACAGCGCGGGCTGCCGTTCTTTATGGCGCGGATTGACCGGGCCGGGCAGTTTTCCAAGCGTTATGCCGGGGCCAGCGGCACGGCTTTGCTGGAAAGCGATGTCGCCTGTCCGCTGTGGAACGTCCACCGCGGGTTTGAACAGGCTGGCCGGATTCAGGTTCAAACCATCGCCTTTGCCGAAACCAGCGGTCAGGCAACCGATTGGTTCACAATGGCCCGCAGCGTCGAAGGAACCGGCGCGCCCGGCGGAGAGACCGCGCAGTTCGTGGTTGTTCTGGGGCTGGAGGCGCGACTTGCCGCGCAATTGGCCCAGTCGCGCGGGATTTCGTTCGATCCGGGCCAAGCGATGCAGGTTGGCCCGGGTTGCGCGCGTTGCCACAGGGCCGATTGTCAGCAGCGATCATTGCCGCCGCGCGGGGCCGTGTTGCAGTTCGACGAGCGCAGCCGCGGATTGACCCCGTTCGCGATCGTTCCTTAACCACCATTTGTAAAATTTACCGACATTTCACTTCTGCCAGTTAGGCAGGGCGCTGGTATCCAGCAAAGGGCCCTGCGCAGGCGATGATCCGGCTATTCAAGCATTACATTCCCCACGCCGTGGTCTTGCTCGGCCTGATTGATATCGTGCTGCTGTTTTTGGCTGCGGATTTCGGTTGGCGGTTGCGGGCCAGCCAGATCGGGATTGACGCCGGGACGATTGCCTCGCGGTTTTGGCAACTGAGTGGTTTTACCGGGATCATCTTGCTCGCGATGATCGCGGTCGGGGTGTACGGATCGGAAGCGTTACGCTCGATGCGATTTGCCACCGCGCGATTGCTGGTGGCGACCAGCCTTGGAATTATCGCGCTTGCGTTTGTTGATTTCCTGTTCGGTGGCCAGAATTTCTGGCGCTCGGTTTTGGCTTACGCGATGGCTGGTTCGATCATCGTGCTGGTGCTGAACCGTTTGGTGGTTGGCGGTATCCTTGGCGCTTCGGCGTTTCGCCGCCGGGTGCTGGTGCTGGGCGCCGGAGACCGAGCTGAGCGCCTGCGCCTGCTGTCAGAGCGGCCCGAAAGCGGTTTCGTGATTGTCGGCAATGTCGCGATGACCGAGAGCGTTCCGGTAATCGAACAGGCAATCGCCCGCAGCGCGATCAGCAACCTGACCCGCTATGTCGAAAATCTGGGGGTCAGCGAAGTGGTTCTGGCGCTGGAGGAGCGGCGCAATTCGTTGCCGCTATCCGATCTGCTGCGGATCAAGACCACTGGGGTTCACGTCAACGACTTTTCCAGCTTTATCGAGCGTGAGACAGGCCGGATTGACCTCGATACAGTCAATCCATCGTGGCTGATTTTCTCAGATGGATTTTCATCCGGCCGGGCGATTTCCGGCGCGGCCAAGCGGCTGTTTGATATCACCGTCAGTTCGCTGCTGCTGCTTTTGGCAGCACCCGTGATCGTTCTGTTTGCTTTGCTGGTAAAGCTCGATAGCCGGGGTCCGGCCTTCTACCGTCAGCCGCGTGTCGGGCTGTATGGTGAGCCGTTTGATGTCATCAAACTGCGTTCAATGCGGACCGATGCCGAGGTCGGCGGGGCACAGTTTGCGCAGGAAAACGATCCGCGCGTCACCAGGCTTGGCCGGTTTATTCGCAAGGTCCGGATCGATGAGTTACCGCAAACCTGGTCAGTTCTGAAAGGCGAGATGAGCTTTGTCGGCCCGCGCCCGGAACGCCCGCAGTTCGTCGCCGAGTTGGAAGAACAGCTGCCGTTCTATGCCGAACGCCACATGGTCAAACCGGGGATCACCGGCTGGGCCCAGATCAACTATCCCTATGGCGCCAATCTGGAAGATTCTCGGCATAAGCTGGAATACGATCTCTACTATGCCAAGAATTACACCCCGTTCCTCGATCTGTTGATCCTGCTCCAGACGCTGCGTGTGGTGCTGTGGCACGAGGGGGCACGCTGAGGTGATCGCGGCGCAAACTGCCTGGACCGGGGTCGATGTGGTTGCATGGAGCGCCGGTGCGCTGGCCTGTCTGATCGCCGCAGCATGGCTGCAAGGCCGCCGTGACCGGTTCGGCTCGGCGCGAGGGGCCCTGGTCGCCGCATTAGTACTCAGCGGGGGCTGGGCGCTGACCGGTGCGGTTCTGGGGATTGGATCGAGCGCAACAGCGATGGTGGAAAGCCTGCGCAATCTTGGCTGGATTTTTGCCACCTACCGGCTGTTTGAAATTGATGGCCGCCATGCTTCGATGAAGCCCGTTCGGCCGATGCTGGCGGCGCTGGCCTTTGTCGAACTGCTTCAGCTGGCCAGCATTGCCTTGCTGGTCCAGCGCAGCTCGGTCGAGGTGGGGCTGCACGCGCTGACAACGCTGCACCTGTTGGTCGCGATCGGGGGTTTGGTTTTGACCCACAACCTTTACGGCGGTGCGTCGCAGCAGGCGCGGTTGGTGCTTCGCTGGCCAGCCGTATCGCTGGCCCTACTGTGGATCGTCGATCTCAATCACAATGCTATCGCTTTCCTGTCGGATGATTTCCCACAAGTTACCGCTGCACTGCGCGGATTGCTGGGCATTCCTGTCGCCGGGCTGTTGATCCTCGGGGCAGGGGAACGGAGCGAGGAACTGCGGTTCCGGCCATCGCGGACAGTCGCGTTCCAGTCGATTTCGCTGGCGCTGATCGGCGGCTATCTGATTGCGATGGTCGCGGCCGCACAATGGCTGGCTTTCACCGGAAGCAACTATTCGGTCCTGCTGCAGGTCGCTTTTGTGGTGACGGCGTCGATCGCCGCGCTGGCTTTGGCAGGTTCGCAGCGGTTGCGCGGGTGGTTGCGGGTAACGGTAATCAAGCATCTGTTCCAGCACCGCTATGACTACCGCGCGGAGTGGCTGCGGCTCAACCAGACAATTGGTCAGGCTGGCCCCGCTGGCGCGCCGCTGGGTGAACGTGTGATCCGTTCGCTGGCTGATATTGCCGATTGCCCGGCCGGGTTGCTGCTGACGTGCGGTGATGGGGGAGAACTGGCGCTGGCCGCCCGCTGGCAGTGGCCCACTGCTGATGTGCCGATGGAAGCGATGACGGCCATTGGCAAAGGAGCGTTTGAGCGCGATGGCTTCATTGCCGATCTCGATCAGTTGCGCGCTGCCGCCGATCCGCTGCATCCGCTGCCCGATTGGTTGCTGAGCGATCCTAAGGCTTGGGCGCTCGTGCCCTTGCAGCACTTTGACCGGATGGTCGGAATGGTTGTGCTGGCCCGCCCGGCTCATGCCCGTAAGCTGGATTGGGAAGACTTCGATCTGCTCCGCGTGGTCGGGCGCCAGCTGGCCTCGTATCTGGCCGAACATTCCGGGCAAGCCGCCTTGGCCGAAGCCGCCCGGTTCGATGATTTCCACCGCCGCATCGCCTTTGTGATGCACGATATCAAAAACCTTGCCAGCCAGATGGGGCTGCTCGCTCGCAATGCTGAAATGCACGCCGATAATCCCGAATTCAGAGTCGATATGCTAGTCACACTGCGCAATTCGACTGACAAGCTGAACGCCCTGATCGCGCGCCTTTCACGCTATGGTTCGGTATCGATCGAAGCGCTGGTGCCGGTGCGGGCCGATCAGGTGGCGAAGGAAGTGGTCAAACGATTGGCTTTACAGCACCCGGTGACCTTGATCGAAAATCAGCCCTGTGAAGTTTCCGCCTCCCGCGACACGCTCGAACAGGTGCTGCTGCATCTGATCCAGAACGCGATTGATGCGAGCCCGAACCGGACGCCGGTGTTCGTTTCAGTCTCGGGCGACAACTTGACTGGGGTGATCGAAGTGGTCGATTCCGGTGCCGGAATGAGCCCCGAATTTGTCCGCAACCGGCTGTTTAAACCGTTTGAATCGACCAAACCGGGCGGGTTTGGAATCGGGGCCTACGAAGCGTCTGAATTGGTCAAAGCGATGCGCGGGCAACTTGAAATCGAAAGCCGCGAAGGGCTGGGCACACGCTTTGCCGTGCGTCTGCCGCTGGCCGAGGCTGCGGTTCTGTTTGAAACTATCAGTGAAGCCGGACCCACCGGCCAGAAGGTTGCCTGATGTCTGATCCCAAACCCAAGCTGCTGATCGTCGAGGACGACGCCGGGTTGCAGGCGCAGCTGAAATGGGCCTATCCCGATTTCGAAGTATTTCAGGCAACTGACCGGGCCAGCGCGATTGCGCTGTTGCGCAGTGAGGAACCGCCGGTCGTTACGCTTGACCTTGGCCTGCCGCCAGATCCGGATGGGACCAGCGAAGGCTTTGCCGTGCTTGACGAAATCATGGCGATCAAGCCCGATACCAAAGTCATTGTCGCATCGGGCCATGGCGCGCGCGAATCTGCGCTGCAGGCGATTGCCAAGGGCGCTTACGATTTCTACCAGAAACCGGTCGATATCGAAGCGCTGGGACTGATTGTCCGGCGGGCGCTGCAATTGCAACGGATCGAGGCTGAAAACCGCCAGTTGGCGTTCAAGACCGGGGACGAAAACCGGGTGCTGGGCCGGTTGATCACTTCGGCTCCAGAAATGGTCAAAGTCGCGCGGACAATCGAGCGAGTGGCCAATACTAATGTTTCGGTCATGCTGCTGGGCGCCAGCGGCACCGGTAAAGAATTGCTGGCCCGCGGGCTGCACGAAGCGAGCGACCGCCGGTCTGGCGCGTTCGTCGCAATCAACTGCGCAGCGATCCCGGAAAACCTGCTCGAAAGCGAACTGTTCGGGCACGAAAAAGGCGCCTTTACTGGCGCGGTAAAAACCACCGAAGGCAAGATCGAAATGGCGGCCGGCGGCACGCTGTTCCTCGACGAGGTTGGCGATATTCCGCTGCCACTGCAGGTCAAACTGCTGCGCTTTTTGCAGGAGCGGGTGATCGAGCGGATCGGTTCGCGCAAATCCATCGCGGTCGATACCCGGATCGTCTGCGCCACCCACCAAAACCTTGAGGCGATGATTGCCGAAGGGCGGTTCCGCGAAGATCTGTTCTATCGGTTGGCCGAAATCGTCGTCAAAATTCCCAGCCTGGCTGAACGCCCCGGCGATGCCGCGTTGTTGGCCAAGGCGTTTCTCGCCCGGTTCGCCAAGGAGATGAATCCGGCGGTCAAAGGCTTTGCTCCCGATGCGCTTGCTGCGGTTGATTCCTGGCCCTGGCCGGGCAATGTCCGCGAACTGGAAAACCGGGTGAAGCGCGCGGTGATCATGACCGAGGGCAAACTGATCGGCGCGGCCGATCTTGATCTGGTCGCTCCCGATGCTGATGAAGCGCAGGTGCTCAACCTCAAAAGCGCGCGCGAGACGGCGGACCGAAAGGTTATCCGCCATGCCTTGGCCCGCAGCGAAGGCAATATCTCGAATACGGCAAAGCTGCTCGGTATCAGCCGTCCAACGCTTTACGATCTGCTCAAGCAGTATGGCTTGCAGGCCTGAGGCGGTGCACCGGATTGCCCTGTCCCTGGCCCTTGCAGCATTGGCGGCGCCTTTACTGGCCGGGCCCGAGGGGGCGCAGGCTGATCTGACGAAGGCGCGCGCTGCATTGGCGCGGGGCGATGGAATCGCGGCCGAAGCTGACCTCAAACGGGCCTTGGCTAGCGGCGCGATCAAGGCCGATATCGCCGCCGACATGGGTGAGGCGCTGATCCAGCAAGGACAACGCGGCAAAGCGAGGGAATGGCTGGCCCCAGCGCAATTCGGTCCAGCGCAGGCGGGCCGTGGTTGGCGCTTGCTGGGTATGCTGGAGCGGCTTGACGGCAATCTGGCGGCTTCTGGAGCGGCCTATGACCGGGCGATGGCACTGACGCCAAACGATCCGCAGATGTGGGTTGAAATCGGGCGTTTGCGCTATCAGGGCGGGGAACATTTGCTGGCAATCGATGCCGCCGACCGGGCGCTGGCGGCCGGGCCGGACAATCCCCGCGCGCTGGAATTCAAAGCGCAACTGGTCCGCGATGCCGAAGGCGATGCAGCGGCGTTACCGCTGTTTGAACAGGCGCTCGAAGCGTCGCCAAACGATTTGCTGCTGCTCGGCGGCTATGCGGCTTCGCTGGGCGAACTGGGCCGGGCCAGCGAGATGCTGGTCGTGACCCGCAAGATGATCGCGCTTGATCCGCGCCAGCCTCAGGCGTTTTATCTGCAAGCCGTGTTAGCTGCGCGGGCGGGCAATATCGATCTGGCCCGCGCGATGCTGAACCGCACCGGTGATAGCTTGGCCGCAGTTCCGGCGGCGATCCTGCTGAACGGTGCGCTCGAGTTGGAAGCAGGCAATGCCAACGCAGCAGCGCAGCAGCTTACGAAGCTGGCGGACCTTCAGCCTGCTAACCAACGGGTCCAGGGCCTGCTGGCGCGGGCGCTTTATGAAACGGGCGACTACCAGCAATTGTTTGCTCGGTTTGGCGCACTGGCTGGCCGCGCCGATGCTTCACCCTATCTGCTCGGCATTTTGGGCCGGGCGCTGGAGGATCAAGGCGACCGGATCGCAGCCGCGCCATTGCTTGACCGGGCGGCGGGTGCCGCCGCGCCCGATCTGATTGGCGGATTTGAATCCGGCAGTCCCGGAGATCTTGCAGCGGCATGGACCGCCAACCAGCTTAGTCCGGGACGCTCCGCGCGCTACGTTCGGAGCCTCCTGCTCGCCGGAGACCGCGCCGGTGCAAGCCGCGTCGCCGGCAGGTTTGTGGAACTGCGCCCCGGCTCAGCCGAAGCGCTCGGCCTGATGGGCGACACCGAATTGCTCGCGGGTCAAAGCGGCGCTGCAGTGGAGCGTTACTCCGTCTCAGCCAAAGTGCGCTTCAACGATCAATTGGCGCTGCGTTTGGCGATTGCGCTGGGCCAGGCTGGTCGCGGCGGTCAGGTGTCAGGGTTGGTCGCGGGCTATCTCGCGCTTTATCCCGGAAGTCGGCTGATCGCGCGGATCGCCGGAAATCAAGCGCTGGCGGAGCAGGATTGGCCGCGCGCGGCGATCATTCTGGAAAACTTGCGGCTGCGCGGCGGCAACCGCGATGCGGGGTTGCTGGCGGACCTTAGCATCGCCCAATTGCGCAGCGGTGATGCCGAAGCCGCATTGCAAAGCGCCGAACGAGCCTGTCAGCTTGCCCCGGCCAGCCCATTTTCAGCTTTGGCCCGCGCACTGGCGCTGAGCGCGCTGTACCGCGACCCGGATCTGGCCCGGCAACTGGTCGATCAGGTAGCCAAGACTGCACCGCTTAATCCGTTGCTGGCAGAAGCCCGCCGCAAACTGCGTTAGGGCCCTCGACAAGTCGCGCGCATCGCCCTTAAAGGCAATTTCATCGCGCGATTAAATTTGTCGAGGAAATCTCATGGCCGGCGTTCTTCAAGGTGTAACCGTCATCGAACTGGCCGGAATTGGTCCGGGCCCGTTCTGCGGAATGATGCTGGCCGATCACGGCGCGCGGGTGATCCGGGTTGAGCGGCCCGGCCATGGCGGCCGATTTGGGGAAGCTGGCAACCGCGACATTCTCAACCGCAATCGCGAAGTGATCGAGCTTGATCTGAAAGACCCGGCCGCAATTGCTCAACTGAAAGATCTGGCCAAAAGCGCCGATGCCTTGATCGAAGGCTATCGCCCGGGCGTGTTGGAGCGGCTTGGCCTTGGCCCTGATGTGTTGCTGGCGATCAATCCCAAGCTGGTGATCGGGCGGATGACCGGTTGGGGCCAGGATGGGCCGATGGCGCCGCTGGCCGGGCATGATATCAACTATATTGCGCTATCTGGCGCGCTCCATTCCTATGGCCGCAAGGGTGAGAAGCCCAGCTTTCCGGTCAATGCCGTCGGCGATTTTGGCGGCGGCGGGATGATGCTGGCCTTTGGCGTTGTCGCGGCGGTGCTTCACGCCCGGTCAGGTGGTCCGGGGCAGGTGGTCGACTGCGCAATGGTCGATGGCGCTGCGATCCTGTCGGCGATGACCTATACCTTCCTGGGCAACGGCCAGTGGAAAGACGAACGCGGGGTCAACCTGCTCGACAGCGGCACGCACTTTTACGACACTTACGAAACCAGCGACGGCAAATGGATTTCGCTCGGCTCGATCGAACCGCAGTTTTATGCGCTGCTGATGCAAAAGACTGGCCTCGCGGACGATCCCGATTTTGCCCAGCAGATGAACCCGGCCAAGTGGGACGATCTGAAAGACCGGATGACCGCGCTGATCCTGACCAAAACTCGCGACGAATGGTGCGCGATCATGGATGGCACTGACATCTGCTTTGCCCCGGTGCTGAGCCTGAAAGAAGCGCCGCAGCATCCGCATAACGTCGCGCGCAGCACTTTTGTTGAGGACGGCGGAATGGTCCAGCCAGCCCCGGCGCCGCGTTTTTCGGCCACCCCTGCGCCGCCGGTTAAGCTGGCAGGACGCTAGCCTGACCGGTTTCCTACTTCACGGTAGCCTGCCATAGTGGCCCGATAGGCGGGAAACAGGACTTTTTCTGTTTCTTGAACCCTGTGAACTTTGTGAAGTTGCACAACCACGGAGCATTGCGGCAACAATGGCGATCCTTTCCCGTATCGATCGGATGGTGCGGCTGCTGGTGCTGGCGATTGCGCTGGCGCTGATCGTGCCGGTGACGGGCGGTGCGCGTGACGGCGCGCAGCTGATTGCCAATGCGGCGGTGTTCCTGTTGTTTTTCCTCAACGGTGTGCGGCTGCCTCGGCACGAAGTTATGGCCGGGCTGGGCAACCACCGGCTGCTTTGGCCGCTAACGCTGTGGTGCTTTGGCGGCATGGCATTGGCTGGGTGGGGGCTGTGGCAGGTCGGCCAAGGCTGGATGCCGCCGCTGATCGCGCTCGGGTTCCTGTACATGGGCTGCCTGCCTTCAACTGTGCAATCGGCGACTGCCTACAGTTCGCTGGCGGGCGGTAATGTGGCAAGTTCGGTAGTGGCCGCGGCGCTGCTCAACCTGCTCGGCGTGTTCGTCACCGCGCCGCTGTTCTCGCTGCTGGGCGGGGGGCATGGCGCGGCGCTTAATGGTGATGGGCTGCTGAAGGTAGTCTTGATTCTGCTGGTGCCGTTTATACTGGGCCAGATCGTGCAGGGCAAGCTGGGCGGCTGGGTGGCGCAAAACCGCCAGTTGACCACTTGGTTCGATCGCAGCTCAATCGCGATTGCGGTTTATGTCGCCTTTTCAGGTGCAGTTGAGCAGCGGTTTTGGACTCTGATTCAGCCGACCGGGTGGGCTTGGCTGGCTGGCGGGGTCACGCTGTTTCTGGTGATTGGACACTTTGGCGCTTGGTTATTGGGCGGCGCGCTGAAACTCGACCGCGCCAACCGCGTTTCGATGCTGTTTGCGGGCGCGCAAAAGAGCATCGCGATGGGCGCGCCGCTGGCTTCGGTGCTGTTCAGTCCGGCGGTGGCAGGGGTCGTGCTGCTGCCGATCCTGCTGTACCATCTGGCCCAGCTGGTGCTGGCGGCGCCGCTGGCTGCTCGGCTCAATCAGACCTGATCGCCGCTTCCAGTTCGGCATCGGGATTACGCCGGTTGTGCCGGACCGACCACCACAGCGAAACGCCGATCAGGATCGCCCCGATCAAGCCGGTGACCGTTTCGGGGATATGGTATTTGGCCGACAACAACATGATCGCACCCAGCGCGATGATCGCCCAAAACGCGCCGTGTTCGAGATAGCGGTATTGGGCAAGTGTGCCCTGCTGAACCAGATGGATGGTCATCGAACGAACGAACATCGCGCCGATAGAAAGCCCCAAGGCAATCACGATCATGTTGTTCGACAGGGCAAAAGCGCCGATCACCCCATCAAAACTGAACGAGGCATCGAGCACGTTGAGGTAGATGAAACCACCAAGGCCGCTGCGCCCGCCGCCGATATTGCTCCGCTCGAGCCAGTGGCCAATTGCCTCGACCGTGACGAAGGCGGCAACGCCCAGGATGCCTGCTTGGATGAATTGCCGTGCCGCGCCATCGTCGAGCAACCGGGCAAAGCCCAGCAGGACCAGCAGCAACAGCGCCAACCCGAAAGCGTCGATCTCGCCGAACCGGGCGAGCCGCTTTTCGATCGTACCGATCCAGTGCACGTGCTTGTCGCTGTCAAAGAAAAATTTGATCCCGACCATTGCGAGGAAGGTGCCGCCAAACCCGGCGATCGAGAGGTGCGCGCTGCTGACGATCCGCTCGTATTCTTCGGGCTGCTGCAACGACAGCCGCAACGCATCGATCGGGCCGATCCCCGCCGCAATCGCCACAATCGCCAGCGGAAACACGATCCGCATGCCGAATACCGCGAATATCATACCCCAAGTCAAGAAGCGTTTGCGCCAGATCGGTTCCTGGCCCTCGAGCACGGTGGCATTGACCACTGCGTTGTCGAACGAGAGCGAGATTTCGAGCACCGCGAGGACCGCGACGATCCACAAGACCTCCAGCGCGCCGCCGATGGTGCCTGAACGGCTCCAGCCGAGCCAGACGGCGAGCGCCAGGCACACCGCTGTGAAAATGAACGAACCTCTGAAATAGCGGAGCACTGGTTCGACTACTTCGGCTGATACGTCTGGTCGGTGCCGGGGAAGCTGCGCGAACGCACTTCGGCGGCGTACAGCGTGACGGCTGCCGAGATGGTCTCCGCCATCTCGGCATAGCGTTTGACGAAGCGCGGCACCCGCTCGAACATTCCCATCATATCTTCGGTGACCAGCACTTGCCCATCGCACTGGGCC
>JAYURW010000141.1:0-12856 GCA_043756025.1 Novosphingobium sp. | reverse complement strand
GTGCAACGGACGAAAGCTCATGTGAATGTCCTCTTCTACATGACAGTTGAAATGCATTGGCACTCTCTGCACGAGAGTGCCAGCGAGGCGCATATGGGTCTGCGGTCAGCGCGCGTCAAGGCGCGATAGCGACTCTTTTTGGCAGGCTTACGCCGGAAGCAGCCCGAGCTCTTCGCGCGCCTGCCAGCGCCAGTAGAGCAGCACCGACACCACCACCAAGCCGGTTGCCAGTCCGATCCACACACCCAGCCCAGCCAGCGGCGTAAAGAAGCCGAGGACCACCGAGGTGGCAAAGCCGCACAGCCAGTATCCGGCCAGCGCCAACAGCATCGGCTGGCGGGTATCCTGCAGTCCGCGCAGCGCGCCGGCCAGCACCGCTTGCACCCCGTCGAACAGCTGGAAAGCCGCCGCAACCATCAGGAACCCGACCGCATGGCCGACCATCGCGGCATTGGCCGGGGCAGCAGGATCGACATAAAGCGACAACACCAACCTTGGTGCCAGCACCATCAGTGCAGCGGGCAGCGCCATATAGCCCAGCGTTAGCACCAGTGCGGCGCGGCCAGCCCGGGCGATTGCCGCACGGTCTCCAGCGCCATAGAAATAACCGACCCGGATCGTCGTCGCCTGGCCGATCCCGAACGGGATCTGGAACGCCAGCGCTGCCACTTGCAGAGCGACGGTGTGCCCAGCCAATTCGGCCCGGCCGATCAGTCCCATCAGGAACGCCGCGCTGGAAAACAGTCCGCCCTCGGCCAGAATGATGCAGGCAATCGGCAATCCAATCCAGGTCACTTCGCGCAGCCGCTTCCATTCCGGGCGCCACCACCGCCCGAACACGTGGTAACGGCGCATTTTGCGATCGGTCACGATCACCATCACATAAGCCAGCAGCATGATCACCGAAGTGATCACGCTGGAAATGGCCGAGCCATCCAGCCCCAAGGCCGGAGCTCCCAGATTGCCGAACACAAATGCATAGTTGCCCAGCGCATTGACCAAAATCGCCAATACCGTGATCATCATCGCAAACACCGGGCGGCCCAGCGCCGAGACGAAATTTCGCAGGACACTGGCCATCACACTGGGAATCATCGCCCACAGCAAGATCGTCAGGAATTGCCCGGCCAGCGCCGAAACCTCGGGGTCTTGCCCGGCTGCCAGCAAGATCGCCTCGCCCTGCGCCGCCACCGCCATCCCGGCCAACCCGCAGGCCACCGCCAGCCACAGCGCCATCCGCAGGGTTCGCCGCACTTCGCGCACGGCATGGGCCCGGCGGCCAAGCTCTGCCGCGATCAGCGGAGCGCAGGCCCCGGTTAGTCCCGAAAAGCACCACATCATCAGCCCGAAGATAGTGGTCGCCAGCGACGAAGCGGCCAGCGCTGCTTCACCCAGCCGCGCCACAAAAATCACGTCGATTGCATAGACCAGCATCTGCAACAGATTGGCAGCCGCCATCGGTGCCGCCAGCAGCAGCGTTGCGCGCAGTTCAGTGCGCCAGGGATCAAGAGCAGTTGCGGCGGTCATAAGGCCGGTTGCGATAGGCGCGGCGGCGCAGCGCCCAAAGCGGTTTCGGAGCCAGACCCACGGATTGCGGTCAAGCCGTGCGTTTCATGCAACGTTTGCAGCAACAAAGGCACTTTCGCGCTGTGGCGGCTGGCTGCATAGTGATATGTAAGAGGCTTGGCAGATGCCGGGGCGGCCCGCTGCGCAGACTCAAAGGACATTGTTCGATGCAGATCACCCCGCAGACTACTGCAATAATCGTGCTCGCTCTGGCCCTCTCGGCGTGCGGCTCTCCCCCGGAAGACAAGCCCGCCGATAGCACAGCGGATGCTCCAGCTGCGGCCGTCACGACAGCAGTGGCTGATAAGAAGCCAGCCGCTTTCGCCCAGTGCGTATCATGCCATGCGGTCGAAGCTGGCAAAAACGGGGTCGGACCTAGCTTGGCCGGAATTTTCGGCAAAACTGCTGGCAGTGTGGCGGGCTTTGCCTATTCCGAGGCCAACAAGAATTCCGGATTGATCTGGGACGAGGCGACGCTCGACACCTACCTGATCAACCCGATGAAAATGGTCCCCGGCACCAAGATGACTTACGCCGGAATGGCCGATCCGGCCAAGCGCAAGGAAGTGATCGAATATTTAAAGACGCTGAAATAGAGCGTCAATCGATCGACAGAACTTCAAGCACGGCTTCGTTCCCGCCAAAATCTAGCTCGTCGCCGACTTGCGCGCCCAGCAGCGCCCGGCACAGCGGCGCCAGAAACGACAGCAGATGGTTGCCCGGATCAGCTTCATCATGCCCAACAATGGTCACGGTGTTGTCCCTGCCGCCAAGCCGGTAGCCAACCCGCGCGCCAAACCGGACCTGATCGCCGCTCGATGGCTGGCGCAGTTCGGCGGTGGCCAGCCGCTGCCGCCAATAGCGCAGATCGCGCAAAACTGCTTTGCGGGCATCGGCTTCGCTGACCGGCGGCACCGCAGCCTCCAGCTCGGCAACCCGCGCCGCAATCAAGTCCAGCCCGCGCGCGGTGACCAAATTGGGGCCAGGCGGGAGCGGTATCTCAAACCGCGGTTCAAGATGTTCCTCATCGCTGTCCCGGCGAAACGCCACGCTCATGCCGCACTATCCTTTGGCTACACCTGTGGAACGCACGGACTGGTAACACAAACGGAAAAGGGCGGCCCCGAGGGACCGCCCTTCCATCCGCGAATGCTTCAAGACACCCGCGAAACTGTGTGAGGCTTACTTGACCTCGACGGTACCACCAGCTGCGATGATCTTCGCCTTGATTTCTTCAGCTTCAGCCTTGTTGACGGCTTCCTTGATCGCCTTAGGAGCGGCTTCAACCAGCGCCTTGGCTTCGGTCAGGCCGAGCTGCGTGATTGCGCGCACTTCCTTGATGACGGCAATCTTGTTGCCGCCGTCACCGGTCAGGATGACGTCGAATTCGGTCTGCTCTTCAGCAGCTTCGGCAGCAGCAGCAGGAGCCGCGGCAACGGCAACAGCAGCAGCGGCAGAAACGCCCCATGCTTCTTCCAGCGCCTTGGCAAGGTCAGCAGCTTCGAGGACGGTCAGCTTCGAAAGTTCTTCAACCAGTTTGGCGATATCGGCCATGATGTTTCACTCCATAAAAATGTGACCGGGACAACTGCCCCGGAAAATCGTTGAATTTTATTCTTGTCAAGCTGCCTCGGCGTAAGCGCTGAAGACCCGTGCCACCTTGGCCGCCGGAGCGGTAACAAGCTGGGCAATCTTCGTTGCTGGAGCCTGGACCAACCCGATAATGGTGCCGCGCAGTTGATCGAGCGACGGCATCGAGGCAAGCGCCTTGATCCCATCCGCGTTCAAAACCAGCGCACCCATCGAGCCGCCGACGATTTCGAGCTTGTCGTTCGTCTTGGCGAATTCGACTACAGCCTTGGCGGCAGCAACTGGATCAACCGAGCTGGCAAGCGCGGTTGGACCAGTTAGCATTTCGCCCAGGCCGGCGTAGTCGGTGTCCTGGATGGCAAGCTTGGCAAGACTGTTCTTCGCAACCTTAAACGTCGCACCAACATCGCGGATTTTCAGGCGCAAGGCAGTGGACTGGGCCACCGTCAAGCCGAGGTTGCGGGTGACAACCACCACACCAACTTCATTGAAGACCGCGTTGAGCGATGCGACCGATTCGGCTTTCTGCGAACGATCCATGCCTAACTCCTTCTACATGGCCGAACAGAGTGAACCCCGAACGGCCGGCTACGTTTGTCCATGGCTGGTTAGAGCCACGGGCGAGTCCGCTTGCGATGGGGAAGGAGCTGCGCCGAAACGCGATTGGCACTGCACCAGTGGCGCAGGCCGAAAATTCTCTGTCCCCGCCTAGGCTGCAAATTAAGGAGGAAACCTCCAGCAACTGTCTCGGACGGATGACACGGACGCAAGCGCCCGGTCGGTGCGGGCCATTAACAGGGTGGCGGCGGGAGTCAAGGTAAAGGCGGCACCCGGACCGGATGCCGCCCTTGTTTCGCGGAACTGGTTGAGAGAGATTAGTCGGCCTGATAGCCCAATAGATCGCCCGGCTGGCATTCGAGCACTTCGCAGATCGCCTCCAGCGTGGAGAAGCGCATCGCCTTGGCCTTGCCGGTCTTCAGGATCGAAAGGTTGGCGAGCGTGATATCCACCCGCTGCGCCAAATCGGTCAGAGTCATTCGCCGGGCGTGGAGCAGGTCGTCGAGTTTGACAGTAATCGGCATCACACGGTCCCTTCCAGCTCTTCGCGCATTTCAGCGCCGCGCCGGAACACCCGGGCAAGGATGAACAGGATCAGCGTCAGCAGCAGGCCTCCGGCATCGATCCCGAAGCCCAGATCGGCATGACCGTCAGCCTTTTCGATATAAGGCTTGAGCCAAAGCACCACGGAGCCGATCAGTAACCCAGCAGCCTGGGCCGCGACCGAGATCCAGCCCATGCGGCTAAGCCGGGTGGCATTGTCAGCCCGGAAGGGGTCACCTTCGCCAACCGAATCGACCACCCCGCCCAGCTCCTTGAAGAAGTGAAAGCCGAGGGCAAGAATTCCCATGGTGAAGACTATGATGGCCAGCAGCAGCCAATAGGCCCCGTCCGGCGCACCGACTTCGGCGATTTTGGCCAGCACTTCAGCCCGGCCGACACTCAGCAACGCGCCCGCGCCGATCCCCAGCATCACAATGCCGAAGATGAAGACGATCTTGATCAGAACCAGCAGAACCTGAACAGTGGCCAGTAGCGGGTCTTTGGGTTTCATTTGCATCGGTTCCTCCTGTTGTTGTTGTGGATCAGGCGAGCGCCGGAACCAGCAGCGTAGCGGCCTGCGCTTGGGGCATGGCGAGCGTGGGGGCCCACAGCGAAACCACCAGAACGGCGGCGAGGATTGCAGCGATGGGGGATTTGGTTTTGGTCATTTGCCGAACTCCGATATGGTTGATATCGACATTCAATATGGCGAGTCGGACCTGCTGTCAATCAAATATATTGTTAAACGATATCATTGGCATTGAATAACGCTAACTCAGGGCCGTCAGGGCGAAACTGCGAGTTAGTGTATTGCTATAACAATACACCTGCGCTACCTCGTAATCTCGGAGGCAGGGCTGATGGCAGACCCGATACTTTTAGGAAATGCAGGCTGGTTAGCCCCATCTCGGTGGCGCTGGGCCAAGGCTTTGCTTTGGTTGGGCGCACTGGCAATCCTGACAATCCTGGCTTTCAATCTTGTTGCAGATGTCACGTTTCGCATCATGGCCTTACTCACGGGCGTGCCATTTACGACGCGCACTGAGGCCTCAACCCTTGCGCGACTCGCTGCGGTGATCGCGGGATCGGCTGGTATGCTTGCCAGCTATGCGCTTGCCGTTCGCTTCGCCGAGAAGCGGCCCGTTCCGGAAATTGGCTTGCGATATTCGCTGCAAGACCTGGCTTTGGGATTGATCATCGGAACAGCCTTGATTGCCGCGATTATTGCGACGCAATGGGCAGCCGGCTGGGTAACGATTACGCTAGTGCAAACCAGCACATTTGCCGAACCTTTTAAGCAAGCAATCCAGTCAGGCGTTATCGAAGAAGTGTTGATGCGCCTCATCATCTTTCGGTTGCTATGGCGTGCAACTGGCGTGATCCCGGCACTGGTGGTGACTGCGCTGCTGTTTGGAGGCCTGCACCTGTCTAACCCTGATGCGACGATATTTTCCGCAATCTGTTTGATTGCTGGCGAAGGAGTGGGCGCCGGGCTTTATCTGCTCACCGGGCGGGTTTGGATGTCAATCGGGATGCACGCCGGGTGGAATTTTGCCCAAGGCTGGATTTTCGGTAGCGCGGTTTCAGGACTGAATGATTTTGCCGGGGGCCCGCTGATCACGCAGCCAGTCGAAGGAATGTCGGTGTTCCTCAGCGGGGGCGGCTTTGGTGCGGAGTCATCCGTGGCCGCGCTGTTCGTTTCGCTGCTCGCAAGCCTGTTATGCCTTGGCCTGGCATGGAAAAGAAAGCGGTTCATAGCCGAGCCGGCTGAATGAGACTGGCTGCAGGTTTGACAGCGCTCCCACCCCCGCTTATAGACATCGCTCGCTCGGAGCTTCGAGCACGGTCGGTCCTTGCGCGGGGGCCTTCCTCGGAAGGAAGCACCAAGCTATTCATCTGACGCAACAGGCTGCGGGCCGCTTTCCGATTTCGGAGGGCGTTTGCCATGCGGCCTTTTTGCTGTCGGACGGATGATTTTCCGCCGCGCGAAACAGGTTTCAGCGCCGCAATCCGGGATGTTCCCGGGGCGGCACAACAGCGAAGAGGCAAGACCCTGCCATGGCCAAAAAGGCTTTCACTCCCGCTCCAGCTCAGGCTCGCGCTTCGGCGAAGAAGCGTATCCGCAAGATCTTTGGTGACATCCACGAAGTAGTGCGGATGCCGAACCTAATCGAGGTTCAGCGCGAATCGTATGAGCAGTTCCTGCGCTCCGATCCCGCGACCGGTTATGTTTCGGGGCTGGAAAAAACCTTGCGTTCGGTGTTCCCGGTCCGCGATTTTGCCGGAACTAGCGAACTGGACTTTGTCCATTACGAGCTGGAAGACCCCAAGTACGACACCACCGAGTGCCGTCAGCGCGGGATCACCTATGCTGCGCCGATGAAAGTCACGCTGCGTCTGATCGTGTTCGAAGTGGATGCCGAAACCGAAACCCGTTCGGTCCTCGATATCAAGGAACAAGACGTTTACATGGGCGATATGCCGCTCATGACGCACAACGGCACGTTCATCATCAACGGCACCGAGCGCGTGATCGTCAGCCAGATGCACCGTTCGCCGGGCGTGCTGTTCGACCATGACCGCGGCAAGACCCACTCCAGCGGCAAGTACTTGTTCGCCGCCCGCGTCATTCCGTATCGCGGTTCGTGGCTTGATTTTGAATTCGACGCCAAAGACATCGTCAACGTCCGGATTGACCGCAAGCGCAAGCTGCCGGTTACCGCACTGCTTCACGCGCTGGGGCTGGACGATGAAGGCATCCTCGATCACTTTTACCAGACCGTCGCCTGGCGGCGCGGTCAGGGCGGCTGGTGCCTGCCTTACACAGCCGATCAGTGGCGCGGGTCGAAGCCGGCCTTTGACATTGTCGATGCCAAAAGCGGCGAAGTGATCTTCCCGGCTGGTACCAAGATTTCTCCGCGCGCCGCCAACAAGGCGGAAAAAGACGGTTTGGCCGAACTGCTGATCCCGACCGAGGAAATCTTTGGGCGCTATTCAGCCCGGGATCTGGTTGACGAAACCACCGGCCGGATCTGGATCGAAGCAGGCGACGAAGTCTCCCCTGAAAATCTCGAAGCACTCGACAAGGCGGGGATCGACCAGCTCGACCTGCTCGACATCGATCACGTTTCAACCGGTGCCTGGATCCGCAACACCTTGAAGGCCGACAAGGCCCCGGACCGCGATCATGCGCTGGCCGATATCTACCGCGTCATGCGCCCCGGCGAGCCGCCAACGCGCGAAACCGCCGAGGCGCTGTTCGAAGGCCTGTTCTTTGACAGCGACCGCTATGACCTGTCGGCCGTGGGCCGGGTCAAGCTCAATATGCGGCTGCAACTTGACGCCGAAGACACCATCACCACGCTGCGGACCGAGGATATCCTCGCCGTGGTCAAGGAGCTGGTTAATCTGAAGGACGGCAAGGGCGACGTCGACGACATCGATAACCTTGGCAACCGCCGGGTCCGCTCGGTTGGCGAATTGCTGGAAAACCAGTACCGCGTCGGCCTGCTCCGCATGGAACGGGCAGTCAAAGAACGGATGAGCTCGGTCGATGTCTCGACCGTGATGCCCAACGATCTGATCAACGCCAAGCCGGCCGTAGCGGCAGTGCGCGAGTTCTTTGGCTCGAGCCAGCTTTCGCAGTTTATGGATCAAACCAACCCGCTGTCCGAAGTAACGCACAAGCGCCGCGTTTCGGCTTTGGGGCCAGGCGGGCTTACCCGCGAACGGGCCGGCTTCGAAGTCCGCGACGTTCACCCGACCCACTATGGCCGGATCTGCCCGATTGAAACGCCGGAAGGCCCGAACATCGGCCTGATCAACTCGCTCTCGACTTTTGCCCGGGTCAACAAGTACGGCTTCATCGAAACCCCGTACCGCAAGGTGATCGACGGCAAAGTGACCAGCGATGTGGTCTACCTTTCGGCAATGGAAGAGCAAAAGCACGTCGTGGCGCAGGCTTCGGCTGAAACCAACGCCGATGGCTCGTTCGTCGAAGAACTGATCTCGGCCCGTGACAGCGGCGAGTTTGTGATGGCTCCGCGCTTGTCGGTGACCTTGATGGACGTCAGCCCCAAGCAACTGGTTTCGGTCGCGGCCTCGTTGATCCCGTTCCTGGAAAACGATGACGCCAACCGCGCGCTGATGGGCTCGAATATGCAGCGTCAGGCCGTGCCATTGGTCCAGGCCGAAGCGCCGTTTGTCGGCACCGGAATGGAAGAAACCGTGGCGCGCGATTCGGGCGCTGCGATTGGCGCCTTGCGCGGCGGGATCGTCGATCAAGTCGACGCCACCCGGATCGTGATCCGCGCCAGCGGCGATATCGAACCCGGCCAGTCGGGAGTTGATATCTACCGCCTGCAAAAGTTCGAACGCTCGAACCAGTCAACCTGCATCAACCAGCGCCCGCTGGTTAAGGTCGGCGACGTGATCGAAGCCCGCAGCATTATCGCTGATGGTCCTTCGACCGAGCTGGGTGAACTGGCACTGGGCCGCAACAGCCTGGTCGCGTTCATGCCGTGGAACGGCTACAACTACGAAGATTCGATCCTGATCAGCGAACGCATCGTCAAGGATGACGTGTTCACCTCGATCCACATCGATGAATTCGAAGTGATGGCCCGCGATACCAAGCTGGGGCCAGAAGACATCACTCGTGACATTCCCAACGTCGGCGAGGAAGCCTTGCGCAGCCTCGACGAAGCCGGGATCGTCTATGTCGGTGCCGAAGTGCATCCGGGTGACATTCTGGTCGGCAAGATCACGCCCAAGGGCGAAAGCCCGATGACCCCGGAAGAAAAGCTGCTGCGCGCGATCTTTGGCGAAAAGGCCAGTGACGTGCGTGACACCTCGCTGCGGCTGCCGCCGGGCGTGGCTGGGACGATTGTTGATGTCCGGGTGTTCAACCGCCACGGGATCGAAGTCGATGACCGGACCCGCGCGATCCAGAACGAGGAAATCGAACGCCTCGCCAAGGACCGTGAAGACGAACGCGGCATTCTGAACCGCGCCACTTACAACCGCCTGCGCGATATGTTGCTGGGTCAGGTTGCAGCTGCTGCGCCAAAGGGCTTCAAGAAGGGCGACACCATCGACGAGGCCAATCTGGCCGAAATCGAACGCCACGAATGGTGGAAGTTCGCCGTGGCCGATGACAAGGCCCAAGGACAGCTCGAAGCGGTCAAGACGCAGTACGATGTGACCGTCAAAGCGATCCAGGACAAGTTCGAAGACCGTAAGGAAAAGCTCGAGCGCGGTGATGAGCTCGCTCCGGGCGTGCTCAAGATGGTCAAAGTGTTCGTCGCGGTGAAGCGCAAGCTGCAACCGGGTGACAAGATGGCCGGGCGCCACGGCAACAAGGGCGTCATCAGCCGCATTCTGCCGCAGGAAGATATGCCGTTCCTCGAAGATGGAACCCCGGTTGATATCGTGCTCAACCCGCTGGGCGTGCCGAGCCGGATGAACGTCGGGCAAATCTTTGAAACCCACCTGGGCTGGGCCGCCCGCGGTCTGGGCAAGCAGATCACGGCTGCGCTTGAGGAATGGCGGATCGCCAATCCCAATCCCGAAGCTGCGGCACCGCCCACGGCGCTGATCGACAAGCTGAAAGACATCTACGGCGAGAACTATCATGCCGATATCGACAGTCGTTCGGTTGACGAAATCGTCGAAATGGCCGGATTGCTGAAGAACGGCGTACCGATGGGCACTCCGGTGTTCGATGGTGCCAAGGAAGCCGACGTTACTGCGATGCTGGTCAAAGCCGGGCTCGATACCTCGGGTCAGGTTACGCTGTATGACGGACGGACTGGGGAAAGTTTCGACCGCAAGGTGACCGTGGGCTATATCTATATGCTCAAGCTGCATCACTTGGTCGATGACAAGATCCACGCCCGTTCGATCGGACCGTACTCGCTTGTTACCCAGCAGCCGCTGGGCGGTAAGGCGCAGTTCGGCGGCCAGCGCTTCGGGGAAATGGAGGTCTGGGCACTCCAGGCCTACGGCGCGGCCTATACGCTCCAGGAAATGCTGACGGTGAAGTCGGACGACGTGGTCGGACGCACCAAGGTTTACGAAGCGATCGTCAAGGGTGACGACAGTTTCGAAGCCGGCATTCCCGAAAGCTTCAACGTGCTGGTCAAGGAAATGCGTAGCCTTGGCCTCAACGTCGAACTGTCCTCGATTGATACCGACGAAGACGACGGCGATTTCGCTGCGGCAGCGGAGTAAGGAATAAGGGCGGCCTGGTTCCCAACCGGGAATTGGCCGCCTTCCCCTGCCCCGCCCAAGACATTCACCCCCAGAGGGATTGAAACATGAACGACCTGACCAAGTTCACCAACCAGATGGCGAAGCCCGAAACCTTCGACCAGATCCAGATCGGCCTTGCCAGCCCCGAGCGGATTCGCTCGTGGTCCTTCGGCGAAATCAAGAAGCCGGAAACCATCAACTACCGCACTTTCAAG
The DNA here is from genome assembly GCA_043756025.1 of Novosphingobium sp. Taxonomy (GTDB): domain Bacteria; phylum Pseudomonadota; class Alphaproteobacteria; order Sphingomonadales; family Sphingomonadaceae; genus Novosphingobium. The sequence goes on along the minus strand of JAYURW010000141.1, from coordinate 2,132 downwards.
CCCGAACGCGACGGCCTGTTCTGCGCCCGCATCTTCGGCCCGGTGAAGGATTACGAGTGCCTCTGCGGCAAGTACAAGCGCATGAAGTACAAGGGTGTCGTCTGCGAAAAGTGCGGCGTCGAAGTGACCGTGACCAAAGTCCGCCGCGAGCGGATGGGCCATATCGAACTGGCCGCGCCAGTCGCGCACATCTGGTTCCTGAAATCGCTTCCTTCGCGGATCGGCCTGCTGCTCGATATGCAGCTCAAGATCCTTGAGCGGATCCTCTATTTCGAAAGCTACGTCGTGATCGAGCCGGGCCTGACCCCGCTTGAAAAGTATCAGACGCTGACCGAAGACGAGCTTTACGAGTATCAGGACCAGTACGGCGAAGACGCCTTCTCGGCCGGGATCGGGGCCGAGGCTGTCAAGCACATGCTGATGAGCCTCGACATGGTTCAGGAGAAGGAAGAGCTGCTCAAGGAGCTGTCCGAAACCAAGTCGGAACTGAAGCCGAAGAAGATCATCAAGCGGCTCAAGGTCGTCGAATCGTTCATCGATTCGGGCAACCGTCCGGAATGGATGATCCTTGATGTCGTTCCGGTCATTCCGCCAGAATTGCGCCCGCTGGTGCCGCTCGATGGCGGCCGTTTTGCGACTTCGGATCTCAACGATCTCTATCGCCGCGTGATCAACCGCAACAACCGTCTCAAGCGCCTGATCGAACTGCGCGCGCCGGACATCATCGTCCGCAACGAAAAGCGGATGCTGCAAGAAGCGGTTGATGCGCTGTTCGACAACGGCCGCCGTGGCCGTGTGATAACCGGCGCCAACAAGCGTCCGCTGAAGTCGCTGTCTGATATGCTCAAGGGCAAGCAGGGCCGGTTCCGCCAGAACTTGCTGGGCAAGCGCGTCGACTATTCTGGCCGTTCGGTGATCGTCACCGGGCCAGAACTGAAGCTGCACCAGTGCGGCCTGCCCAAGAAGATGGCGCTCGAACTGTTCAAGCCGTTCATTTACGCGCGGCTCGACGCCAAAGGTCTTTCGATGACCTTGAAGCAGGCCAAAAAGTGGGTCGAAAAGGAACGCAAGGAAGTCTGGGATATCCTGGACGAAGTGATCCGCGAACACCCGGTGATGCTCAACCGCGCGCCAACGCTGCACCGCTTGGGCATTCAGGCGTTCGAACCCGTACTGATTGAGGGCAAGGCGATCCAGCTTCACCCGCTGGTCTGCTCGGCCTTTAACGCCGACTTTGACGGGGATCAGATGGCGGTTCACGTGCCGCTTAGCCTCGAAGCCCAGCTCGAAGCGCGCGTGCTGATGATGTCGACCAACAACATCCTCAGCCCCGCCAATGGCAAGCCGATCATTGTCCCTTCGCAGGACATGGTCCTGGGGCTGTACTACCTCTCGATGGACCGTCAGGGTGAACCGGGCGAAGGTATGCTGCTGGCCGATATGGCCGAAGTGCATCAGGCGCTGAACGTTAGTGCGGTCACGCTCCATTCCAAGGTTGTCGCCCGCGTGTGGCAGACCGACGAACAGGGCAAGCAGTACCAGAAGCGGTTTGAAACCACTCCGGGCCGGATGCTGATCGGCGAATGTTTGCCGAAAAGTCACACCGTGCCGTTCGATGTCGTCAACCGCCTTCTGACGAAGAAGGAATTGGGTGACGTTATCGATCAGGTCTATCGTCACACCGGCCAGAAAGAGACTGTCCTGTTTGCCGATGCGATCATGAGCCTTGGCTTCCGCAACGCTTTCAAGGCAGGGATTTCGTTCGGCAAGGACGACATGATCATCCCTGACAGCAAAGTTGCACTGGTTGACGAGACCAAAGCGCTGGTGGCTGATTACGAACAGCAATATCAGGATGGCCTGATCACCCAGCAGGAAAAGTACAACAAGGTGATCGACGCCTGGAGCCGTTGCGGCGATCAGGTGGCGAACGCCATGATGGACGAAATTCGCGCCACTCCGCTCGACGAGCACGGCCGCGAAAAGCAGGTCAACTCGATCTACATGATGTCGCACTCCGGCGCGCGTGGTTCGCCAACCCAGATGAAGCAGCTGGCGGGTATGCGCGGGCTGATGGCCAAGCCTTCGGGCGAGATCATCGAAACCCCGATCATCTCGAACTTCAAGGAAGG
>JAYURW010000140.1:0-2476 GCA_043756025.1 Novosphingobium sp. | reverse complement strand
CGAGCCGGGCGAAGCGGTGGCGCTCGATGCAGGGATCCTGGTTGGGACAGTGCTCGATCTGGGCGACAACGGCATGCCGGTCGGCATCATCGATATCTCGGCGACCTGCCACATGCCCGACGTGATCGAGGCGCCGTACCGCCCCGCGATGCTGGGCGAACTGCCGCACGATGAGCAGGCGGTGGATGAGGGGCAGGGCGGCGCAGTCCGGCTCGGCGGCCCATCGTGCCTCGCCGGGGATGTGATCGGCGATTACCGCTTCGCCTCTGGTCCGCGTGTGGGTCAGCGTTTCGCGTTCCTCGATCAGGCGCACTATTCGATGGTCAAGACCACTACCTTCAACGGCGTGCCGCTGCCCTCGATCTGGCTGTGGGATTCGGACACCGACAGTCTCGAATGCATCAAACGGTTCGGCTACGAGGACTTCCGCGACCGGCTGAGTTGACCGCTTGCTATGGCCCTAGCTGTGGCCTAGCCTTATCCTTCAAACCAGAATGGGGGCATTCATGACGGTTAAAGTTGCTTTGCTGGCCGCAGCGTTAGCGTTGACCATGGGCGGCAGCGCGCAGGCTCAATCCAACGCCCGACCGACAGCGCCAGCGCGCGCGTCGACCTCGATCGTCAAGACCGTTAACGAAGCCGATTTGCGGGCGCTTGTGCTGACCGAAGGTCATACGGTCGATGCGATGCACCCGTTTGAAAGCCCCAGCGTCCGCGGCAAGACCAAAGACGGGCTGCTGTTCGTTCTCATCGGCACGGCCTGCGATGTAAAAGGCGTTCCCGGATGCCAAGGCGTGATGATGCAGGTCCGGTTCGATTCTGACGATACGGTCACGGTGGCTGGCATTAACCAGGCCAATCTCAAGGAAGCGGCGCTCAGCACCTGGTGGGACAAGGGAGAAAAGACCGTCGGCTTTACTCGCTACGTTGTGCTTGACGATGGCATCACCTGGATGAATCTGCGGCAGAATTTGCGCGTTCTGATCGATGTGCAGGCTGAAGCCAACAAATACGTCTTTCCTAAATAGTAGCTTGCTGGCGGCGAAACGAAAATCATGACTGACGGCCCGATAATTCTCGACGCGCACACCAGCGATCCGGTCACGATGGGCTGGCAGCAGGGGCTGCCGCCCGCCGCCGGCAAGACGATTCACTGGGCCGATGCCGGGCACATGCGCTTTCCGATGCACCGCTATGCCTTTTCCAATATGCGGCAATTCCTGCCCACCGCGCGGGTGGCGCGCGGGGCGGGGCCGGTGTGGGAGCTGCCGGTTGCATTGCGTGGCGATCTTGACGCGGTGCAATTTCAGGCGCTCGACGATGGCCGCACGCTAAGCTGGGAACAGTCGCTCGCGGAAAATTTCACCGATGCGATCATGGTCCTCCATCGCGGGACGATTGTTTACGAACGCTACCTCGGGGTCACCCGGCCCGACAGCACCCACATCGCCTTCTCGATAACCAAGAGCTATGTCGGCACGCTGGCCGAAATGCTGATCGCCGAGGGCAAGCTCGATCCGTTGGCCCCGGTGACCGCATTGATCCCCGAGCTGGTCGGCAGCGGGTTTGCCGATGCTACGCTGCGCCAGGTGCTCGACATGACCACCGCGCTTGATTTCTCGGAAGACTATACCGACTCCAATTCGGGGATCGGGGCGTTTTCGATGGCGCTCGGGCTGACCCCGCGCCCGCCGGGCTATACTGGGCAAACCGATGTGTTCAGCTACCTGCCGACCATCGCCAAGGCCGGCAATCATGGCGAGCGTTTCACTTACCGTACCTGCAACACCGAAGTGCTCGGCTGGATCGTCGCGCGCGCCTCGGGCCAGCGGCTCGACCAGTTGCTGTCGCAGCGCATCTGGGCGCCGCTCGGGATGGAACAGGACGCCGATTTCCTGACCGATTCGACCGGGATGCCGTTTGCCGGCGGCGGACTCAATCCGGTGCTGCGCGATATGGCCCGATTCGGCGAAGCAATGCGCTGCGACGGGCACGGCAATGGCGGACAAGCCATCGCCCGCGAAGTGGTCGCCGGAATCAAGGCCGGGGGCAGCAAGGCCGAGTTCGCGCCGGCCGGTTATAGCTATCTGCCTGAGGGTTCTTATCGCAGCCAGTGGTGGGCAATGCCCGGAAATCATGGTGCTTTCTCTGCAAGAGGCATCCACGGACAGGCGATTTATATCGATCCGTCAGCCGAGGTGACGATCGCCCGCTTCGGCTCGCACCCGGTTGCCGCCAACACGCTGATCGACGCCGCGACGCTGCCCGCATTCCGTGCCATCTCGGACCACCTTATGCAGGGATAGATTTGGCCGCATTTTCACTTGCAGTTCACATGACACGATTTATAGCGACCCCCCGCAGCCCCATGTGGACTTCCAAACCGCAAGGCTGCTTTCGCAATGTGTTGTTTTGGCCGCAAGGCCTATTGGGGGTCCCTTGATTTGCACCATTATCCTGATGCATCGGCTGTAGT
>JAYURW010000139.1:0-2538 GCA_043756025.1 Novosphingobium sp. | reverse complement strand
CCTCGGAAATTCTGCACGCTCCCGATGTGGTGCGCGGCAATGAAAAGCCGACGCAGGCGCTGCGCCGGGCCAAAACCACCTCGATGGGCATGGCGATCAACGCGGTCAAAGCGGGCGACGCCGGCGCGGCGGTCAGCGCGGGCAACACCGGCGCGCTGATGGCGATGGCCAAGCTGGCGCTGCGCACGATGCCGGGGATCGACCGTCCGGCATTGTCGGCGTTGCTGCCCACGCTGGGTGACAACGACGTGGTTATGCTCGATCTGGGCGCCAATACTGAGTGCGATGCGCGCAATTTGGTGCAATTTGCGGTAATGGGCGCAGCCTATTCGCGAATCGCCACCGGGCGGCAAAACCCACGCGTAAGGTTGCTCAACATCGGCACCGAAGAAACGAAAGGCACCGAGCACCTGCAGGCGGCCGCAGCGCAGCTCAAGCTGGCCTCGGCCGAGCTGGCGATGTCGTTCGATGGTTTTGCCGAGGCCGACAAGCTCAACCGCGGCGACGTCGATGTGGTGGTGTCCGATGGTTTCTCAGGCAATATCGCGTTGAAGGCGGTTGAAGGAACGGCGCGGTTCGTGACTGATCTGCTGCGCCGCAGCTTTGCCTCGTCGCTGCGCTCGAAGTTCGGCTTTCTGATTTCGCGCCCGGCGACCGAGCTGTTGAAACATCATCTCGATCCCAACAATCATAACGGCGCGGTTTTTCTCGGGCTCAATGGCGTGGTGGTCAAAAGCCACGGCTCGGCCAACGCGCTCGGCGTGGCCAATGCCGTGGCGGTGACCGCGCGGCTGCTTGAGGAAAACATCACCGAACGCATCGCCGCCGACCTTGCGCGGCTGGGCACAGGCAGCATGCGCATGACGCCAAAGGCACCGGGATGACCTTGCGCTCGGTCCTGGTCGGCACCGGCTCGGCCTTGCCCGCGCGGGCCGTCAGCAACGCCGAGCTGGCGCAAACCGTCGATACCAGCGACGAATGGATCGTCGAGCGCACCGGAATTCGTAACCGCTATATCGCGGGCGAGGGTGAGACTACATCGACCCTGGCGACCGAAGCCGCGCGCCGCGCGCTGGCAGCGGCCGGGCTGGAGCCAGCCGATATCGGGTTGATCGTGCTGGCCACCGCCACGCCCGACCAGACCTTTCCCGCCAGCGCCACCCAGGTCCAGCATGCGCTGGGCTGCAACGGCGGGATCGCCTTTGACGTCGCGGCAGTCTGTTCGGGCTTCCTCTATGCGCTGGGCGTGGCCGATTCGATGTTGCGTACCGGAATGGCACAACGCGCGCTGGTGATCGGGTCCGAAACCTTCAGCCGAATCCTCGACTGGGAGGACCGCACCACCTGCGTCTTGTTCGGCGATGGAGCCGGAGCCGTGGTGCTCGAAGCGCGTGACGTTGTGGCGCCGGATGGCCCGGGGATCCTCGCGACCCGGCTTCATGCCGATGGCGCGCATGGTTCGCTGCTCTATGTCGACGGCGGCCCGTCGAGCACGGGAACGGTCGGCAAAGTCCGGATGAAGGGCCGCGAAGTTTTCCGCCACGCAGTCGTCAACCTGGCCGAGGTTTTGCAAGAAGTACTTGCAGAAGTTGGACTTTCGTCGGCTGATCTCGATTGGGTCGTGCCGCACCAGGCCAATCGGCGGATCCTTGATGCCACCGCCAGAAAGCTTGGGCTACCCGCAGAGAAAGTGGTGGTGACGGTCGATCGCCATGCCAATACTTCGGCCGCTTCAGTGCCTCTTGCGCTTGATGCGGCGGTGCGCGACGGGCGGATTCAGCCAGGCCATCTGGTCATGCTCGAAGCCATGGGCGGCGGGTTTACCTGGGGTGCTTGCCTGGTTCGGTTCTAGCAGGAACGGGCGTCGGTACTGTCTCGGACATTCCGTTGCAATTACAGACAATTCGGATATGCTCCAACTCATAGGTCGCGCTTACATATAGGGAAGGGAGCTGAATGCGCTCCATGAACACACTTACGCGGGCTGATCTGGCAGAGGCGATAAATCGCAAGCTGGGTCTATCGCGCTCTGAATCGCTCGGCATGGTCGAAGCGATCATCGATCATATGTGCCAAGCAATGGCTGAAGGTGAGAACGTCAAGATCTCGGGCTTCGGAACATTCCTGCTGCGCGACAAGGCCCAGCGGGTCGGCCGCAATCCCAAAACCGGGGTGGAAGTACCAATTACCCCGCGCCGGGTGCTGACATTCCGTGCCAGCCAGATGTTGAAAGACCGGATCGATAAGGGATGAGTGAGGCTGCTCTCCAGTTCGACGATGGCAAGGCTGCGGATGCGCTGCGAACCATTGGCGAAGTGGCCAAGGCCCTTGGTATTCGCCAACATGTGCTGCGGTATTGGGAAGAGCAGTTTCCAATGCTCAAGCCCCTGAAGCGGAGCGGCGGACGGCGGTATTACCGGGCTGAGGATATTCGCCTGGTAACGGAGATCGATCGGCTGGTTTACCGCGAAGGCTATACGCTGCGCGGTGCGCGACTATCGCTTGAGGGCAAGGGACCGGCTGCGGTTGCCGCCTCGC
>JAYURW010000138.1:0-39731 GCA_043756025.1 Novosphingobium sp. | reverse complement strand
CGGTGTTTCTCTACCACGCGATCCCGGCAGGCATGGACATGGCGATCGTCAACGCCGGGCAGCTCGACGTGTACGACACGATCGATCCCGAACTGCGCGAGCTGTGCGAAGACGTCGTGCTCAACCGCCGGCCTGATGCGACCGACCGGCTGGTTACACTGGCCGAGAAGTTCCGCGGCACCTCCCCCGAAGCCGAAAAGCAGGCCGAGGAATGGCGCGGCTGGGACGTCGTGCGGCGGATCGAGCATGCCCTGGTCAAGGGCATCGATCTCTATGTGGTCGAGGATACCGAGGAAGCCCGGCAGGAAATTTTCAATCGCGGCGGCCGCCCGATCGAGGTGATCGAAGGCCCGTTGATGGACGGCATGAACACCGTTGGCGATCTGTTCGGCGCGGGCAAGATGTTCCTGCCGCAAGTGGTCAAATCGGCGCGCGTGATGAAGAAGGCCGTCGCGCATCTGATCCCGTTCATCGAGGCGGAAAAGCTGCCCAGCGCCAAGGCCAAGGGCCGGATCGTGATGGCCACGGTCAAAGGCGACGTTCACGATATCGGCAAAAACATCGTCGGCGTGGTCCTGCAATGCAACGGCTACGAAGTGATCGATCTCGGCGTCATGGTCCCCTGGACCAAGATCCTGGAAACCGCGCGCGAGCAGGACGCCGATATTATCGGGCTGTCCGGGCTGATCACGCCATCTCTCGATGAGATGGTCACAGTGTCCGAAGAAATGCAGCGTGCGGGCTTTACCCTGCCGCTGCTGATTGGCGGGGCAACGACCAGCAAAGTCCACACCGCATTGCGGATCGATCCGGCTTATGATGGCCCGGTGATCCACGTGCTCGATGCCAGCCGGGCCGTCGGCGTGGCCAGCCAGCTGTTGTCCGATACGCAGGCCGAGCCGTTCATCGCGGCCACCGCGGCGGAATATCAGCACGTCCGCGATCTGCGCTCGGGCAAAGATCCTTCAGTCCTGCTCAGCCTGCCAGACGCCCGCGCCAACGGCTTCAAGGCCGACATGACCGATAAGCCCCCGCCGCCCGAACACCCCGGCCTGCACGTCTTCGCCGATTGGGATCTGGCTGATCTGGTCAGTGTGTTTGATTGGACTCCGTTCTTCCGCGCATGGGAACTGGCGGGAAACTATCCCGCGATCCTCTCGGACGAAGTGGTCGGCGAAAGCGCCCGGTCGCTGTTTGAGGATGCGCAGGCAATGCTGCAGCGGATCGTGGACGAAAAATGGCTGACCGCGCGCGGCGTGGTGGGGATGTGGCCGTGCGCGCGCGATGGCGACGATGTCGAAATCCATCTGACCGAGGACGAGCGCCACGTCCGCTTGCCGTTCCTGCGCCAGCAAATCCGCAAGAGCCGCGATCGCGCCAACTTCTGTCTGGCCGATTTCATCGACACCGATGGCGACTGGATCGGCGGCTTTGCGGTCGGCATCCACGGGATCGAGCCGCACCTCGAAGCCTTCCGCGCGGATCACGACGACTATTCGGACATTCTCCTCAAAGCCCTGGCTGACCGGTTCGCCGAGGCCTTTGCCGAACGACTGCACCAGCACGTCCGCACCACGCTGTGGGGTTATGCGCCCGGCGAACAGCTAACCAATGAGGCGCTGATCCGCGAAGAATACCGCGGCATCCGCCCCGCCCCCGGCTATCCCGCTTGCCCGGACCACAGCCTCAAACCGGTGCTGTTCGAACTGCTGAACGCGACCGAAAACACCGGGATCACGCTCACCGAAAGTCAGGCCATGCTGCCCACCGCCGCGGTTAGCGGGTTCTATTTCGCCCACCCCGAAAGCTCATACTTCGGCGTCGCCCGGATCGGCCGCGATCAGGTGGAAGACTATGCGGCGCGGCGCGGGATGGACCTGCCAGTGGCAGAACGGTGGCTTCGGCCGAATTTGGATTGATCAAGCGGACGGTTTCGCGGTCCGGTCGGTGTTGCGCTTATCGGCCACAAAAGCCTGATTGTCCGCACCTTTGACGATGTCGAACAGCCCAGTTGCCTCAAACAAGGCCGGGAAATTTTTCGCCCCGTAATTGCGCGGGTCGATCGGAGCCTGGCGCTTGGCCGCGCTGCCTGCGGCCGCTAGCAGCGCCCAACCATCGTCACGCATGACCGCCTGGACCGCCAGCCGCAAAGTCGCCACCAGCTTGGCATCCTGCGCCACGGGTGTTTTAGGTTTTGCTGCAGGTTCAACCTTCGATTGGGGCGGTGCAGCGCCAGAAGCTTTTTGCGGCGGCAATTTGACGGGCGGTTCTTCGCCAGCGTTTGCCTCCACACCCAGCGTGTCGAGATAGAGGAATGTGGTGCAAGCCGCGACGAACGGCTCGGGCGTTTTACGTTCGCCAAAGCCAAACACCTCATGCCCGGCGGCGCGCAGGTGCATCACCAAGGGGGTAAAATCGGCATCGCTTGAGGCGATTGCAAAGGTATCGAGCCGCTGGGTGTATAGCAGTTCCATCGCATCGATCACCAGCGAGATGTCGGTGGCATTCTTGCCGCTCGAATAGCTGAATTGCTGGATCGGTCGGATCGCATACTGGTGCAACTTGGCGGTCCATCCGGCTAGCTGTTTGCTAGCCCAATCGCCGTAAGCACGCCGAATGTTGGGCGTGCCGTACTTCGACAATTCGGACAGAATTCCCGCGATCTTACTGTGACTGACATTGTCGGCGTCGATCAACAGGGCAATGTGGCGGCCCGCTGGGCTGACGCCGTTCGATATCGAAACAGGCTTTTGCATTCCGTCAGATTGCACCCAGATCGGCCCGAGGGCAACCCATCTGAGGCTTTGCCAAGCTTCGGTTCCGTGGCTAGGTTGGTTCATCCGCTACCTGATCACCTTTCTGGCTGCCCTGTGCCCAATCCCGGCTTTGGCCGTGCCGCCCGCCAGCGTCGCGGTAGCGTTTGACCGTGTCGGGATTCGCCCCGTGTTGGCCGAAGGAGAGGCCGACCGGACCACTCACCGGGTGGTCACCGCCGACGATCCGGTGCGGATCGCCTCGATCTCAAAGCTGGTTACCGCGCTGGGGGTGATGCGGTTGGCCGATCAGGGCCGGCTTGATCTGGACCGCGATGTTTCAGACTATCTGGGCTACCGCTTGCGCAATCCGGCTTTTCCGAACCGCAAGATTACGCTGCGTCTGCTGCTGTCGCACCAATCGAGCCTGATTGATGGGGACGACCTCTATCTGATCCCGCTGGGTGTGACCTTGCAACAGCGGCTGGCCGACCGCCGCGTCTGGGACAATGCCCACGCGCCCGGATCGGGCTGGTTCCATTACACCAATCTCAATTTTCCGGTGATTGCCAGCGTGATGGAGCGGGTTACCGGCGAACGGTTTGATGTGCTGATGAGCCGGCTGGTACTAAAACCGTTGAAACTCGACGCCTGCTTTAACTGGGGTGCGGGCTGTTCAGCCGGGGCGTTTCAGCGCGCGGTGGTGCTTTACCGCGCCAGCGGCGAAGTGGCGCGTGACGATTTGCACGGCCAGCCGCCGGCCTGCGCGGTGTTCCTGCGTGAGGGCAGCGCTTGTGACTTGTCGCGCTATCGCCCCGGTGACAATGGTGCGTTGTTCAGCCCGCAGGGCGGCTTGCGAATTTCGATGCGCGATCTGGCCAAAGTCGGCCAGATGCTGGCGCGCGGCGGCAAAGGATTTTTGACCCCCAAAAGCTTTGCGGCGCTGGTCCGGCCCGCCTGGCGCTTCAACGGCAGCAACGGGGTTGGCGAAGACGGCACCGCCAGCGGGTTCTTCTGTGCCTATGGCCTAGCAGTCCAATCGCTCGCCAGTCCGCAGAGCGGCTGCCACGACGATCCGTTCGGCGATGGCCGCTTGCGGATCGGCCATGCCGGTGACGCCTATGGGCTGAAGTCCGGACTGTGGCTCGATCCCAAAACCGGGCGCGGGCTGGCCTTTTTCACGAGTGCCGTCGCTCCCGATGCGCCGACCGGGCGCAGCGCTTTTACCAAGGCAGAAGAATCCCTTGTGGAGAGAGCGGGGCGCACGCCCTTTCGCAAAGCACCCTAGCCCGCTAGGCCCACCGGCGTGAACCAGCCCGACCCTCTCGATCAGCTCCATACCACTTTCGGTTTCTCTGCCTTTCGCGGGGTGCAGGATCAGGTGGTGGGCCGGGTGCTGGCCGGGCAAAGCACGCTGGCGGTGATGCCAACCGGCGCGGGCAAAAGCCTGACCTATCAACTGCCCGCCGTGATGCTGCCGGGCACCTGTGTGGTGATCAGCCCGCTGATCGCCTTGATGCACGATCAGTTGCGCAGCGCGCAGGCCAACGGGATCCGTGCCGCCAGCCTGACCAGCGCTGATAGTGAGGAATATCGCGAGGCGGCGATTGACGCGTTCCGCGATGGCCAGCTTGATCTGCTTTACGTCGCCCCCGAGCGCGCCAGCCAGTCGCACTTCCGCGAACTGCTGAGTAAGGCCGAAATCAGCCTGTTCGCGATCGACGAGGCGCACTGCGTTTCGGAATGGGGCCACGATTTCCGCCCGGATTACCGCTTGCTGCGGCCCTTGATGGATGCCTTTCCGCAAGTGCCCCGGCTGGCACTGACCGCCACGGCTGACGCCGCGACCCGCGCCGATGTGTTGGCCCAGCTGGGCATTCCCGATGATGGCCTGATCATCGCCGGGTTTGACCGGCCCAACATCCGCTATGTCGTGCACCACCGCGATACGATTGTCCGGCAATTGACCGCGCTGATGAGCGAGATGCCCGGCCCCGGGATCGTCTATGCCCCAACCCGCAAACGCACCGAGGATCTGGCGGTGAAGCTGGCCGCCGCAACAGGCCGCCGGGTGCTGCCCTATCACGCCGGGTTACCGAGCGATGTGCGCGCTGCCAATCAGGCGGCGTTTGTGGCCAGTGAAGACATGGTGATGGTCGCCACGGTCGCGTTCGGGATGGGGATCGACAAGCCTGACGTGCGGTTCGTTGCCCATGCCGGGGTGCCTAAATCGATTGAGAGTTACTATCAGGAAACTGGCCGTGCGGGCCGCGATGGCGATCCAGCCACCGCGCTGCTGCTGTGGGCGGCGGACGATTTCGCCCGGGCCAGGCAGCGCTTGGCCGAGGTTGAGGAACACCGCCGGGCGGGCGAACGGGTGCGGATCGACGCGATGGCCGGGCTGGTCGAAACCGCCGGGTGCCGCCGCGCGTTGTTGCTGCGCCACTTTGGCGAAGACCCACCGCAGAGCTGCGGCAACTGCGACAACTGCCTCGAGGCACCGGGGATCGCCGATGTCACCACATTGGCGCAAAAGCTGCTCTCAGCCGTCTATCGCACCGGGCAAACCTATGGTTTTGGCCACATTGAAAAAGTACTGGTCGGCGCAAATGACGAACGGATCACCCAGCGCGGGCATGACCAGCTGAGCGTGTTCGGGATCGTTACCGGTGAAGAGGCACAGCTGCTGCGCCCGCTGGCCCGGGCGCTGCAGGCGCGCGGCAGTCTGGTCCCGACCGAGCATGGCGGACTGGCACTGGGGGGCGATGCCAAAGACGTGCTGAAAGGCGATGCGGCGGTGCTGATCGCGCTTGCCCCCAAGGCGGAACGCAGCCGCAAGCCCCGGCGAGAACGGACCGGGGCCGCGGTCAATCCGCTCGGCGATCCGCTGTTCGAAGCCCTGCGCGCGCTGCGCCGCGATCTGGCCAGTGAGGCGGGCCTGCCGCCTTATGTGATCTTTCACGATTCGACTTTGCGCGAGATGGCGCAGGCCCGCCCCGCCAGCCTCGCCGCGCTGGGCGAACTAGGCGGGGTCGGGACCCGCAAACTGGAAGCCTATGGCGAAGCGTTTTTGGGCGTGATCCGGCAGTATTGAACGCGGCAACGCCCCATCTTGACAGCGCCGCCGAAATCCAGTCTGAGCCGGTTCTCGAAACGGAATAGGATTATCCGATGGCCGCCTTCGAGACTTTGCTTTCCCCTGTAATCCTGTTCTTTTTGCTGGGCGCGCTGGCGGCCGCGGCACGATCTGATCTGTCGGTGCCGGAACCACTGGCCAAAAGCCTGTCACTTTATCTGATGGCCGCGATTGGCCTGAAAGGCGGGGTGCAGGTCGCGCAGGCCGGATTTACCGCGCAATTGCTGCAAGTTTCCGCCGCCGGGATGGCGCTGAGCTTTGCCCTGCCGCTGCTGGCGTTTGCATTGCTGCGAAGTTTCGCAAAACTTGACCGGCTGAATGCCGGGGCGGTGGCGGCGCACTATGGTTCGGTTTCGATCGTCACTTTCGTCACCGTTTCCGATGCCTTAACCCGCAGCAATATGGCCCCAGCGGGCTTCATGGTCGCGGTCATGGCGCTGATGGAGACCCCGGCGGTGATCACCGGCCTGCTGCTGGCGCGCGGCCAAGGCGCGGTAGCCGGGGGGAGCCGGGCCAAGCTGATCCGCGAAGTGCTGCTCAATGGTTCGGTAGTGCTGCTGCTCGGCGCGTTCCTGATTGGCCTTGCGATCGGCAAGCAGCGGTTTGAGCCGATTGCCCCGGTTTTTGTCACAGGCTTTACTGGACTGCTGTGCCTGTTCTTGCTCGATATGGGGCTGATTGCGATGCGGCGGCTGCGTGAGAGTCGGGCGCTGTCGTGGCGGATGGCCGCGCTGGGGATCATCCTGCCGCTGCTCAATGGCGCAATCGGGCTGGGTGCTGCGGCGCTGCTCGGGCTTGATCCGGGAACTGGCGCGGCGCTGGCGATGCTGGCGGCCAGCGCCTCTTACATCGCCGTTCCAGCGGCAGTCCGCCTGGCTCTGCCCGATGCCGACCCCGGCATCTATTTGTCGATGTCGCTGGCGGTCAGCTTTCCGTTCAACATCCTGATAGGCATACCGCTGGTCATCCAGCTTGCCCCACTGGTCCTGTCCTAGGAGCCGCGCCGATGATCCAGACCTTTACCCGCAAGCGGATCGATATTCTGGTCGATGCACCGCTGTGCGAATGGCTAACCGAACACGCGGTGGCAGCGGGAATCGTGCACCATTCGATTCTGGCTGTCGAATCAGGCCATGGCCGAACTGGGGCCTGGCGCGACGAAGGTTTTGGTACTGTGCCGAAGCGGATGTTCCTGGCCCTGACCAATACTGACAAAGTCGCCGCACTGCTTGAGCGGATCGCCCCTGACATAGAACGCTATGGCCTGGTCGTGGCCATTCAGGATGTGCAAGTGGTGCGCGGCGAGCGGTTCTGAAACCGCCCGCCGCGCGGTGCGCGCCACGGGGACTGCGTGGCGCTATCGCTTATTTCGCTGCGTATGGCAGCGACGAATGGTGCAGGACGATCCGCAGCTTGCCATCGCCGCCCCGGACGTAGCCCCAGGTTTTGTCGACCTTGGTGACGTTGCCTTTGGTATCCGTCATCGTGACATTGCCCATCGAAATCGCGCTGTTACCGGTGATGACGATCCCGGCATTTTCACTCTTGCACTGACGCCAGTGCTTGAGGGCGAAGCCGCTGTCGGATGGGAAGTCCTTATCGCCACCGACGAAGTATGACACCGCGCCCTGACGGGTGGTGCGGAAGGTCTGCGGCGCGACAGTCAGCGTTGGTTTGAACAGCACCGGACCCATGTTGTAGGCATAGGCGCTGTCGATCACGCGCTCGGCCAGCGCCTTGGCGGCTGCTTGCCCTTTAGTATCGGACTCGGTCGCAATCGCGACCAACGCGCCGCACCAGGCGGTCTGCGCTTCTTCCACTTCCGCAACAGTGATCGGCGCGTAAGTCGCCGGTGCCATGCTGGTCGCCGTTGTATGATCGTGCGCCATGGCAGGAACTGCGGCCAGTGCCACGCTGGCTGCGAACGAGGCAAACATAATCTTGGCTTTCATGACAGTTTTCTCCTGTTTTGTTTTGAGACTTAGGGACGGATTTCGTCGTGGGGGATGTGCGGGGCGGCGTCCTCGCCGTGGCGGGTAGCCCATAGTGAATAGAGCACGCCTGTGGCAATCAGCGCAAGGGTGATGCCGAGACTGAACACCGGCGGAAACTTGTCGCCGCCCAGCAGAAAGTCGGTGACGAAGATTTTCGAGCCGATGAACACCAACACCGCGGCCAGCGCGTATTTGAGATAGTGGAAGCGGTGGATCATCGCGGCGAGCGCAAAGTACAGCGCGCGCAGGCCCAGGATCGCCATGATATTGCTGGTATAGACGATGAAGGTATCGGTGGTGATCGCAAAGATCGCCGGAACCGAATCCACCGCAAAGACTAGATCGGCCAGATTGATAACCACCAGCGCCAGGAACAGCGGGGTTGCCGCGCGGACCATCTTGCCGGTCTTCTCGTCCGGAACCTTCACGAAGAAGTGTTGGTCATGCAGCGTTTTGGTCACCCGCATATGGCTGGAGATCCACTTCACGGCCGCGTTTTTGGAGATGTCAGGCGCGTGGTCACTGGCCCACATCATCCGGATCCCGGTGTAGATCAGAAATGCCGCGAAGATATAGAGCACCCAATAGGCCTGCTCGACCAGCGCCGCGCCGGCCGCGATCATGATCCCGCGCAGCACGATCACTGCCAGAATGCCCCACAGCAGCGCGCGGTATTGGAACTTGGCCGGGATCGCGAAGAAGGTGAAAATCATGCTGATCACAAACACGTTGTCGATCGACAGCGCCTTTTCGATGAAGAACCCGGTGTAGTACTTCATCCCCAGATCGGCGCCCTTTTCGATCCAGACCCAAACGCCAAAGGCCAGCGCGATCGAGATGTAAAAGGCGGTCAGTTTCAGCGATTCGGCGATCCCCATTTCGCGGTCATCCTTGTGCAGGACACCCAGATCAAATGCGGTCAGCGCCAGCACGATCCCGGCGAACGAAAGCCAGAACCACAATGGTGTGCCGAGCCAGTCGGCGGTCAGAAATTCCATGAAAACAATCCCTATCAGTACGATTGACGTATGATCGGACACACCGAGCAGGGCCTGAGAGGGGTTAGGAGGGGATGAACCCGGACCCTGGCATCGGTGTATCCGATGCGATCCGACATCACGCAGCGCTGACCAGAAGGGGGATTGGTCGTAGCGCCGCGCCAGAGGGGCCCGGTCTCGCGAGGCAGCGAATACGAGCGATTCGTTCTGATTACAAGGCCATTTGACACGCCCGATAAAAGCGATATTAATGTGATATCACTTCTAGGGGACTTTCGATGACCGATTCGCACACCGCTATGACGGCCAGCGCCGAACGCCGGGCCTGGAGCACCAGCGGCTACTTGATTTTCGTTGCCTTTCTGGTGCTGCTCACGCTGACTGTCTGGCGGATTATCTCGTTCGCCGGAAGCCAACCCGCCGACAGCGCAATTTTCGGCTTTGTGGTTTCAACCGGGCTGTTGTCGGTTGCGCTGCTTATTCTGGCCAGCGGCTTTTACATGATCCAGCCCAACCGGGCTACGGCGATCACGCTGTTTGGGGCCTATCGCGGAACCGACCGTGCCAACGGTCTGCGCTGGGTCTGGCCGTGGATGGGCAAGACCAAAATCTCGGTCCGCGCTAACAATCTGGTGTCGGACAAGATCAAGGTCAACGATCTGCGCGGTAATCCGATCGAGATGGCTGCGCAGGTGGTCTGGCGGGTCACCGATACCGCGCAGGCGCTGTATGACGTCGATGATTACAAGGCCTTTGTGATGGTTCAGATCGAAGCCGCCGTCCGGACGATCGGCTCGCGCTATCCCTATGACGATTTCGCACACGCCGAGATTACCCTGCGCGGCAATCACGATGAAGTTGGCATCGAACTGCGCAAGGAACTGATCGCGCGGCTGACCATGGCCGGGATCACGGTCGACGAATGCGGCTTTACCCATCTGGCCTATGCTCAGGAAATCGCCGGTGCGATGCTGCGCCGCCAGCAGGCCGAAGCCGTGGTGGCAGCGCGCAAGACCTTGGTCGAGGGCGCGGTCGGGATGGTCGAAATGGCGCTGGGGATGCTGTCTGAAAAAGGCGTCGTGCACCTTGATGACGAGCGCAAGGCGGCGATGGTCTCCAACCTGATGGTGGTGCTGTGCGGTGAGCGCGATACGCAGCCCGTGGTCAACACCGGCTCGCTTTATTGAGCGATTGAGCCATGACGCCCCCCGGCAAGAAATCGTTCCCGCTCCGGCTCGATCCAGCGCTTTATGCCGCGCTGGAACGAACGGCAGCGGGCGATTTCCGCTCGGTCAACGCCGAAGTCGAAGTGCTGCTGCGCGAAGCCTTGGCCCGGCGCGGGGTAAAGCTGGCCGCTGGTGAACCCGTCAAGCGCGGCCGCCCACCGAAAGCCTCAGAGGCAGACTGAACGGTTGGCTAAGGCCTTGTCCCGGCGAGAGACATCACCAAAGCCTTGGTCGATTCTTAACTCTGGCCTGCTATCCAGCTGCCATGAGAAAGCCCCATCGCCTTCCGCTCATCGCCCTGGCCGCCGCTGCTCTGGCCCTGTCCGCCTCTTTTGCCGAGGCCCAATCGGGAGCGCCGTCGTATCTGGTAGTCGAAACCGGGCAAAGCTTTGGCCGCTTGCAGGATGCCGTTAACGCGATCGGCGGCGGCACTGGCACGATCCGGATCGCGCCGGGCCGCTATGCCGATTGCGCGGTGCAGATCGCTGGCAGCATCAGCTATATCGCCGCCACTGCTGGCCAAGCGGTGTTCGATGGGGTGGCTTGCGAAGACAAAGCGGCGCTGGTCCTGCGCGGATCGTCGGCCCGGGTCGAAGGGCTGGTGTTCGCCAATATCAAGGTTGGCGATTGGAACGGGGCCGGGATCCGGCTCGAAAAAGGCAATCTTTCGGTCAGCCAATCGTGGTTCCGCGATAGCCAGCAGGGCATTCTGACCGGCGATGATCGTTCGGCCACGCTGGCGATCGACAAATCGACCTTTACCCGGCTTGGCACCTGCGAAGGTCCCGGCGGCTGCGCGCATTCGCTTTATGTCGGTGATTACGGCGCAGTCACCGTCACCCGCAGCCGGTTTGAAGCCGGGCGCGGCGGGCATTACCTGAAAAGCCGGGCGGGCCGGATCGCGATCCTGAATTGCAGCTTCGATGATACTGCCGGGCGTGAAACCAACTACATGATCGACCTGCCGAACGGCGCCTCGGGCCGGATTGCGGGCAACTGGTTCGTGCAAGGTCAGTCGAAGGAAAACTATTCCGCGTTCATCACCGTCGCCCCCGAAGGCCGCCAGCACAGTTCTGCCGGGCTGGTGGTCGAAGGCAACAACGCCCGCTTCGCCTCCGGCGTCAGCCGGACCAGCACATTTGTGGCCAATTGGACGGATGATGCGGTGCAAATCGGTGCCAACACGCTGGGCGCCGGGCTGAAGATCAAAGATCGGCGCTAATCGAACGCAGCAGCGTAGCGCAGTATTCCGTGCGGCGCGCCCCCGGCCAGAACCTGGGCCCGGAAATACGGCGCGTCATGGTCTGACAACGGGGACAAGCCCGGGATCACAATGAAGCCGAAGCGTTCATAGTAGACCGGATTGCCGACTACAGCGATACCCTGTGCGCCGCGCTGGGTCATCTCGGCAAGCCCCGCCGCAATCAAGGCGCTGCCGATCCCGGTAAACTGCAGATCAGGCCAAACCGAAACTGGCGACAACTGGAACCAGCCGCAGTCCGCATGATCGATCGTGACCGGGCTGAAACCGATATGGCCGATGATGGTGCCCGCACCATTTACCGCCACCAATGACAGCACCAAGTCGCCAGACTTGCGCAAGGCGTCGACCAGATGCTGCTCGTCGCCCTCGCTGAACGGCATCGGGGCAAAGGCGCGTTTGACCAGATCGTGGATCGCCGGTTCATCGCCGGGTTGTTCGGCGCGAATGGTCCATGTTGTCATAGCAAATGCCCGCTCCGGTCGCGCTTGGTATCCAGATAGCGGGCATTGTGCGGGTTGGGCGGCAATTGGTGCGGAACGCGTTCAACCACAACTACCCCGGCAGCGGTTAGCGCCGCGACCTTGGCCGGGTTGTTGGTCATCAACCGGATCTGCTGCACCCCCAACAATTCGAGCATCCGCGCGGCGACGGGAAAATCGCGCGCTTCGCTGGGCAGGCCGAGCCGGGTGTTGGCATCGACTGTGTCAAAGCCCTGATCCTGCAATTCATAGGCGCGCAGCTTGTTGATCAAACCGATCCCGCGCCCTTCCTGCCGCAGATAGAGCAGCACGCCCCAGCCGCCAGCTTCGCTTTCAACGGCCATTGCCCGCAGCGCGGCATCAAGCTGCGGCCCGCAATCGCATTTCAGGCTGCCAAGGATATCGCCGGTCAGGCATTCGCTGTGCAGCCGGACCAGCGGCGCGCGGTCGCTGCTCTGGGTGCCGATCACCAATGCAACGTGCTCGCGCAAGTCATCGGCTGAGCGAAAGGCGATGATCTGCGCATCCTCGGCTGCGGCCACCGGCAGGCGGGCGCGAGCAGCGATGCTAAGCTGGGCGGTGTCTTTCCAGTCCGCCAGATCGGCTGCCGAAACAGCCACTGCTTCGCCGCAGGGCTGCGGATCGACCAGAAAGGCCGGGAGGATCCCGGCCAGCCGCGCCAGCTCCATCGCGGCTGCGGCGGCCTCTGCCTGGGCCAATGGCTCGGCCACAAATGGCCCTTTCATCGGATAGGCCAGATCAAGCGCCGGATCGGCCAGCGCGCGGCCCAGCGCCAGATCGAACGGCTCTGCGCCCCGGATCAGGACCGGCGCTTCGGGCACAGCAGCTTCCCGCTGGTTGGCCAATTTGAGCGTCACCGCGCGGGCGCAGGAGATCAGCATGGTCCGCGCCGACGGACCTTGGCCAAACCCGGTTTCGGCGGGCAGCAAAGTGAACGCGCCGTCCAGCACAATCGGCCAGCCGTGGCGCAGCGCATCCAACGCCTGGGCAACGCGCCTTGGCCCACTGGGAGCCGGGCTGATCACAGATCAAATTCCGAGATCAGCGGAATGTGGTCGCTTGGCTGTTCCCAGCGCCGGGTATCCTCAGTCAGCCGGTGCCCGTGTGATTGGGCCGCCAACCCGGGCGAGGCCCACATATGATCGAGCCGCCGCCCACGGTCTTTCTCTTGCCAAAAAGTCCGGTACGACCACCAGGTCCAGTTGCGTTCGGGCGCGGGGATATGTTTGCGGCCAAGATCAACCCAGCCGTGGGCATCGCGGAGACGCCCCAGCGCTTCGATTTCAATCGCGGTATGGCTGACCACTTTGAGCAGCGCCTTGTGATCATAAACGTCGGATTCCAGCGGGGCGATATTGAAATCGCCCACCAACAGCGTCGGCGCATCAATCGCGTCAGCCCAGCCAGCCATCCGTTCCAGAAAATCGAGCTTCTGGCCAAACTTGGGATTGACCGTCCGGTCCGCCACATCGCCGCCTGCGGGAATATAGACGTTTTCCAGCACCAGCCCCGACCCGGTCAGTTCCACCCCGACATGGCGCGCCTCGCCATTGGCCTGCCAATCGTTGCGGGTCAGTTCGCGCATGGGCAACCGGCTGACCGTCGCCACGCCGTGGTAACCCTTTTGGCCATGCACCGCGCGGTGGGTATAACCGAGCGCTTCGAAAGCCTCGTGCGGGAAGTGCTTTTCCTCCGTCTTGATCTCTTGCAGGCACAGCACATCGGGCGCCTGCTCGGTCAGAAACCGGGCGACCTGTTCGATGCGCAGGCGGACGGAATTGATGTTCCAGGTGGCAATTGAGATCATGCTAGCGGCTTTAGGTGGCAACGGCGGGGGCGGCAAGGCTTTGGCCAATACAACAACGCCGAACCTGACCCCAACCCCTCCCCAGAGGGGAGTTATCACTTTGACAAAACATGACGCAACAGGTAGTGGCTCGGATCGACAGGCCGGTGCTCTTTCTCAGTTTGAAATTACACCCGCTGCGGTTGAGGCGGGCGTTGATGCGTGGTTTGATAGTCCGCGCCTCTATATGACCGATGAACCGAGTTTTCAGGATATGCATCTAGTGGTCCGCCATATCCTTAAGTCCGCTTGCAAACACCTGAAATACCGGGATTAGGTCTAGCTTGATTTGCACAGCAACCTGAGCAGCTCTCGCCATATCTTCAATCGAGTGGAAAACCATCTGCTTGTAATCGGGATCGCTCTCGACAGGCATTTGGGTCATGAACACGGCCGTTCGATCATTGCTGCTCAGCACGCCGAGACAGGCGTGGTGAGCTATGGCGTTCCTTAGTCCGACACCTGGCTTCATCGCCTTCGAAATAGCCTTTGCCCGCGCGGCAAGGCGCGGCTGTTGGCGAACTTCATGCAGCTTTTGCAAGCGCTCCAGCTTGGTCTTGTTGTCCATTCTCCCAATGGCGACAGAGGCCTCAAACGGTCGCATTCCAAAAGCTTTGCCGAACCACTGCGTTAGTCCAACGTCGAGATGGGCCCAGGCAATGACCACATCGGCGATTGCAAGCTTCACCGGGGCTGGTATCTCCCTTTGCAATTCAGTGTCGAAGTCAAAACTTAACGGTGAACCCATGCCCGAATCCGACCAAAAAACGTTGGACCAAATGCCTAAGCAGCACGCTCCCGCCAAAGAGTCCATCGACTCAATAGAGTTGCGCTCGGATGGTGAGGCGCGCTTTCGCGCCGCCGTGTTGGCCGCTGCCAAGAGCGGCCCGAAGCATAGGCCAGCTAAGGGCTAGTCCTTCCGGCGCGGGCGCTTTGGCCCGTGGTGCAGCTTACGCCCGGACGGCAGCACCTTCACGATCAGTCCGCCGATAGGTCAGGCGCTTACCGACGATCCCGGCAATCGACTTCACCATGCGTTCGCGGTCGGTCACGCCGAGTGCTTCGCGGTTGTTGTAGCGGAAGTCGAACTCGGCCAGATAGCGCTTCAAATGCTCACCGCTGACGTGGTGGTAGGTGCCAATGATCCCGCGCTTGAGGATCGAGAAATAGCCTTCAATCGTGTTCGTATGAGCATCACCGCGCACATACTCGCCTATGCTGTGGTTGACCACTTGGTGGCTGGCGAACATCGGGCCAACAATGCGATACTGGCCTTCGCCGTCGGTCATAAGGTGCGTCAGGCCAATGTCGGCAAGTTGCTCGTCCAGCACCGGGCGCAGGTTCTTGGCGCTGATATTCTCCATATGGCGCGAACGGACGCGACCGCCGCGTTCGACCAGCGAGAACACCATTTCCTTGCCCACGCCGCCGATGTGATCCTTGCTGCGCTTCGAGCGGTGCTTGTTGCGCTCCTTGCCGCCCACATAGGTTTCGTCGGCCTCCACCGTCATGCCTTCGCCGCCCAGCGGGGTCAGGTCCGTATCGCGCAGGCTCTCGCGGATGCGGTGGCAGAGGAACCAAGCGGTTTTTTTTGATAGGCCAAGCATACGCCCGATCTGTAGCGCGCTGATGCCCTTCTTGCTGGCCATCATCAGGTGTGTTGCCGCCAGCCATTTGTTGAGCGGGATCTTGCTGCGCTCATAGAGGGTGCCGACTGTAACGGTGAACTGCTTGCGGCAGGCGTTGCACATATACAGGCCGGGGCGTGCCGTGGTGCCGCCGATCCTCGTACTCCTATCAACGACACCGCAATGCGGGCAGGGGCGGCCATCTGCCCACAGCTCACGCTCTAGCCAATCGCGGGCTTTGTCAGCGTCGATGAATTCGGGGCGATAGAGGTCGGTGGACATGACAGGCTCCTGTTGAAGCCGAAACTAGCCATGGCATATGTTTTGTCAAGGTGATAATTCCCTCCCCAGAGGGGGGTGGCTTTATTGGGCGCGTTTTGGCGGTTGTGGATTGGCTTAGGCTGGAGCGAGAATGGTGAGCTTCGAGAACCGGCGCGCAGCGGCCATTTAGACCGTGAGCACTGGAAGCGCATAAGATTGCCGTTCGCAGCCCAGCATGGGCCAGTCCACAGTTGCCAAAAAGAAAACCCCCACTCCGGGGGCATTGGAGCGGGGGTCCGTTTTGCGTTCGTCACGCTTGACTAGGCGGCCGGTTAGAGGCTTGGGCAACAGGGGGGAAACCCGCCTCAGGCCGCTTCGTCGAGATCAGTTTTAGGGCAATTTGCCTTGCTCTGTCATGAACAATCTGCACGCCGTTGTCGCAAATTGTCGCAAGTCCGGCACGATCCGCGACGAGCCGCCCGCCGTCATCGACGATTGGCGGGACGCGGATCGTTAAAGCGGAATGCGTTGTCCGAAACGGCCATTCCGTATTGATGATTCGACAGGTTTATCTGGGTCCGGGTGTTCTGCGAATCGATTGCCGCCCAGCTCGACAATTCGAGCCCGCCCGGCGCCGAACCCTTGCGGATGAACACCAGCGTGATCACGCCATATTCCGGGTGCGCTTTATCACGCACTTCAACCGCGATGATGTTGGGATTGCTAACCGGTTGGACCCGCCCGTATTTCATTACATCGCGCTTGGGGTCGAGCAGCGCGCCAAGCGGGCTGTTGGTGATCGGCCAACGCTGGACCTGCCGAACTCCGTAATCGATAAAGGTCAGCGCGCGGCCGTCTGACACAATCAGGAACGGCACACCCTTTTCATACTGAAAGCGGATCCGGCCCGGACGCTTGAGCGTCATCACGCCTTTAAGGCGCTTGCCGGCCCGGTCGACCTGTTCAAAATCGGCCCGCATTGTGGAAATGCCGCGCAATGCCGTGACGGCACTGGCCAGATCGCCCGATTGGGCCTGGGCCACGCTCGGCGCGATCAACGCGGCAGGGGCGGAAACGACAAGCGCCGCCGAAACGGCGGCACCTGCGATGGAGCGGAAAGGCTTGGTCAGGATGTTCATGCCACCCCCAATAGGGACGCTGGCTTGAACTATCAATGAACCCGGCAGGTAATGCCGGGCTGCCCGATCACTTGATCTTGGCTTCCTTGAACTCGACGTGCTTGCGCACGACGGGATCGTATTTGTTGAACACCATCTTCTCGGTGGTGTTGCGCGGGTTCTTCTTGGTGACGTAGAAGAAGCCGGTGTCGGCGGTGGAAACCAGCCGGATTTTGACGGTTGCGGGCTTCGCCATGGCGCTTGTCCTAAACTTTCGATTCGGGCGCAAAGGCCCCGGAAACTGCAAGAGCGGCACACAAGCACCGCTCCGGAAGGCCGCGCCTATGCGTCAGGAAGGCAAGAAAGTCAACTCTTCGCGCGCGTTTCCTTGGCTGCGAATGAAGCGATTGGCGCCAGCACGGCATAGCTTTCCTCTGACGGCGGTTTCGCCAGCGGTTCCAGCACCAGCGGATCGGGCTCAATATGGGTATCGGGTAGCCGGTCAAGCAGATCGCGCAGCAGGGTCAGCCGCCCCACGCGCTGATCGTTGAAATCAACCAGCGTCCACGGCGCGGCCTTGGTATGGGTGGCTTTCAGCATCGCTTCGCGCGCCGCAGTATAAGCCTCATATTTTTCGCGCGCGGCCAGATCAATCGGCGATAGTTTCCAGCGTTTCAGCGGATCGTCCAGCCGCTCGGCCAGCCGTTCTTCCTGCTTGGCTTGATCGGTTGTCAGCCAGTATTTGAACAGCAGGACGCCGTCCTTGATCAGCAATCGCTCAAATTCGGGCACGGCGGCCAGAAAGGCTTTGGCCTGGTCGTCACTGCAATAGCCCATCACCCGCTCAACGCCCGCGCGGTTGTACCAGCTGCGATCGAACAGCACGACTTCCCCGGCGGCGGGCAGGTGTGCGACATAGCGCTGAAAGTACCATTGGGTCGCCTCGTATTCGCTCGGCTTGGGCAGCGCGACAACCCGGCATTGGCGCGGATTGAGTGGTCCTGCGACCGCTTTGATCGCTCCGCCTTTGCCCGCCGTGTCGCGCCCTTCGAACAGCACCACGACCCGCGCCCCGGTTTTCGCGGCCCACCGCGCCATCGCGACCAGCTCTTCCTCCATGGGGGTATAGAGCTCGGCGAACTGCTTCTTTTTCAGCTTTTTCATTGGCGCAGGATGCGCGTTTGGTGGGCGCGGTGCAAGGCGGCAAAACCGGCGTTGCTGTCCCGCTTTGAAATGGTTACAGTTGCAACCATGCCGGAAACTGACTTTACCCGCCTGCCCGATCCCGATCCGGCAGTGTTCACCGCGCCGCTCAAACGCCCGGCCCATATCGGCGATAATTGGATCGAGCCGGCCCAGCACGCTTATGGTGCCGCCGAAAACGCCGTCTGGAATGAACTGTTTGCGCGGCAGGTTAAAGTGCTGCCCGGTCGCGCCGCCAGCGCCTTTCTGGCGGGGCTGGAACGGCTTGATCTGGGCCGCGGCGGTGTGCCGGAATTTGCCCGATTGTCAGAAGAGCTGACCGCCTTGACCGGTTGGTCGGTGGTGCCGGTGCCGATGCTGATCCCCGATGACGTGTTCTTCTGGCACCTCGCCAACCGGCGCTTTCCGGCCGGAAATTTCATCCGCAGCCGCGAGACGTTTGATTATATTCAGGAACCCGACGTGTTCCACGATGTGTTCGGCCATGTGCCGATGCTGGCCGATCCGACCTATGCCGATTATATGCAGGAGTATGGCCGGGCCGGGTGGAAGGCGATGCGCTACAACCGGCTGAAAGCGCTCGGCGCGCTGTACTGGTACACTGTCGAATTCGGGCTGATTATGGAGGGCGCCAATGAAGGTGGGGGCCTGCGGGCCTATGGCGCCGGGATCCTGTCCGGCCCGACAGAGGCGGTATTCTGCCTTGAGGCGGAAAGCCCCAACCGGATCATGCTCAACGTCGACCGGGTGATGCGAACCGACTATGTGATCGACGATCTGCAGCCAACCTATTTTGTGATCGAGAGTTTCGACGCGCTGTACCACGATACCGTCGACCGCGATTTCGACCGACTTTACCGCAGTCTCGCCCCCAGTTTCACTTATGCCAACACCGCGGTGATCGACATCGATGACGTACTCCACCGGGGCACCCAGGAATACCTGCTGCGCGGCGGACGCGGCAGCGGGGCGATGCCGGTTTAGCGGCTCAGCAGAAACACCGCCGCCGCCCCTGCGACAATCCGGTACCACGCAAACGGCGCGAAGCCTGAGCGGCTGACATAGGCGACGAACAGCTTGATTACCGCCAGCGCAACCACGAAGCTGACTGCAAAACCAACCGCGATCTCGTTCCAACCGACCACGCCGGTTCCGGCCGCCAGCTGCACCCGGCTGTCCCACAGTTCGAGCGCGGTGGCACCAACCATGGTCGGGATCGCCAGAAAAAAGCTGAATTCGGCGGCCGTCCGCCGCTCGATCCCCATCGCCAGCGCGCCCATGATCGTCGCGCCAGAGCGGCTGACCCCCGGGACCATCGAGATGCATTGGACAAAGCCCACCGCCAGCGCCTTTTTCGCCGGCATCTGCGCCACGCCGCTGGGCGGGCCGGGCTGAGCGAACCGCTCGATCACCAGAATCGCAATCCCGCCGACAATTAGCGCCCAGCCAACCACCATCGGACTGCCCAGCAGTACGTCGATATAGTCTTTCAGCGCCAAGCCGATCACCGCCGAGGGCAAAAAGCCGAGCAGGATGTTGCGCACAAAGGCCAGACTGGTCGGATCGAATTTGAGCAGGCCAAACCCCACGGCCCAGAAAGTCCGCCAATACTGCACCACCACCGCCAGGATTGCGCCGAGCTGGATCACCACATTGAACGCTGCCCAGGTTTTGGCATCATATCCAAACAGCTCGGTCGCCAGGATCAAGTGGCCAGTCGAGGACACCGGGATAAACTCGGTGATCCCTTCGACAATGCCGAGCAGGATCGCGGTGACCAGCGTGTCCATTATTGGCCCTCACCGCTGGCGAAGGCGCGCTCATCGAACTGGAGCGAAGCAAGCCGGGCATAGAGCCCGCCGTCCTTGACCAGCCGGTCATGCGTGCCGGTTTCGACGATCCGGCCCTTGTCCATCACCACGATCCGGTCAGCGCTGCGGACAGTCGCGAGGCGGTGGGCGATCACCAAAGTGGTGCGGCTTTTCATCAGCCGATCCAGCGCGTCCTGCACCAGCCGCTCGCTTTCGGCATCGAGCGCCGAGGTGGCTTCATCGAGCAGCAGGACCGGAGTTTCGCGCAGCACCGCGCGGGCAATTGCGATCCGCTGGCGCTGTCCGCCCGATAGCCGCGCACCACCTTCGCCCAGATAGGTGTCGAGCCCTTCGGGCAGTTCTCGCAGGAAGGTTTCGGCATTGGCGGCGTTGGCCGCCTGCCAGATCGCTTCATCGCTGGCTTCCCAGTTGCCATAGCGCAGGTTGTCACGGGCCGAGGCGGCGAACAGCACGCCTTCCTGCGGGACCAGCGCCATCCGGCGGCGCAGTTCAGCGGGATCAACCGCAGTGATCGGGACGCCGTCGAATTTGATCGTTCCGGCCTGCGGATCGTAAAACCGCTCGGCCAGCTGGAACAGGGTCGATTTCCCGGCGCCCGAAGGCCCGACAATCGCGACCGTTTCACCCGGTTCAATCGTCAGCGAAAAATCATCCAGCGCAGCCACTTCGAGCCGGGTCGGATAGCGGAATGTGACCCCTTCGAACGCCAGCTTGCCGCGCCCCGGGCTGGGCAGCGCCAGCGGGCGGTCGGGTGTGGTGATCTTGGGCTGCTCATAGAGCAGTTCGGACAACCGGCTGGCCGCCCCGGCCCCGCGCAGCAGATCGCCATAAACCTCGGTCAGCGCGCCGAACGCGCCAGCCACGATCCCGGCAGTGACGACGAAAGCAAAGATTGTGCCGCCCGAAATGCTGCCTTCGGCGACGCCGATTGCGCCCTGCCAGACCAGCATCACGATCGCCCCAAAGATCGCCACGATTGCAAGGCCGCTGATGATCGCGCGCAACTGAATGCGCCGCTTGGCGGTCGCAAAGGTCAGTTCGACCGCCGCGGTGAACCGCTCGAGCTCGCGCGGTTCCTGATTGAACGCCTGAACCACTTTCATACCCGCCAGCGTCTCTGCCACCATCGCGCCGATATCGGCCACTCGGTCCTGACTGGTCCGCGAGATCGTGCGGATCCGCCGCCCGTAAAGCATCAGCGGCAGCATCACCGCGACCAGTCCGACCAGCAGGCCCAGTGTCAACTTGGGCGCCAGCGTGAACAGATAGGCGACCCCGCCCAGCCCCATGATGAAATTACGCAGCGCGAACGAAATCGTTGTGCCGACCACCTGTTCGATCAGCGCCGTATCGGCAGTCATCCGCGAGGCAATCTCGTTAGGGCTGTTTTCTTCAAAAAACCCCGGCGAAAGCCGCAGCAGGTTTTCCTGCACTTTCAACCGGATATCGGCGACGACCCGTTCGCCCAACCAGGAAACGAAATAGAACCGAACCGCTGTGCCCAGCCCCAGCACCGCCACGATCAGCAGCAGATAGCGGAACCACCGGCCAATCGATTCCACGTCTCCGCCTGCGCCAAAACCGCGATCAATCACCAGCCGGAAACCGGCCGGGATTGCCAGCGTGGCCGTTGCCGTGACTGTCAGTGCCAGCAGGGCAAAGATTGCCTGCCGCGGGTACTTGGCGGTTTCGCGCCAAACCATCCGCAGCGGGCCCAGATCGCGGGCTGGCGGCGGCTGAAGATCGGACGTTGCGGGCTGCGCTACGGCGGCGGCGGCGGCGGGATCGGAATTCATCGCCGGGCCCTAGCACATCACTGCGCGCGCGTAAGGGGCTATCACCGTCAACCACAGCGACGCAGGGTGCACTGCGGCAGAAAATTGTGCATTGCACAATAAGCCGTTTCCCGCCACCATGCGCGCCGCCTCAGGAGGACTACCGCCGTGCTCTATACCGCTTACGAAATGCAGCGCTCGTGGATGAACGCCGCCAGCACCTGGGCCTCACTTGGGGCCGAAATGCTTGGCAATCCGGCGCTGCCGTTCAGTTATGGCGCAGGCGGATCGGTGATGGCATCGGCGCTGGAAGTGTTCGCCCATGCCTCTGCGGCTTACGGCAAACCGGCGTTCGATCTGGAAAGCGTCAGCGTTGGAGGGACCGCCTATCCGGTGACCGAGGCGATTGTGCTGCACAAGCCGTTCGGCAACTTGCTGCGGTTCACTCACACCGGCCTGCCCAAAAACGCCCCGCGGCTGCTGATCGTCGCCCCGATGAGCGGGCATTTTGCGACGTTGTTGCGCGGGACGGTGGAGCGGATGCTGGAAACCCACGAAGTGTTCGTGACCGACTGGGCCGATGCCAAAATGGTCCCGCTGAGCGCGGGCGGGTTCGATCTGGACGATTACATCGACTATGTGATCGGTTATCTGGAGCACATCGGTCAGGACAAGGGCCGGGAGCGCGCGCATATGCTGGCGGTCTGCCAGCCATCGGTTCCAGCTTTCGCCGCGACTGCCGTAATGGCCGCCGAGCGCCACCCCAACCGGCCATTGACGCTGACCATGATGGGCGGGCCGGTGGATACCCGTGAGGCGCCAACCTCGGTCAATGACCTTGCGATGCAGCGCCCGATCGAATGGTTCCGCCACACCGTGATCGCGACGGTTCCGCTGCAATATCCGGGCGCCGGACGGCGGGTCTATCCGGGGTTCCTGCAGCTGGCCGGGTTCATGAGCATGAACCTGGGCAATCATATGCAAAGCCACTACCATATGTTCAAACATCTGGTCGCCGGCGCGGATGAAGACGCCGATGCGACCAAGGCGTTTTACGACGAATACCGCGCGGTCTGCGATCTTGATGCGGCCTATTACCTGCAGACTGTCGAAGAGGTGTTCCAGAAGCATTCGCTGCCCAACGGCACTTTCTCGCACCGCGGCAAGCGGGTCGATCTGGGCGCGATCACCGATACGGCCATTTTGGCGGTCGAAGGCGAGCGGGACGATATCTCAGGGATCGGCCAGACCAAAGCCGCGCTGAAGCTGACGACGGGGCTTGCTGAAGCGAAGAAGCAATACCACCTCGCCCCCGAAGTCGGCCATTACGGCATTTTCAACGGCAGCAAATGGCGCGAGAATATCGCCCCGCTGCTCGAAGCGTGGATCGCTAAGCATGACAAAGCGAAATTGAAAGTGGTGGCTTAAGCGCCTTAGCACAGACCCCATAGACCAAGGTCCTTCTACCCTGAGCTTGTCGAAGGGCCGTCCTTGTTCTTGCGGTGGCGCGCTGCGGCACGAAGAAAAGAGCAATGCTTCGACAAGCTCAGCATGGACGGAGTGGGGTTTGAGCGCCTTTAGTGCCTAGACCTCCGCTTCCACGGGCACAGGCCTCTTGCCGAACAGTTTCTTGAACACCCGCCGCGCCAGTAGCAGCAGCCAGACCGCCAGCGCCAGCAGCACTGCGGCCACTCCGGCGGCAGCTTCGGGATAGGTATAGGCCAAATAGAGCAGCCCGGTGGTCGCCACGTCCTCCACCGCCGAAACCGCGACATTGCTGAACGGTTCGGGGCTGGTGTTGACCACCGCCCGCGCCCCGGCCTTGCCGCCGTGGGCCAGCAGACTGGCCCCGCCGCCTAGCAGAAACGCAATCACTTGCGTCGCCGGATCAGACGGATCAACCACCGCCAGCGCCAACAGCGCGCCGCCAACCGGGCGGATGAACGTGTGGATCGTATCCCAGATCGTGTCGAACCAGGCGATCTTGTCGGCAAAGAATTCGAGCAGCGCCGCCGATCCAGCCGCACCCATCACCCACGGATTGGCCAGCACCTGCAACGAAGCAAGGTGCTCGGGCAGCGGCAGCATATTGAATTTCATCGCCAGGCCGGTGGCCAGCACGGTCAGGTAAAGCCGCCAACCCGACAGCAGGCTAACCGATCCGGCAATCCCGAGAATTTCAATGATGCCAAGGTGTTCGGTCATTGCGGCGATCCCCTTATCCAACCCAGCGGATTAAACGATGGGGCGGTTTGGGCGCAATGGCAAGGCCTTCAAGTTCCTCTCCATTTTGCGAAGCCAAATGGGGAGGTGGCAGTGCGAAGCACTGACGGAGGGGTTTGGACGCCAATGTAGACACCCCTCCGTCTCGTCCTGCGGACGATCCACCTCCCCATTTGTGACATTCTGTCAAAATGGAGAGGATCTCGTTTCTTAGAAGACTTCGAACAGCCCGGCTGCGCCTTGTCCGCCGCCGATGCACATCGTGACGACGGCGTACTTCGCGCCGCGGCGTTTGCCTTCGATCAGGGCGTGGCCGGTGCAGCGCGCACCAGTCATACCAAACGGGTGGCCGATCGAGATCGAGCCGCCGTTGACGTTGAGCAGCTCGTCAGGAATGCCCAACGTGTCGCGGCAATAAAGCACCTGCACGGCGAAGGCTTCGTTCAGTTCCCACAGGCCGATATCGTCCATCTTGAGGTTGAAGCGCTCGAGCAGCTTGGGGATCGCAAACACTGGCCCGATGCCCATTTCGTCGGGTTCGGTGCCCGCCACCGCCATACCGACATAGCGGCCAAGCGGGGTCAGGCCGCGCTTTTCGGCGACTTTGGCTTCCATCAGCACGCAGGACGAGGAGCCGTCTGACAGCTGGCTGGCATTGCCGGCGGTAACGCAGTTGCCTTCGCCCATCACCGGTTTGAGGCTGGCGAGCCCTTCCAGCGTGGTATCCGGGCGGTTGCAATCATCGCGGTCGGCGGTGACGTCTTTGTAGGAGACTTCCTTGGTTTCCTTGTCGACCAGCGCCATGGTCGCAGCGCAGGCGACGATTTCGTCGTCGAACTTGCCAGCGGCCTGCGCGGCGGCGGTGCGCTGCTGCGACTGGAGCGAGTATTCGTCCTGTTGCTCGCGGCTGATATTGTAGCGTTTGGCGACCACTTCGGCGGTGCCGATCATCGGCATATAGATCTGCGGGTGCATTTCGAGCAGCTCGCGGTCAGGCTCGACAAACATCCGGCCACTGCCGACGACTTTCGAAATGCTTTCGACCCCGCCGGCAACGCAGATGTCCATATTGTCGACAATGATCTGCTTGGCAGCCGTAGCGATGGTCATCAGGCCCGACGAGCATTGCCGGTCGATTGTCATTGCCGGCACCGAAACCGGCAGGCCGGCCCGCAGCGCGGCAAGGCGCGCGACATTACCGCCGGTTGAACCCTGCTGCGCGGCGCAGCCCATCAGCACGTCGTCGATTTCGGCGCCGCTGAGCCCGGCGCGTTCGACTGCGGCCTTGATCGACCAGCCGCCTAGTGTTGCGCCGGTAGTGTTGTTGAACGCGCCCCGGCCCGCTTTGGTCAGCGGAGTGCGCGCGGTGGAAACGATGACTGCGTCACGTGACATAGGAAATTCCTTACGATTTATGGTGCTGAATCGATCCCGGGGAGGGGTCTGATCAAACGAAAAACAGTGTGATCCATTCGCAGATCAGCGCGGGCTTGTCCTCGCCTTCGATCTCGATGGTCACTTCGTTGGTCTGCTGCCATTGGCCGGGGCGCTTTTCGATCAGTTCGAGCAGCTTCGTGTGGCTGCGAACGCGCTTTCCGGCACGGACTGGCGAGAGAAAGCGGGTTTTGTTGCCGCCGTAATTGACGCCCATTTTGACGTCGCTGACCCGGCCGCCCTCGGTCATAGCGCCCAGCACGGGCAGCAGTGAAAGGGTCAGGAAACCATGGGCAATCGTGCCGCCGAACGGGGTCAGCTTGGCCTTTTCCTCGTCAAGATGGATGAACTGGTGATCGCCGGTGGCATCGGCGAACAGATTGATCCGTTCCTGGGTGACGTGAAACCAATCGGACGTTCCGATCACTTCGCCAGTTTTGGCGCTAAGTTCCTGCGGGGTCATGGGCCTCTCCTCGAATAGGCTGGAAAGGCGCGGTCATGGCGCAAACCGGGGACTGTTGCAACGCGGCTTGCACTGCCGCTACGGCAAGGCGGGGGGATTTGCGGCTGGGCAGCGAATCACTCGGCAGGCAGGACTTCAGCGGGCTCGGCCCAGCGCGGTGGATGGCGGTTCAGCCAGCGCTGCGCCGGTTTCTCTAGCCCATGATACAGCGCCACCGACAGCGCCATGACCAGCGCCAGATACCCTGCCAATCCAGCCCAACCCAATTGCAGCGACGCATCGACGAAGGCCAGCTTGAACAGGATGAACAGGCCGTAGTGGCCAAGGTAAGTCGAATAGCTGATCTCACCCAGATAGGTCAGCGCCTTGCCTCCCAGCAGCCGCACCACCGCGCCGCGCCCCAGAGCGAGCGCGAGCAAACCGCTGAAAAATGCGCCCGGCACCCAGGCCGTTTCGGGCAAGCCCAGCGTCCATGCAGTGGCAATGATGGCGGTGCAGCCCAGCCCGGCGAAGACCCCGCCCAGCCGCGCGCCGCTCCAGCGCTGCCACAGCTGGCACATCAGGCAGCCCATCGCGAAACTGGCAAGGCAGCGCCACAGGCCCAGCGCTGGAATATCAGCGCCGAGATCGGCATGGCCGTTTGCGCTGAACAGCAGGAATATCCCGCCCGCCAGCAATGCAGCAAGGGCCAGCAAGACCGCACTCGGCACACGGTCCCAGCGGGCGGCCAGTACCAGCGCCGGAAACACCAGATAGGCGGCCAGTTCGGTGCTGATCGACCAGGCCGGATGGTTCCAGCTAAGCGCGCCGGTCAGGCCCCAATTCTGGATCAGCAGCAGGTGCAGCGGCAATTCGGCCAAGGGATAGCCTGCGGCATCGCGCCCGGTGGCGATCAGCGCCAGCGCCAAAGCCAGAAACCCGGCCAGAATGGCGCCATGCAGCGGCCAGACCCGGGCAAATCGCCGCCACAGGAACAGCCGCACCGCGCCCGCTCCGCCGTCTGCGATCCGCGCCGCATAATTGTACCAGATGACAAAGCCCGACAGGATGAAAAACAGATCGACCGCGAGGTAACCCTTGGCGAACACGGCCAGCACCGGCGCTGGCAGCAGCGCGGTCAGCGACAGGCGGACATGGTATAGCACTACGCCCCAGGCCGCGATCCCGCGAATTCCGGTCAGCGCATCCAGATGGCGCGGAGCGACGGCTGGGCTCATGCCGTCCCCGTGCGCAGCGCTGGTGGCGTGCGCCGGACTGCTGCGCGCTGCGGTGCGTCGATCCGCTTAAGATAACTCCACAGGCCGCATTGCAGCCCGATCAGCATGAAAATGAACGGCTGATAGGCGATCCCGACGAACAGCCCGCCCGCAAGGTAAACCAGCTGCGCCTGTTGCAAGGCATCGGCCAACGGTGCCTGCCATTGCTCGCCCGAACCGTTGCGCTTTTTGAAGCGGCGGCGGATCTTTTCCATCTGCCACAGGCCGAGTGCTTGCAGCCACAGCCATAGCGCCAGCCCCGGCCAGCCCTGTTCGCCGAGCATTTCGAAATAGGCCGAATGATAGGCCCGGCCCTGGTCGTAGATCTCGCTGACATCGCGCGAGACGTTGTTGGCGGTGCCTTCGGCTTCGACCGTTTCGACTTTGATCTTGTTGCCGCGGAAGGCATCGAACCCGCCGCCCAGCGGGTTTTCGCCAACGTAGTCGAGCGTCCACAGCCACACCGCCACCCGGGTCGAGGCGGATTGATCGGACTGGTGGTTTTCAATCGTGCCCATCCGTTTGGTATAGCTGGCGGGCAGGAACGGGATCGCGACCAGCGCGGCAAGGCCGGTTAGCCCCATAAACAAGAACCGCCGTTTGGTGTTCCGCAAGGCCAGTACCGCCAGCAAACCGATGCACAGCAGCCCGGTGCGGGTCTGCGTACCAATTGGGATCAATAGGCACGAAAACGTCAGCGCGGCGGCGAATAGTTTTACCCGCCAGTCGCTGGGGAAAATCGTGCCGTGCCGCACTGTCCACCAGATCAACGGAATCAACGAAATCGCGACCATCGACAGGGTGGAGCCTTCGTAAAGTCCGGTGTTGTCATCGACGAACAGCCGCAACGAGCCATAGCCGCCGCCCCCCGCGACGGTTTTGATCCCGCCGCCAATGATAATCGCGCCGGCCGTCAAAATCATGATCAGCGCCGCGCTTTCGATCCGCAGCCGCGTCCGCAAGGTCAGCGGCAGGAAGATTGCAAAGACAAATGCCTTCCAGACCCAGCCCCATTTTTCCATTGCCTCTACCGGGAAATCGGCGAACATCGTCGATAGGCCGCAATAGACCAGCAGCACGGCAATCAGGCCCTGACGAAAGGTAAACCGGCTATCGCGCTTGGCATCGAGCATCATCCAGCCGGCAAAAGCCAGCACGAACGCCATCAGTGAAATCGGCAGTTTGGACAGGAACCCCCACGATACCTTCTGCGGCGAGAGGATATCGACATAAAGATAGGCCAGCACCCACAAATAGGGCCGCCGCAGCCCCAGCGCGAACAGCCCAAAGACAAAGCCGGTCAGCGCCAGATTAAGCACGCGGGCTATCCTCCGGATCAGCTGGGGCGGCTTCGGAATCAAGGTCGTCGCGCGACAGCAACCGCCAGACGGCGATCAGCATCAGCGCATGGGGCAGCGAAAGGGCGAGGATATCGACCATGCAGAGGCACTTAACACGATGGAGTTGACGGCGCGTTAAGCCTTGTTGCCCTAGAAGATTGGGCTATGACCCGCATTCTTCACGTCCTTGACCACTCCTTGCCGCTGCACAGCGGCTACACCTTTCGGACCCGCGCAATTCTGAAAGCGCAGGCTGCGGCGGGGCTGGACGTGCGCGGGATCACCGGTCTGCGGCATTTCAAGGACGGCCCTGATACCGAGGAAGCCGACGGGATCACCTTCCATCGGACTCGCGGCAATGCAGATGGCCCGGTCGGGCTGAAAGAATGGCGCGAGATTGGCCTGCTGGCCGATGCGATTGTCGCGCTGGCGGCTGATTGGCGGCCCGATATCCTCCACGCCCATTCGCCCGCGCTGTGCGGCAAAGCGGCGCTGATCGCGGGCAAACGCCTGGGCATTCCGGTGGTCTATGAAATCCGCGCCTTCTGGGAAGACGCTGCGGTGTCCAACGGGACCGGCAGCGCAGGCAGCCTGAAATACCGGCTGACCCGCGCGCTGGAAAATCACGTGGTGGCAGGCGCCGCTGCGGTGGTGACGATCTGTCAGGGCCTGAAAGACGATCTGGTTTCGCGCGGCGTGGCCCCGGGCAAAATCTCGCTCAGCCCCAACGGGGTTGATCTGGCGCTGTTTGGCGAGCCGCCCCGGCGCGATGCCGCGCTGGCTGCTGAACTCGGTTTGGGCGACGGTCCGGTCGTGGGCTTTATCGGCAGCTTCTATGACTATGAAGGTCTGGACGATCTGATCGCCGCAATGCCCGCGCTGACCGCGCGGTTGCCGGGTGCCAAATTGCTGCTGGTCGGCGGCGGACCGATGGAGGACGCGCTGAAGGCCCAGGCCGAAGCATCACCCGCCAGCGCCGCAATCCGTTTTGCCGGACGCGTTCCGCACAGCGCGGTTGAACGCTATTACGCGCTGGTTGATGTGATGGCCTATCCGCGCAAAGCCAGCCGCCTGACCGATCTGGTCACGCCGCTCAAACCGCTGGAGGCGATGGCGCAGCGCCAACTGGTGGCCGCATCGAACGTCGGCGGGCACCGCGAACTGGTGACCGATGGCGTCACCGGAACGCTGTTTGCGCCCGATAGTCCCGCCGCCTGCGCCGCAGCTCTGGCCGATCTGCTGGGCCAGCCAGAGATCTGGGAAGCGCGCCGCACCGCAGGCCTTGCCCATGTTGCGGCGCATCACGACTGGTCGGTAAATGTTCATCGTTATCAGGATGTTTACCAAACCCTTTTAACTCCGTCGGAAGATTGCCGCATTCCATCCGCCGCTTGAGGCCGGAAGGATGGGCAAAAGGACGAACGAAGGGGATTAACCGCAGTGGCCAAACACAAGCGAAAACCGGCCCCAGCCAAGCCGATCACGACGCACCAGCTGTTTCCGGCTGTAGTGGCGTTGTGGTTCGGGGCGCTGTTCGGGCTCGGCAGTCTGGCGGTTCGCCCGTCACTGCTTGAATCGCTGGTCATCAAAAGCCGGATTGATCTGCTCGTTCCTGCCGCCGCGCCGCCGCTGGGGGTCACTGCTCGGATCCTGGTCGCCTTGGTCCTGGCCGCGATTGGCGCCGGGATCGGGATTGCCATCGCCCGCCGCCTGGCCCGGCCCAAACAAGAACACCACGAACGCAAACGCGGCGCTGGCTCGATTGCCGAAGCAAGCGATCGGCTGCGCAGCAGCAATCATTATGCCGATGCAGCGGTTCGTCAGCCGCTCTCGGTTAACGACGATCTTGGCAGCGATGCGAGCGCCAGCACGCTGGCCCCGCGCCGCCGGTCGCTCGCGATCGCACATGAGGAGGTAGATTTCGTGCCCCATGATATGGCCCCGCTGCCCGGCAGCGTTCCGCAAATCCTTGATATCGGCGAAGTCCGGATCAGCCCGGAAGCCGCTGAAGCTCCGTTCGACTTGAACGGATATTCCGCTCAGACTGAACCGCAGCAGTATGCCCCGCCCCCGGCCAGCCCGGTCCAGCTGGACTGGAACAACGCCGCGCCGGTCCAATCGGCGCCGGGCGCAGAACCGCAGCCGCCGCGCGATGCGTTCCAGCAAACAGACCACGCTGCCGATCAACAGGACCTCGCCCACGAGGCAGCAGCAGCCGCCGCCGACGGCCGGCAGGTGTTCGGCCTGACTCCGCCGGTTCAGCCGTATGAAAGCCCGCGCCAGATCTTTGGCCAGAGCGTTACTGACGACCACGTCGATCCGGAATTCGTAAGGGCCGCTGGGTTCAAAACCACTGTATTCGAAACCGAAACGCCCAGTTCGCTGTTCCCATTGCGCGACACCGGGGCCATTCCGGCTAACCCAGCGCAAGAATACAGCGTGCCGCCTGCCCCTGAAATTCAACCCTATCAGGTGCCCGAAGCCTATGTTCCGCCGTCACAGCTGGTGCCTTCCGCCAGCGATACAAGCGCCTCGCTGTACGCAGCACCGGTCGCAACCGAACCGACCTTGCCTAGTCCGGCCGGTCTGGGGATGGACGATCTGGCCTCGCGCCTCGCCGAATCGATGGCCCGCCGCCGCGCCGCTCGCACCGGTCAAATCGTTGACGCGCCCGTGGCTGCAGTAATTGCGCCCAGCCCGGTTGCTTTCGAAGCCGCCGCGCCATTGATCCCGGCCGCTTACGAAGCGCCGCCCACAGCGCCAATGCCGCAGTTTGAAAGCCTGGCTTCAGCGCCGCCACCGCAGGCCTTTATCCCGCAGTTCGGCGCCGAACCGATTGCCGCGCCCCAACAATTCGCTGCGCCTGAACCGGCGTTTGCACCGGCGCCCGCCGTACTTTCGCCGGACCAGTCCATACCGCAGGCCATGCGCCCACTCGATCTGGGCGGGTTTGAGGAAGACGATGCACCGCTCGACAGCGTGCTGCAGCCGCGAATGATCGCGATGCCTGCCGTCCTCGCCGCAGTGCCGGTTGCCGAGATCCCAGCTCCCTTCGCGGCTCCGGCTGATGAAGCAGAGATCGCCAATGAAGGCGTGGCCGAAGAAAGCTATGGCTCGCTGCTCGCTGTGGCCCCAGCCGCTCCCGTGCGAACCGGGTTCGTTCGAATCGAAGAGCCCGAGGCCGAGACCGCCGCGACCGAACCGGTGGTGATTTTCCCCGGCCAGATGGCCCGCCCGTCCCCGCCGATGGCAGACCAAGACTCCGGATCGTTCCGCCGCTTTGATGCCCCGGCCAGCGCCGGACAAGGCCAGCCGATCGCCGCCAATCAAGCCCTGTCAGAAGTCGATAGCGCCGAGGCTCAGCGCGCCCTGCGTTCAGCCCTCGCCAACTTACAACGGATGAGCGGCGCGGCCTGAGTTTCAGGCTACTGTCTCCCACATAGCTATGGGGCCGGTCAGCGCGAGCAGACCGGCCCTTTTCGCAGTTGCAAAAACAGCTTCCTGTCGCCATGGGATAGCCTCACGCAATTTTCGCTGCTTTTGGCCGCGGCGAAGCTTGCGCTTAGTTACCGGATTTCTGCGATTTGCGAGGAGCCCCCTTGCGAATCGCGGCTTCCGGTCTGGTGACAGGAAGGGAATTGATGGGTTTTCCGGCGCCTCAGGGGCTTTACGATCCGCGTAACGAACACGACGCTTGCGGCGTGGGCTTTGTGGCCCACATCAAAGGCGCGAAAAGCCATGCGATCATTAGCCAGGCCCTGGAAATTCTGAAAAACATCGACCATCGCGGTGCAGTGGGGGCTGACCCGTTGTTGGGTGATGGCGCTGGCATTCTGATTCAAGTGCCCGATGGGCTGTACCGGAAATGGGCCGATACCGAAGGGCTGAAGCTGCCCCAGCCGGGCGATTACGGCGTCGCGATGTGCTTTTTGCCGCAAGACGAACCCGCTCGCGATTTCATCGTCGGAATATTCGAAAAATTCATCGCCAAGGAAGGCCAGCGGCTGATCGGCTGGCGCGATGTGCCGATCAATCCCGCTGGGCTGGGCAAGGCTGTGCTGGCCGAAATGCCAGTGATCCGGCAATGTTTTGTTGGCCGCGGCGAAAGCTGCGCCGATCAGGACGCTTTTGAACGCAAGCTGCTGGCGATCCGCAAGCAGACCCAGAACCCGCTGGCGGCGCTGGCCGAAAAACACAGCCTGCCCGGGCTGACCGAGCTCTATATGCCGAGCTTCTCCAGCCGCACCGTGGTCTACAAAGGCCTGCTGCTGGCGACCCAGGTGGGCAGCTTCTACCGCGACCTGACCGATCCGGACTGCGTTTCGGCGTTGGGGCTGGTCCATCAGCGCTTTTCGACCAACACTTTCCCTAGCTGGAAACTGGCCCACCCGTACCGGCTGATCGCGCACAACGGCGAAATCAACACCGTTCGCGGCAACGTCAACTGGATGAATGCGCGCCGCCGCACGATGGAATCCGAACTGCTCGGGCCTGATCTCGACAAGATGTGGCCGATCATCCCGCACGGCCAGTCCGACACAGCCTGCCTCGACAATGCGCTCGAACTGCTGCTGGCGGGGGGGTACTCCCTCGCCCATGCGGTGATGATGCTGATCCCAGAGGCCTGGGCCGGCAATCCGCTGATGGATGCCGGGCGCCGCGCGTTTTACGAATACCATGCCGCGCTGATGGAGCCGTGGGACGGCCCGGCCGCCGTCGCCTTTACCGATGGCCGCCAGATCGGCGCGACGCTCGACCGCAATGGGCTTCGGCCTGCGCGGTTCCTGGTCACCGACGATGATCTGGTAGTGATGGCATCGGAAAGCGGTGTTTTGCCGATCAAGGAAGACAATATCCGGCGCAAATGGCGGCTCCAACCCGGCCGGATGCTGCTGATCGATTTCGAGCAGGGCCGGATCATCGAGGATGAAGAGCTGAAGGCGCAACTGGCCGCCGAACAGCCGTATGAAGACTGGCTGCAGGCCGCGCAGTACAAGCTGAAAGACCTCGACCTGATCGAGCCGGAGCTGGCCCAGCTCCCGGTTGAAACCACCAGCCTGCTGGATCGCCAGCAGGCGTTTGGGTACACGCAGGAAGACCTCTCACGGTTCCTTGAGCCGATGGCGACCAATGCCGATGAACCGCTCGGTTCGATGGGTACCGACACGCCGATTGCCGTGCTCTCCAACAAGAGCCGCCTGCTGTACGATTACTTCAAGCAAAACTTTGCCCAGGTCACCAATCCGCCAATCGATCCGATCCGCGAGGAATTGGTGATGAGCCTGGTGTCGATGATCGGCCCGCGCCCCAACCTGCTGGGGATGGAAGCCGGCACGCACAAGCGGCTCGAAGTTGATCAGCCGATCCTGACCAACGATGAAGTCGCCAAAATCCGCTCGGTTGAGGCCGCGCTGGATGGTGCATTCCGGACCGAGACAATTGATACCACCTGGGACGCCGCCAGCGGTGCCGATGGGCTGGAAATGGCGATCAAGGAAATGTGCTGGGCCGCTACCGAGGCAGTGCTGCAGGACAAGAACATCCTGATCCTGTCCGACCGCGCCCAAGGGCCAGACCGGATCCCGATGCCGGCGCTACTGGCCACCGCAGCAGTCCACCATCACCTGGTTCGGCAGGGCCTGCGGATGCAGACCGGGCTGGTCGTGGAAACCGGCGAAGCGCGCGAAGTGCACCACTTTTGTGCGCTGGCAGGCTACGGCGCCGAAGCAATCAATCCCTATGTCGCGTTTGAAACGCTGGAGCAGATCCGGGTCAAAAAAGACCTGCCGTTCGACGCCAAGACGATCAAAAAGAACTACATCAAAGCGGTCGGCAAAGGCATCCTCAAAGTGATGTCGAAGATGGGCATTTCGACCTATCAGTCCTATTGCGGCGCGCAGATTTTCGATGCTGTCGGACTGTCGAGCGGGTTCATCGACAAGTACTTCACCGGCACCGCGACCACGATTGAGGGGATTGGCCTCGCGCAAGTGGCCGAAGAAACCGTCCGCCGCCACCGCACCGCCTATGGCGACAATCCGATCTACAAGACCATGCTGGATGTCGGCGGAATGTACGGCCTGCGGCTGCGCGGTGAGGAACACGCCTGGACCGCGGCCAACATCGCCAATTTGCAGCACGCGGTACGCGCGAACGATTGGAAGAACTACGCCGAATTCGCCGCTTCGATCAACGATCAGTCGAGCCGGATGCTGACCATCCGCGGGCTGCTGGCGTTCAAGAACGCCGAAAAGCCGCTTGATATCAGCGAGGTTGAACCAGCCGCCGAAATCGTCAAGCGGTTCGCCACCGGGGCGATGTCCTATGGTTCGATCAGCTGGGAAGCGCACACCACGCTGGCGCTCGCCATGAACCAGATTGGCGGCAAATCGAACACTGGCGAAGGCGGCGAGGATCCCATGCGGTTTACCCCGCTGGCCGATGGCAGTTCGATGCGCAGCGCGATCAAGCAGGTCGCCTCGGGCCGGTTTGGCGTGACCACCGAATATCTGGTCAATGCCGATGATGTGCAGATCAAGATGGCCCAGGGCGCGAAACCCGGCGAAGGCGGCCAATTGCCCGGCTACAAGGTCGACAAGACGATCGGTGCTGTTCGCCACTCGACGCCGGGTGTGGGCCTGATTTCGCCACCGCCGCACCACGATATCTATTCGATTGAGGATCTGGCTCAGCTGATCCACGATCTGAAGAACGTCAACCCAACGGCGCGGATTTCGGTCAAGCTGGTATCCGAAGTCGGGGTCGGCACGGTGGCGGCCGGGGTGTCCAAAGCGCGGGCCGATCATGTCACGATTTCGGGTTATGAGGGCGGAACCGGCGCTTCGCCGCTGACTTCGCTGACCCATGCCGGAAGCCCATGGGAAATAGGTCTGGCCGAAACCCAGCAGACGTTGATCCTCAACAATCTGCGCAGCCGGATTTGCGTGCAGGCCGATGGCGGCCTGCGGACCGGGCGCGATGTTGCGGTCGCGGCTTTGCTTGGCGCGGACGAGTTCGGCTTTGCCACTGCCCCGCTGATCGCGGCGGGCTGCATCATGATGCGCAAGTGCCACCTTAACACCTGCCCGGTCGGCGTCGCGACGCAAGACCCGGTGCTGCGCGCGCGCTTCACCGGCCAGCCAGAACACGTGGTCAACTATATGTTCTTCGTCGCCGAGGAACTGCGCGCGATCATGGCCGAGCTGGGCTTCAAGTCCGTCGCCGAAATGGTC
The DNA here is from genome assembly GCA_043756025.1 of Novosphingobium sp. GTDB lineage: Bacteria > Pseudomonadota > Alphaproteobacteria > Sphingomonadales > Sphingomonadaceae > Novosphingobium. Next base: position 4,249 of record JAYURW010000138.1, on the reverse strand, counting down.
GGGCGGGTTGATCGGCTCGATATGCGGACCGCGATCGACCACTGGAAAGCGGGCGGCATCGACCTGTCACGGATCCTTCATCAGGTTCCGCTGGGCGACAGTCCCTCGCTCGGCTGGAGCGCGACGCAGGATCATGGCCTCGAAGGCGCGCTTGATAACGAACTGATTGCGGCCGCGGCCGATGCGCTGGACCACAAGCAGCCGGTGCTGATCGAGCGCAAGGTGATCAACGTCAATCGCACGGTCGGTGCGATGCTATCGGGCGAAGTGGCGCGGCGCTATGGCCATGCCGGGCTGCCCGACAACACCGTCAAAATCAAACTAACCGGAGTGGCTGGGCAAAGCTTTGGCGCCTGGCTGGCCCATGGGATCACGCTCGATCTGACCGGGGACGCGAATGACTATGTCGGCAAGGGATTGTCGGGCGGGCGGGTAATCGTGCGCCAGCCCGGCCATGTCGAACGCGCGGCGGCAGACAACATCATCGTTGGCAACACCGTGCTCTATGGCGCGATTGCCGGGGAAGCGTTTCTGGGCGGCGTTGCGGGTGAACGCTTTGCGGTGCGCAATTCGGGCGCGATTGCGGTGGTCGAAGGCTGCGGCGATCATGGCTGCGAATATATGACCGGCGGGGTAGTTGCCGTGCTCGGCAAAACCGGGCGCAATTTTGCCGCCGGAATGTCTGGCGGGATCGCCTATGTCTATGATCCTGATGGAACGTTTGCCGCACTCTGCAACCCGGCGCAGGTCGATCTGCTGCCGATTTCAGCGACGCGCGAAGAAGACGCCGAAGATCTTGGGGCAGCCGGGCGGCCGCAACAGCGCACTTCCAGCGTCCATGATGCCGGGATGGGCGATATGCTGCGCCACGATGCTGAACGGCTGCGGATCCTGCTCGAACGCCACCATCTCCACACCAGTTCGGCCCGCGCCCACGCGCTGCTCGATGATTGGGCGGCGGCACTCGGTAAATTCGTCAAAGTGATGCCGCGCGATTATGCAAGGGCCCTGAAACAAATGGAAACCGAGCGGCTGGAAGCAGCCTCGGTCGCAGCGGAATAAAGACTATGGGCAAGGAAACCGGCTTTCTCGAGCTTGACCGCCAGGATCGCAGCTATGCGGACCCTGCGGAGCGGCTGCACCACTATAAGGAATTCGTCATTCCGCACGCCGAGCCCGCGCTGAAAGCGCAGGCCAGCCGCTGCATGAATTGCGGAATTCCGTACTGTCACAACGGCTGCCCGGTGAACAACATCATCCCGGACTGGAACCATCTGGTTTATGAGGGGGACTGGCAGGCCGCGCTCGACGTGCTCCATTCGACCAACAATTTCCCCGAATTCACCGGGCGGATTTGTCCCGCGCCGTGCGAGGCGAGTTGCACGCTCAACATCGGGGATCAGCCGGTGACGATCAAATCGATCGAATGCGCGATTGTCGATCGCGGCTGGCAAGAAGGCTGGATCGTGCCGCAGGTTGCGGCCCGGCGGACTGGCAAAACGGTGGCGGTAGTCGGATCGGGCCCGGCTGGAATGGCCGCTGCCCAGCAACTGGCCCGGGCCGGCCATTCGGTAACACTTTTTGAAAAGAATGACCGGCTTGGCGGGCTGATGCGCTACGGTATTCCCGACTTCAAGATGGAGAAGGACCAGATCAACCGCCGCCTGATGCAGCTGCAGGCCGAAGGCGTAGTGCTGAAAGAAAGCACCGAGATTGGCGTCCACGTTTCGGTTGATTCGCTGCGCGAGAACTTTGATGCAATCGTCCTGTCGGGCGGCGCCGAAGACCCGCGCCACCTGACCATTCCCGGCGCTGAAATGGCCGGCGTGCGCCTCGCGATGGAATTCCTGACCCAGCAGAACAAGCGCAACGCCGGTGACGATGAATTGCGCGCCGCGCCGCGCGGATCGCTGTTCGCCACCGGCAAGCACGTGATCGTGATCGGCGGCGGCGATACCGGCAGCGACTGTGTTGGTACCAGCAACCGCCAAGGCGCCGCATCGGTGACCCAGATCGAAATCATGCCGCGTCCGCCCGAGCATGAGGACAAGGCGCTGACCTGGCCCGACTGGCCGCTCAAACTGCGCACCTCCTCCAGCCACGAAGAAGGCGTAGAGCGCGACTGGGCGATCAACGCTCGCCGGGTTGAGGGCGCAGACGGCAAAGTCACCGGGCTGGTTTGCGTCCGGGTCGAATGGGTCGGCGGCAAAATGCAGGAAGTCGAAGGCAGCGAGTTCACGCTGCGGGCCGATCTGATCCTGCTGGCGATGGGCTTTGTCGGCCCCAAAAAGCAAGGCCTTCTCGATCAGGCCGGAGTCGAACTCGACCCGCGCGGCAATGTCAGCGCTGCGGTCAGCGACTACCGCACCAGCGACCCGCAGATCTTCGCCTGCGGCGATATGCGCCGCGGCCAGTCACTGGTCGTCTGGGCGATCCGCGAAGGCCGCCAAGCCGCCCGCGCGGTCGATGAAATGCTGATGGGGGTCAGCGAGCTGCCGCGTTAGGCGGTATCGACCAGCACCAGTTCGCTGTCTTCCAGCGCGGTGATTTCAACCAGCGCTTCGCCGGTGATCGCCACACCGTCGCGGGCCGCCGCTTCAACCGCGCCGATCCGGACCCGGCCGGTGGCGGGGACAAGATAGAGGTGCCGGTTGGTGCCCGTATCATAGCGCACCGTTTCCCCGGCCTTCACAAAAGCCCCTGCAACCCGCGCATTGGCGTGGATCGGCAGGGCATCACTATCCCCGGCCATGCCCGAGGCGAGCACTACGAATTTGCCGCTGCGGTCATCTTTGGGAAACGGCCGCGCGCCCCAACTGGGGGCATGGCCGCCTTCATCGGGCAGGATCCACAGCTGGAACAAGCGGCACTCTTCGCTTTCCAGATTGAATTCGGAATGCTGGATCCCGGTGCCCGCGCTCATCACTTGCACGTCGCCCGCTTCGGTTCGGCCCGCATTGCCCAGACTGTCCTTGTGGCTGATCGCCCCGGCCCGGACATAAGTGATAATCTCCATGTCCTGATGGCTGTGCGGCGGAAAGCCGGTTTCTGCGGCGATTGCATCGTCATTCCAGACCCGCAAAGCCCCCCACTGGGTCCGCGCCGGATCCTGATAGCTGGCGAACGAAAAGTGGTGGTGCGCATCGAGCCAGCCGTGGTTGGCGGCGCCGAGCGTGGCAAAAGGGCGAAGTTCGATCATCGGCTGTCTCCTTGTCCGGCCCTGCGGCCAGCTTACCCGGTCTAGATAGGTCTTGTCCGGCCAGCCGCCAGATGGAACAGTGCCGAAATCCCGCAACGAAAGTTTGCCCGTGCCCAAGATCGCCTTCCTCGCCTGCCCCACCACTCTGCCCGGATCTCCCACCCGCCGCTCCGATGCGTTTGAACACGATCTGCTGTTCGCGGCGCTTCACGAGGGTCTGGCGGGCCGGGCCGAGCTGACTGCGATCGACTGGCGCGCGCCGCTCGATCAACTGGCCGGGTTCGACATCGCCTACCTCGGCACGCCGTGGGACTATACCGAGGCTAAGGACGAGTTCCTGACCCGGCTTGAGGCGCTGGAGGCCGCCAGGGTGCGGGTCTGCAATCCGGCGCAGGTAATCCGCTGGAATGCTGACAAGCTTTACCTGCGCGAATTGGAACAGCGCGGCGCGCCATCGATCCTGACGCTGTGGCCGCAAAGCGCCGGACCCGGCGAAGTGCAAGCCGCCTTCGACCATTTCGGCTGCGAGCGGGTGGTGGTGAAACGCCGGGTCGGTGCGGGCGCGATCGGACAAGACAGCTTCACGCGAGGCTCGCCCCCGCCCGCTAACTGGCGGGTGGGCCAACCCGCCATGATCCAGCCGTTCCTGCCCGCGATCCAGAGCGAGGGCGAACTCAGCTTCATTTTCGTCAGCGGTCAGCTTAGCCACGCGCTGATCAAACGCGCTGCGCCGGGCGATTACCGGATCCAATCGCTCTACGGCGGCAGCGAAGTGGCGCTTGATCCCGCCCCCGCCGATCGCGCCGCCGCCGAGGCGGTGATGGCGATGCTGCCGTTCGCCGCGCCGCCGGTCTACGCCCGGATCGATATGGTCCGGCTGGAGGGCGGGACACTGGCAGTGATCGAGGCGGAGCTGATCGAGCCGTATTTGTACCCGCAGCAGGGGCCGGAGTTTGGGCGATTGTTAGCGGAGGCAGTTTTGGGGGTCGTGGGTTAGGCCGACGCAATTCCAAATTTATAAATGCGTTGGATGCGGAACCGTACCTAGCC
>JAYURW010000137.1:0-2566 GCA_043756025.1 Novosphingobium sp. | reverse complement strand
GAGGCGCGGAAGCCGTCGACGGTGGGATAATCGCGGCGCGAGATGCCCTTGGCATTGGCCTCGATCAGGAACAGTTCGGCGCCTTCGCGGTCGCGCCGCTCGCCGCCGGTGCGCGCGGTTACCAGCAAGTGCGTGGCCCACGGCGCGGCGTAGACCACCGCCTTGTGGCCGCTGAGCACATAGCCCGCGCCGTCCGGCTTGGCGGTGGTGCTGATGTCGGCCAGGTTGTAGCGGCCCTGCGGCTCGGCATAGGCGAACGCGATCACGCAATCGCCCGCGATGATCGCCGGGATGGTCGCTTCGGCCAGCGGCCCGCCCGCCGCGCTCAGCGCGCCGCCGCCGGCGACGATGGTCTGCAGCCACGGTTCGATCGCAATGACCTTGCCCAGTTCTTCCATCATGATCTGGTTTTCGATCGGACCGCCGCCCATTCCGCCATGCGCTTCGGCAAACGGCGCGCAGGTCAGTCCCAGCTCGCTCGACAGCGCACGCCACACGCCCGGGTCACGCCCTTCGGGGCTGGCCAGCATCTTTTGCCGCGCGTCAAAGGTGTAAGTGTCAGCCAGAAACCGCGACAGCGTATCGCGCAGCATATCCTGCGTTTCGGTGGTGCTCAGATCCATCTATCCCGTTCCCAATTCCAATTCAGGGACCCTATACGAATTAATCGTACCGGTTCGTCCCAAGATATCGCGCGCTAATTCGTGTAGTGTCCCCGAATTAAATTAGAGGCCCAGCACCATCTTGGCGATGACGTTGCGCTGGATTTCGTTCGAGCCGCCATAGATCGTGGTCTTGCGCATGTTGAAATAGCTTGGCGCGGCGCGGTTGGCCCATTCGGGGCCGATCGGATGTTCGTTGTCGCCTTCGCCAAACCCGCGGTAATACGGCGCGCCGTAATGCCCGGCCATTTCCAGCGTCAGTTCGGTCAGCCGCTGCTGGATTTCGCTGCCCTTGATCTTGAGCACCGAGCTTTCGGGGCCGGGGCTCTTGCCCGCCGCCAGGCCCGCCAGCGTGCGCAGTTCGGTATATTCGAGCGCCGCCAGATCGATTTCGAGCTCGGCCACCTTGCGGCGGAAGAACGGGTTGGCGATCAGCGCGCGGTCACCGTCCATCTCGGTCGCGGCGACGGTCTTGAGCTTTTCAACACCGCGCTTCGATGATGCGACCCCGGCAATCCCGACGCGTTCGTGCGCCAGCAGGAACTTGGCGCAGGTCCAGCCCTTGTTTTCTTCGTAAACCCGGTTGGCCATCGGCACGCGCACATTGTCGAGCCAGACTTCGTTGACTTCATGCTCGCCGCCCAGCGTGATGATCGGGCGTACTTCGATCCCCGGGCTTTTCATGTCGATCAGCAGAAAGCTGATCCCTTCCTGCATCTTGGCCTCGGCGTTGGTGCGGACCAGGAAAAAGCCCCAGTCGGCGTACTGCGCCATCGTGGTCCAGGTCTTTTGACCGTCGACCACATAGTCGTCGCCGTCGGGCACCGCCTTGGTGCGCAGGCTGGCCAGATCGGACCCGGCGCCGGGTTCGGAATAGCCCTGGCACCACCAATCCTCACCCGACAGGATCCGCGGCAGGAACTTGGCTTTCTGTTCGGGCGTGCCAAAGGTGTAAATGACCGGACCGACCATCGCGAGCCCGAACGGCATCAGCCGGATGCAATCGGCACGCGCGGTTTCCTCGGACCAGATATAGCGCTGAGTCGAGGTCCAGCCGGTGCCGCCGTATTCGGCCGGCCAAGCCGGGGCGACCCAGCCCTTGGCGGCCAGCACGCGGTGCCAGGACAGGAAATCTTCCTTGGTCAGTTCGTCGCCCTCGTCCTGCTTGCCGCGCAGCTGCGCGGGATAGCTTTCGGCGATGAACACGCGAACCTCGTCCTGGAAAGCGAGATCTTCGGGGCTGAAATCGAGGTTCATGGCTGCTCTCCATCGGGCGGTCTACGCGCCAGATTGCCGCAGGATGCGCCGCTCTGCAAGCACCGCTTTGCGCGCCTGGCCGGGTTTTCGCGGCTTCCCTTACGGCAACCGCGCTGGCCAGGCCGGAATAGTTAGGCTGGATTAGTGGGCTTGACTTGGCTGCGCGGCTGGTGTCGCTGCCCTACATCTTCTGGTAAGCCGTGCAGCAGCGTTGCGGCACTGGGTCAGGTGATGCAAAAAAGAGGGGATGCTTCATGAATTATGTAATGATGGCAGTAATCGGACTGATCGTCGGAATCCTGGCGCGGTTTTTCTATCCTGGCCCCGTCGATATGGGCTGGATCATGAGCGCGGTGCTGGGCATCGCCGGATCGTTCCTGGCCGGGCTGATCGGATCGAGGGTCAACAAGTCAACCGATGGCCGCATGCAGCCGGCCGGTTTTGTCTGGTCGATTGTCGGCGCGATGGTGCTGATCTTTCTTGCGCGGATGCTGGGCTACGCCTGATACCGCTTTGGGTGGTCCGCAAGTCCGGGCGGGGTGCAGCGCTGTGCCTCGCCCGTTCGCGCCGTATTCACCGGCTTAATTGCCCGCGCACAATTTGGCGCGCAACTTTCGCAGGTGCAGCATTCACCGCTTGACTTGCGC
>JAYURW010000136.1:0-13642 GCA_043756025.1 Novosphingobium sp. | reverse complement strand
ATGTTGGAGAAGGCGGCCAGCATCATCTTGACCTCGGTCGGCTTGAACACCCGGCCATATTGCTCGTGATAGCAGTTCTGGACGTCGATATCGGCCTGCGTGAAAAAGCGGAAGATCTGCGTGAGCAGGTTCTTCTCATGCTCAGACAGCTTTTGCGCCCAATCGCGGCAATCCTCACCCAAGGGCACTTCCTCGGGCATCCAGTGGACCTGCTGCTGGCGTTTCCAGAAGTCATAGGCCCAGGGATATTCGAACGGCTTGTAGGTGGCGCGGGCTTCTAACAGGGGCATCTTACGACTCCAGTGGACGGATGGTGGCCATAGCACAGTGCTCCGCCGCAGCGTAGCGGCCGGAAAGTGCATGGTGGTGGATAGGAACAATTAGCGGGGCTTTTGTCCGCTCGGCTTTGAGCGCGAACACGCGCGCTTCGGATTGTGCAGTCAGCGCCGAAAAGCGGTTTGCCGCGCGGCGGGTGCGGGTTGGCGCAGGCGGGGCGCGCAGACGGGAACGGCGTGCAGGCAGCACAGTTGTGGACGGTATCGAAGCAGCGCGGGCATCCCGTTCGCGCCGCCCGACAGGAGAGTTCCGATGGCTGAAAACACCTATAACGCAAACGGCATGCCGAACCCCAACAACGACCAGTCCGGTGGCCAGCCGATGCAGTCGGAAGATCGTCAGGAGCAGCAGTTCGGCATTGCTTCGGGCCAATCCGGCAGCGATTCCGACCTGATCGATCAGGTCCGCGAGGACATGACGGTCACCGGTCCCGATGGCGAAGACTGCGGCCGGGTCGACGGCGTTGAGGACGGCATGATCAAGCTGACCCGCAATGACAGCGCCGACGGGCAGCACCACTACCTTGAAGCGGGTCTGATCGAGGAAATCGAAGGCGATGAAATTCGCCTCTCGCAGGCTCCCGACTGGCTCAACAGCGGCGAATCCAGCCGCGCGATGTAAGCGCGCCGGGCCGATCAACGGAAACGCCCCCTCCGCCACGGAGGGGGCGTTTTCGTGTGCTATTTCCAGAACCAGCGCGGCTTGTGGCTTTTTTCCGCGCGATTGCGCCACATCCGGATGTACATCCACAGCCCGGAAAAGCTGAAGAACAGCAGCGCCAAACCGCTGAGGATTGAGATCACTACGCCCAGCGCCCCGAACTCCTCGCCCGAATGCAGATGGTGCAGAAAGCCGACGTTCCAGTTGCCGTCCACCTTGGGCGGTTTGGGGCGGCAGTTCATCGTTTCGGGGCAGACGAAGCCCGGCGGTGTCGCGGCAATCGCCCGAGCTTTGGCCGCAGCCTCGCTCGCCTCGGTCTCGAACCCGCCATTGTTGACCAGCACGCCGATCTGGCTGAGCACGCCGGTTGCGGCGATCCACAGCAGGAACGCTCCGAAAAATACGCTGATCCAGCGGTGCCATTTGCGCATGGGACTTCGACTCCTTGATATTGCGAACCAATTGCAACAAGCAGCCTTCGGCGGTGAACGCAAGCGGCTTTTCGTATCCAAATGGCGCCGCAGATCGCGTCATCAGAACAGCACCACCGCGCCCTCAGCGGGCAGGATCAGGTTGAGCGCGATGTAGAACAGCACCGGCAATGCCAATTCGATCGCGATCACCATTCTGAAAAAGCGGGCCTTGGCGCCTACCGCCGCTTCGTCATAACCCGGATCGGTCGGCCCCGGCAGCCGCCGCAGCTGCCAGACAAACAGCGGCACCGCCAGCAACGCGCCGAACGCAGTGATCAGGGGCAGGAACACACCCATCGTCATTGATCTTGCCTCAGCCCGATCCCAAACCGCCTCACTGGCAGCTCAGGCATTCCTCATAGTCAGTCTGCTCACCGGCGATCAGTTCGATTACCGGCGCATCAGCGGTATTGTCCGCTTCGACGCCGCCGGCGAAGCCTGCGCGCTGGACCGATTTTGAGCGGAGATAATAGAGGCTCTTGATGCCCTTTTCCCAAGCCTGCAGGTGCAGATGCATCAGGTCCCATTTCTCAACGTCGGCGGGGATGTAGAGGTTCAGCGATTGGGCCTGATCGATGAACGGGGTGCGATCAGCGGCGAATTCAAGCAGCCAGCGCTGGTCGATTTCGAAGCTGGTTTTGTAAACGTCCTTTTCCTCAGGGCTGAGGAAATCGAGATGCTGGACCGATCCGCCGTGTTCGAGAATCGAGTTCCAGACGTTGTTCGAATCCTTGCTTTTCGAAGCCAGCAGCTTTTCGAGGTAGGGGTTTTTGACCACAAAGCTGCCCGACAGGGTCTTGTGGGTATAGATGTTGGCCGGGATCGGCTCGATGCAAGCCGACGTGCCGCCGCAGATGATCGAAATCGATGCGGTCGGCGCGATTGCCATTTTGCAGCTAAACCGCTGCATCACGCCCATGTCAGCGGCATCGGGGCAGGCCCCGCGTTCTTGCGCCAGCATCAGGCTGGCCTCATCGGCCTTGGCCGAGATCCGCTTGAACATCTTGAGATTCCAGACCTTGGCCATCGCGGTTTCAAACCCGATGCCCTTTTTCTGGAGGAACGAGTGGAAGCCCATCACGCCCATTCCGACACTGCGTTCGCGCATCGCCGAATACTTGGCCCGATCCATTTCCTTGGGCGCGCGGTCGATATAGTCCTGCAGTACGTTATCAAGGAACCGCAGCACGTCTTCGACGAAGTTTTCCTCAGCGTGCCATTCTTCCCAGGTTTCCAGGTTGAGGCTGGAGAGGCAGCAGACCGCAGTGCGATCATTGCCGAGGTGGTCGACGCCGGTTGGCAGGGTAATTTCCGAGCAGAGGTTTGAGGTCGATACCTTCAGCCCCAGATCGCGGTGATGTTTGGGCATCATCCGGTTCACGGTATCGGAGAAGACGATATAGGGCTCGCCCGTCGCCAGCCGCGTCTCGACCAGCTTCTGGAACAGCGCGCGGGCATCGATAGTGTTGCGGATCGAACCGTCTTTGGGGCTGCGCAGATGGAATTCACCGCCATCGCGGACAGCTTCCATGAACGCGTCGGTCAGCAGCACGCCGTGGTGCAGGTTGAGCGCCTTGCGGTTGAAATCGCCCGACGGTTTGCGGATTTCGAGGAACTCCTCGATTTCCGGGTGGCTGACATCGAGATAGCAAGCGGCAGACCCGCGCCGCAGCGATCCTTGCGAAATCGCCAGCGTCAGGCTGTCCATCACCCGCACAAACGGGATGATCCCGCTGGTCTTGCCGTTCAGGCCGACCGGTTCGCCAATCCCGCGAACATTGCCCCAATAGGTGCCGATCCCGCCGCCGCGCGATGCCAGCCAGACGTTTTCGTTCCAGGTCCCGACAATCCCTTCAAGGCTGTCCGAAACCGAATTGAGGTAGCAGCTGATCGGCAGGCCGCGATTGGTCCCGCCGTTCGACAGCACCGGGGTGGCCGGCATGAACCACAGCCGGCTGATGTAATCGTACAGCCGCTGGGCGTGGGCCTCATCATCGGCATAGGCTGCGGCGACCCGGGCGAACAGATCCTGATAGCGCTCACCGGGCAGCAGATAGCGGTCGTCGAGCGTGTCCTTGCCAAAATCGGTCAGCAGTGCGTCGCGGGCATGATCGACTTTGATCGCAAAGCGGCGGTCGTGGATCGCTTTTGAATCGACTTCGGCCGGGGTGGCCGCTGCCGCCACTACGCCAGCCAGCACAGCTGCGCCCAATTGCTCGACCAGAGCCGCGCTACCCGCATCGTTGTTGTCTGTCATACCCAGCGCCGGGCCTTCGCCCGCCTCCTGCTTGGGGGCGCGCGATGGGTTCGCCGCCGTGGCGTTCTCCGCTGCGGTATCATCCGCCAGCGCTGCCTCAACCTCGGCCATGCTTGGCTCTTCTCCGTTTCTGAAATCCACGTCTTGCCCCTGTTATTTCGTTCAGCCCTGCGAACCTTGCGGCCCACCTAAAAACTCCAGTCCGTCCGAATCACCAGGCAAGCGCCCAGACTATTCCAACGGTGAGAACAAAACGAGAAAAAGTTTTCCCGGTTTCATCCCCGATTTGGTCCACCATGCGACCATTTCCAGACCCGAATCGTGCCCCACTGCGCGAACCGCGCTGAGGCGTGTCAAACTAGGTCTAGTAGGTCCCCCCCGATGCTGAACCACTATCTATAGTGCCCCATCCTGAATCGCACGCAAGAGGGTAAATCGCGGCGTAACCATCACGCAGGGTAAACAGTGGGGACAAGTTCAATGGCGCAGTGCAGCGACGCGCCGGAAACCGGGCACTGTGCCGAAGCGCAAGAGTCAAAATGAAATTTGAAAATATTTTTGTCCGCTGAAAACGCCCCACAGGCGTTGACATGGAAAGAATCGAGCGCCGCAATCTTGTTGCGTAAACCGGGCAGATCAAAGCGGTTTTGCAGGGGTGCTTGACGCTGCTAACACAGTCCCTATCTCAGCCCACGACCCAATTGGAGACTGCTGTTCATGTTCAACGTCATCGGAGCCTTGATCTCGGGCTTGTTCGTCGGCGCGCTCGCCCGGCTGTTCTATCCCGGCGCAGTCGAAATGGGTTGGGGCATGACCAGCCTGCTGGGTGTCGGCGGGGCGCTGATAGTCGGCCTGCTGACCGGCCTAAGTTCCGGCCAGGGTCTGCGCCAAGGCTTCAATCGCGCCGGCTGCTTCACGTCGATCCTCGGCGCGATGCTGCTGATTTATCTTGGGCGGCATTTCGGCTGGAGTTTCTGACGCCGCGTTACTTCGCGTGAGCGGCGATCACGTTTGAGATTTCTTCGACCAGTTCTAGCGGCAGATCGTGGCCCATGCCTTTGATCTCGTACAGCTTGGCTCCGCGGATGTTTGCCGCGGTATCGCGGCCGCCTTCGACCGGGACCAGCGGATCGTCGATCCCGTGGATTACCAGGCTGGGCGCACCAATCCGTTTCAGCCGGGCGCGGCGATCGCCATCGTCGATAATTGCGGCCAATTGCCGGGCGGCACCCTGCGGATAGAAACTGCGCTGGAAATCGCGGGCGATCCGTTCGCGCAGCCGTTCTTCGGGGGCCGGATAGCCCGGGCTGCCGATCGCGCGTGAAACCGTGATGCCGATCGGGATCACCTGATCGAGCGAGGCATTGGCGAGCGGCCGGCCCATCAGCGCTTTCATCGCTTCGGGCCGGGCCTTGGGCAGGCGGCGGTTGCCGGTGGTCGACATGACCGAAGTCATGCTCAGGACCTTCTCCGGGTGGTTCACCGCCATCAGCTGAACGATCATCCCGCCCATCGACGCGCCGACCACATGGGCCTTGTCGATCCCCAGCACCCGCAGCAGGTCGGCGGCGTCAGCGGCCATATCAGCCAGCCGGTAGGGCAGCTTTGGACGCAGGCCGAATAGCTTCATCAGCGCGACCTTGCGGAAATCAGGCACCCCGGCATGGCCGAATTTCTCGCTCAGACCGATATCGCGGTTGTCATAACGGATCACGTAATAGCCGCGCGCGGTCAGCGCCTCGATCAGTTCGATCGGCCACATCGTCATCTGCGCGCCGAGCCCCATTACCAACAGCAGCGGCGGACCCGATGGATCACCGTGGGCTTCGTACTCAATGGAAATCCCGTTAGCGGTGATCTGCGGCATGGTCGCTCCCTGATATGGCTATATCAGGGCGGTAATCGCCGCGCTGCCAGCAAGCAAGAGCTGTCAGTCGCTTGGCGCCGGCGGGGTGGCTTGTTCGCCGCGTTCAAAGATCGCATTGGCCCGCCCGACCAGCAGCGGATCGGCCGTGCTGACCACTTCCACATTCTTGCCGTCATAGGGAAAGGCGCTCAGCACAAACTGCATCGCGTTAAGCCGGGCGCGCTTTTTGTCGTCGCTCTTGATCACGGTCCAAGGGCACAGGTCGCTGTCGGTCGCGGCGAACATGGCCTCTTTGGCGGCGGTGTAGCGGTCCCACTTGTCGAGGCTGGCCAGATCGATGTGCGATAGCTTCCACTGTTTGAGCGGGTGGACCTTGCGTTCGGTAAACCGGCGCAGCTGTTCTTCGCGGCTGACCGAAAACCAGAACTTGATCAGGTGGATGCCCGACCGGACCAGATTGCGTTCAAATTCGGGGGCTTCGCGCAGAAATTCTTCATATTCCTGTTCGCTGCAGAACCCCATCACCTGTTCCACTCCGGCGCGGTTGTACCAGCTACGGTCGAACAGCACGATCTCGCCCTTGGTGGGCAGGTGGCGGGCATAGCGCTGAAAATACCACTGGCCGCGTTCGGTCTCGCTCGGTTTGTCGAGCGCAACGACCCGCGCGCCGCGCGGATTGAGATGCTCCATAAAGCGCTTGATCGTTCCGCCTTTGCCGGCCGCGTCGCGGCCTTCAAATAGGATCACAACGCGCGTGCCGCTTTCCCGGATCCAGCTTTGCAGTTTGAGCAATTCGGCCTGGAGCAGGAATTTCTCCCGCTCATAGTCCTTGCGCAGCATCTTGTATTTGTAAGGGTACCCGCCGTCCTGCCACCCGGTTGCCAGTTCGTTGCTGGTGGCGCGCAAGGGGATCGACTGTTCGGGCAGGCCCAGATGGGCGCGCAGCCGGGCGGCATCATCGGGCGCGGCCCCGGCGATCAGCGCTTCAAGCTCTTTGAGCGCCCCGCGCGCGGCCATCGCTTCGGCGGCGGCGAGTATGCCCTGCTCAGCCGCGACCACGCGCTCGCCCGCAATGCTCGCGCCGATCGCTTCGGCATTGCGCCGGGCCGGTTGGGATGCAGAATCGTCGCTCATATCGTCGCAAACCGTGTTGCTGCCGGAATGTTGCAATTTCGTGGCATTGGCGCGGCAAATTTACGGCACCAGCACCGTATCCTTCGCTTCGGCCAGCATCGCGAGGCCGCCTTACGAGTTCGATTTCGTCAAAGTCTCAGTTACGTTGTTCGGGACAATTGGCTTCAATGCCCTATCCAATTAAAATAAAATCTGTCGTTGAACTTATCCCAAAGCAGCTCCTGTACATCGCCACAATAAAAACATCCCAGTGCATTTATCTTCCCGTCGGGCCGCTTAAAGAGCCGGATAAAATTCCATTCGAGCGCATCAAAGTTTTTGATTTCCCCGTTTTGGTCTGTGACGACGATGGCCATAAAACTTAACGGTTCAGATGCATCACTTGGGTCTTCACAACCAGCAAAGACGCCGACCCTGACTAAAAATTTTGTTCCTGACACTGGCTCATACCATTGGCGAAAGCTGTTCGGAAATTTCACTAGATCAGCATCGATAGCTTCCTGAGTCTTCCGATCAAAACTCACTACATCCTGGTCATCCACAAAGTTCATGAAGCAGAGGTTAGATTTGGATTTCATGCCCCTATTCTGGTTTATCCAGGTGTTAACCGCAGTGATTGTCACCCCCCCCATCTGCACTATTTCGAGGCATGAATAAGAGTTCGCGGACTGACCAGTAGTCTCCTTCCTTCGGAACTAGGATCGTTGCACGACCGACAGCAACACTTGGGGCCATAAGGAGAGTGGCACAAACCAACGCAAAAATACTTCTCATCTTTGTCCTCGCATTCACGGCACCAGCACCGTGTCCTTGGCCTCGGCCAGCAGCGCCGGATAGTCCAGCGTATAGTGCAGCCCGCGGCTTTCGTGCCTGGCGAGGGCTGAGCGGACGATCAATTCGGCGCATTGTAGCAAGTTGCGCAGCTCGATCAGGTCGGTCGAAACGCGGAAGTGGGCGTAGTATTCCTCGGTCTCATCGGTCAGCATCGCGATCCGGTGTTTGGCCCGTTCGAGCCGCTTGGTCGTGCGAACGATCCCGACATAGTTCCACATGAACCGGCGGATCTCGGTCCAGTTCTGCTTGATCACCACTTCCTCATCCGAATCGGTGACGCGGCTTTCATCCCACGGGCGAACCGCGGGCGGGGCATCAAAGCTGTCCCACCGCGCCAGGATATCGGCCGCTGCCGCTTCGCCAAACACAAAGCATTCGAGCAAGCTGTTGGACGCCAGCCGGTTGGCCCCGTGGAGGCCCGATTCGGTGCATTCGCCCGCGGCATAAAGCCCCGGCAGATCGGTCCGGCCGGCAAGATCAATCATGACCCCGCCGCAGGTATAGTGCTGCGCCGGGACCACCGGAATCGGCTGGGTGGTCATGTCGATCCCCAGCCCGAGGAGCTTTTCGTGGATATTGGGAAAGTGTGTCCGGACGAATTCGGGCGGCTGATGGCTGATATCGAGATGGACGAAATCGAGCCCGTCGCGCTTGATCTCGCTATCGTTGGCGCGGGCGACGACATCGCGCGGGGCCAGCTCGGCGCGCTCGTCATAACCCGGCATATAGCGGTGCCCGGTGCGCGGGTT
Source organism: Novosphingobium sp. (assembly GCA_043756025.1). Classification (GTDB taxonomy): domain Bacteria; phylum Pseudomonadota; class Alphaproteobacteria; order Sphingomonadales; family Sphingomonadaceae; genus Novosphingobium. The sequence continues at coordinate 5,332 of JAYURW010000136.1, read as the reverse complement.
GAGCAAGTGCCCGCCTTCGCCGCGAACTGCCTCGGTGATCAGGAAGTTTTTGACGTCGAGGTTGTAAAGGCAGGTCGGGTGGAACTGCATCATTTCCATATTGCCGACCCGGCAGCCCGCCCGCCAGGCCATCGCGATCCCGTCGCCGGTCGCGCCGCGCGGGGCGGTGCTGAACTGATAGACCCGGCCTGCGCCGCCAGTCGCCAAAATAGTCGCGCGGGCGGTGTGGGCAGCGACTTTGCCGGTCTGCTCGTTCAGCGCATAGACCCCCCAGACCCGGCCCGAGCCTGAATAGCGTTCTTCGTGCTTGCCGGTGATCAGATCAATACAGGTCTGGTGCGGCAGCAAGGTGATGTTGGGGTGATCTTCGGCCGCTTTGACCAGCGCGGCCTGCACCGCCCAGCCGGTGGCATCGGCGACGTGGACGATCCGGCGGTGCGAATGGCCGCCTTCGCGGGTCAGGTGCAAGTGTTCGCCGTCTTCGTTGAACGGCACGCCCAGCTGCACCAGCCGGTCAATCGCATGGGGTGCGCGTTCGATCACGAATTCGACCGTTTCGAGCCGGTTCAGCCCCGCACCCGCGACCATCGTATCGCGGATGTGGTTTTCAAAGGTATCGCCTGCATCAAGCACCGCAGCGATCCCGCCCTGCGCCCAGGCCGTCGATCCGCCGGTCAGCTCGCCTTTGGCCAGGACGAGAACCTTGAGCGTATCGGCCAGCGCGAGCGCGGCGGTGAGGCCAGCCGCGCCAGAGCCGATAATGATAACGTCGTGGTTCATGCGATTGGTGCCCCATCGGCATAGCAGTTGATCGCAATCGAGATACGCTCACCGGCGGCAGAATTCACTTCGACAGCGTGTTCAAGCCAGCCGGGGAAGACAACGAATTCTCCGGCAACAGGGCTATGGCTAGTGACTGAGTAGCAATTGGGACCATCGCCTTTGATCCCGGTCAGGTTGACCCCGGGTCGCGGATCGCGAAAAAGAAGATCGCCGCTGCCTTCGGGCACGCGCAGATAAAAGACCCCGGCGAGTGCCGAACGGGGGTGCATATGAAAATGGTTGAAGCCACCTGGCTGTTGCAGGTTAGCCCAGCCGCGCAAGTGGTAGTGGGGTTTTGGCACCGCCGCGATTTCGCTCCAGGCGAGATCGAAGCAGGTCCGCGCTGCACGCTCAAGCTCTGCGAAACCGGAGTGTTCGAGCAGCGACCGCGAACTTGTCCAGCCGCCCCGATTTGAGCTGCCTTGGGTCTGCTCACTGCGAGACCATTGGCTGATCGTCTCGATCCACTCGCATGATATCGCGGCAAGTTCGTCCAATTGGAACACCCAAACGCGGGTCGGAAACAGGTCAAATCGATTAAGAGTGGTGTGCATTTTTCGGATCATGGACAATTGGTCGGAAAACTTCAATTCTTGACTATTTATTCAAGTCATCCGGTCATACGGGGCAACTAGCTGCAAAGGCAGTTTTTCGGGTCGCAATGGAAGAGTGCCGTATTGGCGGAGCGATGATTGTCGCCCGCCGCTCAGCTCTCTTGCACCCCAATCGGCCGCAAACTGGTGGCCACCAAACAATCTTACAGGGAGTACATTGATGAAAGCGATTCTTGCAAGCGCCGTCGTGGCGCTAATGCCAACTGCAGTCATGGCCGAAGAGGCCAAAACGACTCCCGATGGTTTCGTCTCGATAGCAGCCGGCTACAACGGTCTGGAGGCAGGCGACTATTCTTACCAAAGCACCTACGGCTCGAGCTCGGGGACAAACGACCGTAAAGTGGATGGTCCGGACTTCGAATTGCGCGCCACCGGAGCGGTGCCTATCCATGGCGCGCTTGCCGCCCAACTCGATGGCGTGTTTTCGCGCACATATTCCAAAGTCAATGATTGCGGCGGATGCTCCACTTATCATTCGGACGATTCAACGGTCGCAGCGCATATCTTTGTGCGCAATCCCAACAAGGGCCTGATCGGTGCCGTCGTCCAGCGCAGTACCACGAGTGTTAACGGCTCTGTCGGTCAAACCACCTACCTGTTTGGTGGCGAGGGCAAGCTCTATATGGGCCGGGTCAGCTTTGGCGGGCAGATGGCTTATGGCACTGTTGAAAGTAATAGTTCTTACAGTAGCAAAGGCCCGCTCGCGACGATGAAGCTGCGTTATTTCCCTTCCGATAACTTCATGCTTGAGGTCCGTGGCGAACACGCGCAGTTGCGGCGCACGCCAGGAGCGGACGACGGCTATAACTGCCCTGACTATTGCTACACCGAGAAAGATACCATGTGGGATATCGGCGGAAAGGCCGAATACCGGCTGAACAATTCGCGTCTCAGCTTGTTCGCCGAAGCGGACTACCGCAATCTCGATAGTCGCAACCACTACGTCAACTTTCCGTCGTACTATTCACGGTCTGAACAGAAATCGTCGAATCTGCGCGCTATGGTTGGCCTAAAGTTCAACTTTGGCCCCAAATCATTATTTGAGCGTGATCGGTCAGGCGCAGGCTTGGATCCAGTGCGTCCGTTCAGCACCTCATCATTCAGCTTCGAAGAATAAGCTGCACGATCATACGGCATTACAAGGCGATCCCCTTAGCGGGGGGTCGCCTTGTTTTTGGGTCAAGCCGGCTCAGCCGCGGCGCTCGTCAAACTCACAAACACATCTTCCAGATCGGCTTCTCGGGTGGTGACGTCGATGATCCCGAAGCCCAGCCCTTGCACCAGTGCCAGCACTTCGCCGGCGTTGGTCTGGTCCATGTTGTACGTGATCTCCAGCGTCCGGTCGCCGGTCATCTCACATTTGTGGAAGGCGGGGTGCGTTGGAGCCGTGCCGACATCTTTGTCGAGCGTCACTACCAGCACTTTTTCCCGACCCATTGCCACCAGTTCGCGGGTTGGTTTGTTGGCAATCAACTGCCCGTGGTTGATGATCGCGATCCGGTCGCACAGCTCTTCGGCTTCTTCGAGGTAGTGGGTGGTTAGGACCACGGTTACCCCGTGAGCGTTAAGGTCGCTGACCAGTTCCCACAGCTGCCGCCGCAGTTCGACATCGACCCCGGCGGTTGGCTCGTCCAGCACGATCACCGGCGGGGTATGGACCAGCGCCTTGGCAATCAGCAGGCGGCGCTTCATCCCGCCCGACAGCGTGCGGGAATAAGCGCTCGCCTTGTCAGCCAGATGGACCTGGCCGAGCAGTTCGAGGCTGCGCCGAGCGGCCTTGGGCACGCCGTAAAGCCCGGCCTGATTTTCCAGCACTTCGAACGGCGTAAAGAACGGATCAAACACCACTTCTTGCGGGACAATCCCGATCGAGCGTTTGGCGTTACGGCTGTCCTGATCGATATCGAAACCCCAGATTTCCGCCGATCCGCTGGTCTTCATCACCAATCCGGCGAGCACATTTATCAGAGTCGATTTGCCCGCACCATTGGGGCCAAGCAGTCCGAAGATCTGCCCTTGCGGCACATCAAAGCTGACCCCTTTTAGGGCGTGCTTGGCCGGGGCGGCGCCGGCTGGGGCATAGACCTTTTCCAGGTCGCGGATGCGAATAGCTGCGGGGGTTTTCATCGGCCCCGCTTAGCCTTGCGGCCAAGGCTGCGTAAAGCTCGGAATCGTGCGCAGTGCAGGCCAATTCCTAATCGGCTGTTAACCTTGCCAATGCAGAAGGTCTTCATGCGCAGCGGGCTAATGGATAAGGCATGAACTGGGGGGTTCCCGATCGCTGCGGCCAAACGCAGCGCCTGATGCGCAGATTTTGCGCGCTGCTGGCGCTTGCCAGCGCCGCGCTGATCGCCAGCCCCGCTGCCGCGCAAGCCGTCGCAGCGAACGCCGGGGCGCAGGCCACGATTGTCGAGCCGCTCGGGCTGATTAAAATTCAAGACCTGGTGTTCGGCCGGATTGCCGCGCGGACGACTGCTGGAACGGTAACCGTCGATCCCAATACCGGGACTTGCACGCTAACCGGACCAATCGCGCGGGTTGGCGACTGTCAATATGCCGAATTTGCCGGGATGGGCGTACGGCGGTTTACGGTGCGAATTCAGATTCCGGTTACAATAACTCTGATTGGTCCGGGCGGCGCGACTATGCTCGTCAATAATCTCACCCTCGGCACGATGCCCGGCCTCGTTTATGTGGGCGGCAACGGCAACGGGCTGGGCAACGGCAACCGGCGCTATCAGATCACGTCGAACACCGGAATTTTCACCATGCGGGTTGGCGGTCGGCTTAATGTTGGGGCCAATCAAGCTCCCGGTGTTTATAGTGCCACCTTCCCGGTGACGGTGAATTACCAGTAGGCTGGAAATGCCGCTGCGGCGCTGCTACGGCCTTTTGCTATGAGCACACAGCCCGAAACCGTAACTGTTACTTCCACCCGCGTTTCCTGCGATGGAGCCGCCGGCGTTCCCGGCGGCGCGGCGCTGGGTCACCCGCGCGTTTGGCTCGAAATTGACGAGAGCGGTTTTGCCGAGTGCGGCTATTGCGACAAACGCTTTGTGTTGCGCGGCGGCCCGGCCGATCAGGCTGCTGCTTAGGCGACTGGCCCTAGCCAACCGCGCGGCAGACCCTATATCATGGGCATGACCGCATTTGACCCCCGCTCGCTGCTTTACCGCCAGATTGATCCCGCCCGCGCGCAGGCGCTGACTGCCGCTGCCCTTGCGCGCTGCGATGATGGCGAATTGTATCTGCAGTTTAGCGCCAGTGAGACTTTTGCGTTTGACGATGGCCGCCTGAAAACTGCCGACTATTCGCGCGATGCCGGGTTCGGGCTGCGCGGGGTTTCGGGCGAGATGACCGGCTTTGCCCATGCCAACGATATCAGCGAGGCGGCGATCCGCCGGGCCGGGGAAACGCTGCAATTGCTCGATCCCGCCACGGGCACGCCCAGCCCGCCGCCGCGCCAGAACAACCGCCACCTTTATACCGATCTCTCGCCGCTCGATGGGCTGCCGTTCGCGGCCAAGGTCAAGCTGCTGGAGACGATTGATGCGGCCGCCCGCGCCCGCGATCCACGCGTCGCACAGGTCACCGCCAGTCTCGCCGCCAGCTGGTCGGTGGTCGAGATTGTCCGCGCCGATGGCTATATCGCTACTGATGTCCGGCCGTTGGTGCGGCTTAACGTCAGCATCGTCGCCGAACAGAACGGGCGGCGTGAAACCGGCAGCTTCGGGATCGGCGGACGGCGGCTTTACGACGATCTGTTTGAACCGGCGACCTGGAACCGGGCGATTGACGAGGCGCTGGCGCAAGCGCTGACCAATCTGGAAAGCGTGCCTGCCCCGGCGGGGGAATTCACCGTGTTGCTCGGCCCCGGCTGGCCCGGCATTCTGCTG
>JAYURW010000135.1:0-13672 GCA_043756025.1 Novosphingobium sp. | reverse complement strand
CGTACAGCGCCGAGGCGTAGCGCCCCTGCAAGCTGGCCGTATTACCGCCGGAATTCTCCACGCGTGTCGCTTCCTTACTTCGGGTGCGGTTATCGGGGCGGTGGCCATGCGCGAACGCACGGTTGCCCCGGGGACGGGGGCGCGCATAGCCATGATTGTGCTGCGATGCAAGGTGGGGCAAGGAAGTTTGGCCTGCGAAATTGCCGGCGGGGGAGTGCAATGGGCGAAACGATCCACCTGACGATGGCCGATGGCCACGCGATGCCGTGTTATCATGCGGTGCCTTCCGGTGAGCGGCGGGGCGGGCTCATTCTGGTGCAGGAAATTTTCGGCGTCACCGACCACATCCGCGAGCTGTGCGACGAATATGCCGGCGACGGGTACGAGGTGATCAGCCCGGGTCTGTTCGACCGCCAGCAGCCCGGCTGTGCGCTGGGCTATGCCGGAGCCGACTGGGAACGTGCAGTGCAGATCGCGCGGACCGAGCACAACTGGGACCAGGGTATCGATGATACCGCGCGGGTGATCGCCTGGATGAAGGACAAGGGCGGACCAGTGTTCATTACCGGCTATTGCTTTGGCGGATCGGTCGCCTGGCGGATGGCGCAGCTGTCTGATGATCTGGATGCGGCGAGCTGCTATTATGGCGGGTATATCGCCACACGGTTTGCTGATGAGGCCCCAAAGTGCGCGACAATCACACATTTTGCGCGCTACGATTCGATGGTGCCGATCGAGCCGGTGGAAAAGCTGATCGAAAAACAGCACCCGACCGCGCAGCACTTCATCTACGAAGCCGGGCACGGTTTCAACTCCGACCGGCGCAAGGACTATCATCCCGAAAGCGCGGAGCTGGCCAAGGAACGAACGCTGATGCTGTTCAAGGCATTGGGGGGTTAGATCGTGGCTCGTATCCTGATTATCCTCCCGCAGACTGACTATGATCCATCAGAGGTGGCGTTACCTTGGCTGGTCTGGACGCAGGCTGGGCACGAGGTGTGCTTTGCGACGGAGACTGGCCAGCCAGCCGCCTGCGATCCGGTGACGCTGACCGGGCACGGCCTGCCGCTGTTCGCGCGGTCGCTGCAAGCCCGGGTTGAGGCGCGCGAAGCCTATGCGGCGATGCTCGAGGACCCGAACTACAACCGCCCGCTGCGCTGGGCCAAAGTGCGCATCTCCAGCTTTGATGCGTTCCATTTCCCCGGGGGTCATGCACCCGGAATGCGGGCCTATTGCGAGAGCGATGCGGTCCAGCGGCTGGCCCACGATGCCTTCAGAGCAAACAAGCCGGTTAGCGCGGTCTGCCACGGCGTGCTGCCGCTCGCCCGCGCCGGGGTGCTGGCCGGGCGGCGGACCACCGCGCTGACTGAGCCACTAGAGAAGATCGCGATCCAGCTGACGCAAGCGGCGCTGCCGGGGCATTACCGAACCTATCCCAAAACGGTCGAGGCCGAGGTCAAGCACCGGATCCGCCCCGGCGGACTGTTTGAGCGCGGCGGCCTGTTCCCGCGCTATGCCGGGCGCCGCAATCCCGAAGCCGGGTTTGTGGTGCAGGACGGCAATTACCTGTCGGCCCGCTGGCCGGGCGATGCTTGGACATTGGCACTGCGGATGAACGATCTGCTTTGACCTTGCGTTGGCGGCGCAGGCTGGCGTAGCCTCGAAGGCTAGGGAGAGAGCCATGCAAAAAACTCAGCTGTCACAGCACGTCGGGATCGAGATCACCGGGGTGCAGCTTGCCGCGCTGGAAGGTTCGGCGCTCGATGAACTGAAGCAGGACGTATTCGAGAACGGCGTTGCAGTGCTCCGTGATCAGCAGCTTTCGCCCGAACAACACATCGCCTTTGCCAAGCGCTGGGGCGGGATTGACGTTAATCCGTTTTTCCCGACCAACAGCGGCTGGCCCGAAATTGCCGAAGTCCGCAAAGCTGAAACCCAAAAGGACAACATCGGCGGCGGCTGGCATACCGATCACAGCTTTGATCAAATCCCGGCGATGGGCTCGATCCTGGTCGCCCGCGAACTGCCACCAAGCGGCGGCGACACGCTGTTTTCCAGCATGGGCGCAGCCTATGATTCGCTGTCAGACGGGTTGAAGAAGACGCTCGGCACGCTGCGGGCGGTCCATTCGGCGGACCACATTTACCAGCCGGGTGGATATTATTCGCACACCGATCTGGCCGATGAAATGACCGGGCAGGATCTGACCACCCGCGCGGTACATCCGGTGATCATTCGACACCCGGTAACGGGGCGCAAGCTGCTTTATGTCAATGGCGCCTTCACGCTCAATTTTGAAGGCTGGACTCGCGAAGAAAGCCTGCCCTTGCTGGCTTACCTGTATGAAGTGGCCAGCCGCGAAGAGTTCCAGTGCCGGGTGGAATGGCGCGCCGGTAGCGTAGCGATCTGGGATAACCGGGCGACCTGGCATCTGGCGCTGAACGATTACCAAGGGCAACGCCGGGTGATGCACCGGATCACCCTGACCGGTGACCCGATTGCGGCCTGATCCGCTTTGACCGCAAGGCGCGGGACGCGGCCGGGTGGCCGGGTAGTTATGGGTTGCCCTGACAAGGAGCCCTGCCATGATAGCGCCAATGACTGACCGCGACGCCATGATCGCCGACGACGATTGCTGGGCCGCCGCACTGGCGCGCGATCGCGCCTTTGACGGGCGGTTCGTGACCGGCGTTCTGACCACCGGAATCTATTGCCGGCCAAGCTGCGCGGCGCGGCATCCGTTGCGGCAGAACGTGCGATTTTTTACTGATGGAGCAGCGGCGCGGGCCACTGGCCTGCGGGCCTGCAAGCGCTGTTTGCCGGACGATGTCAGCCGCGATGAACGGGCGGTCCTCTCGGCCATTGCCGCGATCCAGTCGGCTGGCCAATCGCTGGCATTGGCGGCGCTGGCAGCGGAGACCGGCTATTCGCCGAGCCATTTCCAGCGGGTCTTTACCCGCCACACCGGCCTGTCGCCCGCCGCCTATGCCCGGGCGCTGCTGGCAGAGCGTGCGGCGCAGGCTTTGTCGGCGGAACAATCGGTTACCGAAGCGATTTATGCGGCAGGCTATTCGGCTCCGTCGCGGTTTTATGAAGCCAATCAGGGGAGACTGGGAATGACGCCATCGGCTTGGGTTAACGGCGGAAAAGGCGCGGTAATCCACTGGGCGGTGGTCGACACCAGCCTGGGCCAGATGCTGGTTGCGGCAACCAACAAAGGAGTTTGCCGCCTGTCGTTTGACGAAGGGCGCGAGGCGCTGGAGGTGCGGTTCCCGCAGGCCGAACTGATCGCGGGCGGGACGGACTTTGCAGCGCTGCTGGATCAAGTGATTGCTGCCGTGGAAGCACCGGGGGACTTCGCGCATATCCCGCTCGATGTAAAAGGCACCGCCTTTCAAGAGGCCGTCTGGCGCGAATTGCAGCGGATTCCCGCGGGCGAAACCCGCAGCTATGCGCAGCTCGCCGCCGCGGTGGGCAAACCCAAAGCGGTCCGCGCGGCGGGCAGCGCCAATGGGGCCAACAACGTTGCGGTGCTGATCCCCTGCCACCGTGTAATCCGCACCGGTGGTGGGCTGGGCGGCTATGCCTATGGATTAGAAATCAAGCGCAAGTTGCTGGAAAAGGAATCGAAATGACTGAGAGCATCAAGGCCTTCAAGGCGCTCCACGTGCCCGGCGATCCGCTGATGCTGTTCAACATCTGGGACGCGGGCAGCGCCAAGGCGGTTGCCGGGGCCGGGGCCAAGGCGATTGCCACCGGCAGCTTTGGCGCCGCTGAGGCGCAAGGCTTCAAAGACGGCGAAGACTTTTCAATCGAGGATGCGCTGCGCAATCTGGAGCGGATTGTCGCGGTAACGGGCCTGCCGGTGACGCTCGATTTTGAAACTGGTTACGGCGCGACCCCTGCCGATGTTGCTTTCTCGGTCCGCCGCGCGGTCGATGCCGGGGCTGCGGGGATCAATCTGGAAGACCGGATGCCGGGCCAAACCGCCTTGCTCCCGATTGCCGAAGCGGCCGAGCGGGTGGCGGCGGCGGCCAGCACCGGGCTGTTCGTCAACGCCCGTTGCGATGTCTATCGCGGGGTAAAGCCTGCTGAATACGGGCAACACCTGATCGACGCCGTGCTCGAGCGGGCCGAAGCCTATGCAGCGGCTGGGGCGGGCGGACTGTTCGTGCCGTTCCTGGGTGATCACGCCGCCATCACCACAATCTGCGCCGCCACCCCGCTGCCGGTCAACATCCTGTGGGGGCCGGGCCGCGGCACCCGGGCCGAGCTGGCCAGCTGCGGTGTTGCCCGGATCAGCTATGGCCACGGCCCGTGGGCCGCCGCGATGGACTGGCTGGCGGAGCAGGCCAAGGCCGTGTTTGCAGGCGAAGTGGTGCCTTACGCGCAGTAGGATGGTGGCCCGGCTTGACCTGCCGATCAAGGACTGTATTGCTATAACAATACACTAGGGTCAAGGAAGCCAGCATGTCCGAAATCACCGCCGCCCAGCCGTCGCTGATCCGCCGCATAATCGCCTTTCCGCTGACCTTGCTGGTCATCGGCTTTGTCTGGATTGACGCTTTAGTGATCGGCGCCGGGCAGGGCTACCAATTACTCGGTTTCGCCCGCAACACGCCGGAAAAGGCGCTTGGCGCGGTGTTCATGGCTGCCGCGGTGATCCTGGGGTACAAAGCCTACAAGCGTTGGGTCGAGCGCGCACCTGATACCGAACTGCCGCTGACTGGCGCGTTGCCCGAATTGGCCGCCGGGATCGCGATCGGCGGCGCATTGTTCAGCGTGATGACCGGGATCGTCTGGCTGCTGGGCGGGATCGAATTTATGGGGGTGCGCGGGGCCGGACAGATCTGGACCATGCTGGCCATTGCGATTGTCAGCGGGGTGGTGGAAGAGACGCTGTTTCGTGGGATCGTGCTGCGGCATCTGGAAACACTGGTGGGCACCTGGGGTGCTTTGGCCGTCACCTCCGGCCTGTTCGGACTGTTGCATATCACCAACCCTGACGCCACGTGGTTTTCGTCGCTGGCGATTGCGCTGGAGGCGGGCATTTTGCTCGGAGCGGCCTATCTGCTGACCCGGCGGCTATGGCTCGCCATCGGCATTCACGCGGCGTGGAATTTCACCCAAGGCTGGGTGTTCAGCGTGCCGGTATCGGGCGGTGATGCGCCGCTGGGCCTGTTGATCACCCGCCGGATCGGACCCGACTGGCTGACCGGCGGCGATTTCGGGCTGGAAGCAAGCGTTATCGCGATGCTGGTGGCGACCGGGGCCGGGCTTTGGCTGTTGCGCCGCGCCGCCAACAAGGGCGGGTTCAAAAAGCCGATCTGGCAGCGCACGGAGATGGGCTACCAATCGGGAAAACCCGAAACCGCGCAGTGAATTGCCTGAAGGCACCCCCACCGCGCTTGATATCAAGATGATGGTGCTAGCTGAAGCGGCTGGGTTGTTGGCAGGTTAGGCTGGCAATGCAGTTTTAACGGCTGACGCTGCTCAGGCTTTTGGGCCGGTCGCGATTTCAGCCGCTCTAACTAGCTGGCACGGATACCACCTTGGCACCGGCCCGCATGGCTTCGATCCGGCTTAGCAGCGTTTGGCCCTGCTTGCCGCTATGGGGATCGAATACGAGGGTTTGGGCCACTTTGATGGCGTCGTCGAACCGCCCTTGTTCGGCCAGATCGAGCGCAAAGCGGGCGCGCAACTCAGGCACTTCGGGGGCAAGCGCGAAGGCTCTGGCCAGACCATCACGCGCGGTTTTACTAGGCCGACGCCGCTGCATCGGAAAACTGTCATACCATGCCGTCAGAACAAACGGATCGTCCTGCGCCACCTGATTGGCCGTGAGCAGATAGGCCCGCGCTGCGTTCCAGCGGGCCGGGTCTTTTTCTCCAGCAGCCTCCAACCGCCGCAGCAGGATATCGGCCTTGATCACATTGGCGCGGGCGTGCCGGGGGTCAATCGCCAGTGCCTTGTCGATGGCAGCCTCGCTGCGGGCGTCGGATGCGGTGCGGTCGCCGGTTTCGGCCTGAATGCCCTGCCAACGTTCGGCCATCGCCAGTTGAAACCAGATTTCGGCCCGGTCAGAATTGGCCTCGGCCAGCTTGCGCAGCGCTCCGGTCAATTCGGGGACAACCTTGGTGCTATAACGGGTCAGGGTCAAAAGCAGGAGCTGCTCATTGGCCTGATCGAGCTGCGTTACCGCGATAGCGGCTTCGCCAACCAGCGGGGCTTTTGAGACGATGAACGGCATCGCCTTGCGCAGATAGCGATCGAGCGCCTGATCCAGCTGCTTGAGATCGCCCAAGGTTTCTGCTGCGGCTGTGCGGTGGTCCGTGCCCTTCGCAACGGCGGCGAAAAAGGCTGACAAGCGGGTATTATAGTCCGGTGTGGCGAGCATCATGTGGGTCAGCAGCCATGACCGGCCATAGAAAACCGCGACTTCGTCTTCCTTCATTTCAGAAGGATTGCCAAACAGCAGCTTTTCGATCGGAATCTTGGGCATCGCCAGCAAAGAGATGGCCCGATGATTGGCCGGTTTGCCCATTGTCCAGTTTCCAGCGGGATCGATTGTCGTGGTCGAGACGAACTCGGCAAAGCCTTCAACATACCAAGACGGGTAGGCGAAGCTGGCGTAACGCTTCATGAAGTAGTGGCCATACTCGTGCAGCAGCACCGCGCCGCCATCGAGATCGAAGTCGCTGTCGGCCCTGTTGCGGTGCGCGACCGCGAAGCTGCCTTCAAGCCGAGAGGCAAAGAACCCTGCGGCATTTTTGGCCCAACCCTTGGTCAGGGCCCTGACGCCGTTCTCGTCCGGCAGATAATAGATCGTCAGCTTGATTGGAGTTTCGGCATCCTTGAACCCGAATTTGAGCTTGAGGAGGGTATCAAACCGTTCAAGCCGCGCGGCAGTGTCTCGCAGATCCTTCTCGTTACTCGAGCTGTAGATCACAAAGTGTGGTGTTTCCGCCTTGAGCCATTTGGCTTGGGCGACCGACGGGACCAGCACCTGGGCAAGCAGAGCGAGCAGTGCGGCGAAGCAGAGACGAAACCAGCGCATGGCATTTGCTGCCGCAGTTTTGTTACTGCGGCAAGGCGATACTTTCAAACAAACGAATACGGATCAATATCCACCTGCACCCGCACCCCTTGCGGGAATTGCAGCGGGTTCAGCCATTCGCGGATTACGTCTTGCAGCTTTGCAGTGCGGCGGGCGTTGATCAGCAGGCGGTAGCGGTAGCGGCCGCGTAGCAGCGACAAGGGGGCGGGGGCGGGGCCCAGGACCATCACGTCGGGCAGGTTGGGGGCAGAGCCGCCAACGGCGCGGGCGGCTTCGCGGGCTTCGGCTTCGGTTTCGGAACTGACGATGATCGCGGCCCAGCGGCCGAATGGCGGAGCGCCGGCGTCTTTGCGCGCTTCGGCTTCGGCGGCGTAGAAGGCGTCACGGTTACCATCGGCCAGCGCCGCGATCACGGCGCTTTCGGGGTGGCGGGTCTGGATCAGGACTTCGCCCGGCTTCTCGCCCCGGCCCGCGCGGCCTGCAACCTGCGTGACTTGCTGAAAGGTACGTTCGGCGGCGCGCAGATCGCCGCCTTCCAAGCCGAGATCGGCATCAACCACGCCCACCAGAGTGAGTTCGGGGAAGTGGTAGCCTTTGGTGACGATCTGGGTGCCGACGATGACATCGATCAGCTTTTCCTCGGCGGCGGCAACGAAGGCGCTGATCTTTTCGGGGCTGTTGAGCGTGTCGGAGGTGACCACCGCGACCCGTGCCTCGGGCAAGACTTCGGCCACTTCATCGGCGATCCGCTCTACCCCGGGGCCGCAGGCGACCATGCAATCGGGGGTGTCGCATTCGGGGCAAGCATCAGGCGGGGGCACTTCGTGGCCGCAGTGGTGGCAGGCGAGGCGGCGCGACAGGCGGTGCTCGACCAGCCAGGCGCTGCAATTGGGGCATTTGAAGCGGTAGCCGCAGTGGCGGCACAGCGTCAGCGGGGCATAGCCGCGGCGGTTAAGGAATAGCAGGCTTTGCTCGCCGCGCTCCAACCGCGCCCGCATCTCCTCGACCAACCTTGGCGCCAGCCAGCGCCCGCGTTCGGGTGCTTCGCTGCGCAGATCGACAATCGAGATTTCGGGCAGGGTCGCGCCGCCAAACCGGTCGGGCAGGTCGATCTTGGTATAGACCCCGGCCTCGGCCAGTTGCAGTGATTCGAGCGCCGGGGTGGCGCTGGCCAGGATCACCGGCACGCTTTCAAACCGGGCGCGGATCACGGCGACATCGCGGGCGTTATAGCGCACGCCGTCGTCCTGCTTGAACGAAACCTCGTGCGCCTCATCCACCACGATCAGGCCAAGCGCCTTGTAGGGCATGAACAGCGCCGAGCGCGCGCCGACCACCACTTGCGCCTCGCCGCTGACAATTGCGCGCCAGGCGCGGCGGCGTTCGCTTTGCTTGAGGCTGGAATGCCACAACACCGGCGGCGTGCCGAACCGGACTTCGAACCGCCGCAGAAAGTTCTGGGTCAGGGCGATTTCGGGGAGCAGGACCAGCACTTGCCGGCCCAGCCGGATCGCTTCGGCGACCGCTTCGAAATAGCATTCGGTCTTGCCCGATCCGGTAACGCCATCGAGCAGGAACGGAGCGAACTGCTGGGCCTTGACCGCCTCGACAAAGGTATCTGCGGCTGCTTGCTGGGCGGCTGACAGTTCGGGCACGGCGTGATCGGCCCGGGCGCGGGGGTAACGCCGGTCGAGATCGACCACGACCGGATCGAGGATCCCGGCGCCGACCATCCCGCGCAACACCCCTTCTGACACCCCGGCGATATGCGCCAGCTCGCGGATGCTGGCCTGTTCGCCGTGCAGCGCATCCATCGCGGCGGCGCGTTGCGGGGTCAGGCGGTTGGGCTCCATGCCGGACAAGCGGTACTCGGTGGTCGTGCCGCCGCCGCGCAGCGCTGCCATGCTGCCCAGCGCCATCCGCGCGACCGAATTGAGCGGCGCGACGTAGTAATCGGCGCACCATTCGATCAGGCGGCGCAGCGGCTCTGACAGTGGCGGGACCGGCAAGGCCTCGAGCAGCGGGCGCAGCTTGGCCTCGGGAACTTCGGTGCCCGGCAGTCGTTCAGGTTCCCAGACGATGCCCAGCACCTGCCGCGGCCCGAGCGGGGCAATCACCAGTTGCCCGAATTCTTTCGCCATCCCAACAGGAAGGCGGTAGTCCAGCACGGGTAAGGCCGGGTTGAAGACAAGGAGTCGGACGCGGTTCATCTAGCGCCTCTATGGCGGCATTCAGCGGCGGGCGACAGCCCCCGCACGGCAAGGAACAGGGTTGATGGAACAATTGACTGGCACTTCGATCGCGCGGCGCGGCTTTCTGGTTGGAACGGCCGGGGCTGGGGCCTTGCTGCTGCCCGGCTGCGCCTCGCTCGGCGGGTTTTCGATGGTCGATGCGATGAAGCGGCTGCTGACGCTGTCGTCCGAACGCGCCTTTGCCAAACTGACCGCGCCGGGCGGTTTTTGGGATAGCGAAGTGGCCCGGTTCGAACTGCCGACCCTGTTCAGCAGCAGCGGCGGAGTGCTTCGGTCGTTGCTGACGTCGGGCCTGTTCAAAGACAAGTTGCAAAGGCAGCTCAACATCGTTGCCGAAAAGGGTGCCGAGCGCGCCGCCCCGGTCGTGCTGGAAGCGGTGCGGACCATTTCGGTTCCCGACGCAGTAGGAATCGTGCGCGGCGGGCCGAGCGCGGCAACCAGCTATTTGCGGAGCCAGATGGGCCCGGCGCTGATCAATTCGATGATCCCCGGTCTGACCGATGCCTTGCGGGTGTCGAGCGATCCAATCCTGGGGCAGGCGATCAAGGCGCTGTCCGGCGTTGATGTTGGCAGCGTTGCCCAATCAATCGCCAACCGCGCGGACAATTCGATCTGGTACCAGATTGGCTCAGAGGAAGGCGCAATCCGGGCCAATCCGGAAAGCACCCGCGATCCGCTGTTGATCGGCGTGTTCAAGGTGCTTTGATCGGAAAAAGGCACCACCCCCGGCCCCTCCTCTGAAGAGGAGGGGGCAATGCCCTCTCAAAAGCCCCATCCTCTTTAGAGGAGGGGGTTGGGGGTGGTGGGGGCTTGGAGCGAGGCCGGTTCCATGCCACTAGCCGGTCCTGACTCGCAAGCAGGAGCTGCACCCCCGTGAAATTCTTCGCCGACACCGCCGAAATTGCCGACATCAAGGAACTGGCCGCCACTGGCCTGCTCGATGGGGTGACCACCAACCCGAGCCTGATCATGAAATCGGGCCGCGATTTCATGGAAGTTACGCGCGAGATTTGCGGGATCACCGATGGCCCGGTTAGCGCCGAAGTGGTCGCGCTCGATCATGCCGGGATGATGCGAGAAGCAGAGATCCTGCGCAAGATTGCCGACAACGTCTGCATCAAGGTGCCGCTGACCATCGATGGCCTGAAAACTTGCAAAGCGCTGACCGGTGAAGGCACCATGGTCAATGTCACGCTATGCTTTTCGGCCAATCAGGCATTGCTTGCGGCCAAAGCCGGGGCGACTTTTATCTCACCGTTCGTTGGCCGCCATGATGACAATGGCTTTGATGGAATGGAACTGATCGGCGATATCCGGCTGATCTATGACAACTATGATTTCCGCACCGAAATCCTCGTCGCTTCGGTCCGCCACGGGCTCCACGTGCTGCAATCGGCCCGGATCGGCGCCGATGTAATGACCGCGCCGCCAGCCGTGATCAAGGCGCTGTTCAAACACGTGCTGACCGACAAGGGCATCGAAGGCTTCATGGCCGATTGGGCCAAAACCGGGCAGGCGATCTAACGCTCCCGCTATGGCAGACGAATCCCCTCTCGACCGTTTCAAGAACGTCCTGACCGGCGCGGCGCGGGCAATCGCGCACGAGCCCGAGCTGGAGCTGGCCTGGACCGCCGATGCGCCCGTCATCACCGGCAAGAATATGCGGGTGCCGATGCCGGGCCGCAATCTGCCGCGCGAACAGGCGATGGAAGCGCGCGGCTTTGCCGATAGCTTTGCGCTGAAAATTCGCCACCACAACGAAAGCCTGCACGGCAAAAAGGCCCCTTCCGAAGCAACCGCGCGCGCCGCTTATGATGCGGTTGAGGCGGTGCGGTATGAAGCGCTCGGCTCCAAGGCCTACGCCGGGATGCGGGCCAATCTGGATGCCGCCAACGATGTGCGGATCGGCGGCGATCCGATCACCCGCGCGGCGCGGCCAGAGGACGTGCCAATCCCAGCCGCACTGGCGCTGTTGCTGCGCGAACATCTGACCGGCCAGCCAGTGCCAGAGGCGGCCCGCCCCGGCGTCGATATGCTGCGCGGCTGGATTGCCGACCGGGCCGGAACCGATTTCGATGCTCTGGCGCTCAGCCTTGATGATCAGGAAGCGTTTCAGGGCCTCGCGCTCGATATGCTCCAGCACCTTGAACTGACGCAGGCGATGCCGAGCGAGCAGGACAGCGAAGACGGCGAAGACAGCGAAGATCAGGACGACAGCGAAGACCAGCCCGATGACGGCGAGTCCGAGGAAGATCAGTCCCCCAGCGAAGTCGCCTCCGAACCCAGCGAAGGCGAGGACGAGGGCGACGACGAAGCCCAGCGCGAGATGGACGACGATTCCGCTGACGCCGAAGAAGCTGACGACGGCGAAGAAGGAATGCTCCCGACCCGGCCCAACCGCCAGTGGACTGAAGTTCCGGCCGGGTTTGATTACAAGGCCTTTACGCTGGCGTTTGACGAAGTGGTTGGCGCCGCTGACCTGTGCGACGAAGACGAACTGATCCGGCTGCGGGCCTATCTCGACGCGCAGTTGAAGGGCCTGCAAGGGATCGTCACCAAGCTCGCCAACCGGCTGCAACGCCGCCTGATGGCGCAGCAGAACCGCAGCTGGGACTTCGATCAAGAAGAAGGCCTGATCGATGCCGCGCGGCTGGCCCGGGTGGTGATCTCGCCCGGCCATTCGCTGTCTTATAAGGTTGAGCGCGAGGTGGAGTTCAAGGACACCATCGTCACGCTGCTGATCGACAATTCCGGCTCAATGCGCGGTCGGCCGATATCCATCGCCGCGATCAGCGCCGATGTGCTGGCGCGCACGCTGGAGCGCTGCGGTGTGAAGACCGAAGTGCTCGGCTTCACCACCCGCGCCTGGAAAGGCGGCCAGAGCCGTGAGGCCTGGCTCGCAGGCGGAAAGCCAGCCCAGCCGGGGCGGCTCAACGATTTGCGCCATATCGTCTACAAAAAGGCCGACGAGCCCTATCGCCATGCCCGCAAGAATCTGGGCCTGATGATGCGCGAGGGCCTGCTGAAAGAGAACATCGACGGTGAGGCACTGCTGTGGGCGCATTCTCGCCTGTTGGCGCGGCAGGAAGACCGCCGGATCCTGATGGTGATTTCAGACGGCGCGCCGGTCGATGATTCCACGCTGAGCGTCAACAACGCGGGCTACCTCGAACTGCATCTGCGCAAGGTGATCGACTGGATCGAAAAGCTCAGCCCGGTGCAACTGGTCGCGATCGGGATCGGCCACGATGTAACCCGCTATTACCGCCGCGCAGTAACGATTATGGACGTCGAACAGTTGGGTGGGGCAATGATCGATCAACTGGCTGGGCTGTTTGAGGATGAATAGGCTTGACCCGGCAGTTTAATCGCATGATTAAACGGACATGACCAAAGCCTCCACTGTATCCGAAGCCGTCGCCACCCGCCGCACTGTGCGGGCCTTTCTGGACAAGCCGGTCGATCAAGCCGTCCTGCGCCGCGTGCTGGAAAAGGCGCAGAACGCGCCGTCTGGCGGGAACACCCAGCCGTGGAACGCGACGATTTTGACGGGCGAGCCGCTGGCCAGGCTGCTGGCGCGGACTGCCGAAGTGCTTCCCGAAGGCGCGGCGCGGCACAAGCCGGAATATCCGATCTATCCGCCCGAACTGGACGGCGAATATTCCAAGCGCCGGTTCGGCGTGGGTGAGGCGCTTTATGCCGCGCTCGAAATCCCGCGCGACAACAAGATGGGCCGGATGATGTGGTTCGCCCAGAACTTCCGCGCCTTCGATGCGCCGGTGCTGATGCTGATCCATACGCCGCGCTATATGGGACGGCCCCAGTGGTCGGACATCGGGATGTGGCTGCAGACCGTCTGCCTGCTGCTGCGCGAAGAAGGCCTCGACAGCTGTCCGCAAGAGGCCTGGGCGATCTATCAGGAACAGATCCGTGAAGTGGTGAACCTGCCCGAAGATCACATTTTCTTCTGCGGGATGGGCGTGGGTTGGCGCGATCCGGATGCACCGGTGAACAATTTCCCGGTCCCGCGCGCGCCGCTCGATGAAGCGGTGACGTGGGAGGGGTTTTAGGACGCGAAGGCTGCGGGCGGGCTTCGACAAGCTCAGCCTGAGCGGGGTTTGGGTTTTAGCCAAGTTCCGCTCACCCTGAGCCTGTCGAAGGGTCAGGCTGAGCTTGTCGGGCCGAAGGCGGCCGAAGGCCAACCCCACCCGCAACCTTCGCGTCCTAAAACCCCTCCCACATCACCGCTTCATCGAGCGGCGCGCGCGGGACCGGGAAATTGTTGACCGGCGCATCGGGATCGCGCCAGCCCACGCCCATGCCGCAGAAGAAGATATGATCTTCGGGCAGGTTCACCACTTCG
>JAYURW010000134.1:0-13713 GCA_043756025.1 Novosphingobium sp. | reverse complement strand
ACATAATGCGCGCCGAAACACTGACGGATAGAAATGATGACTAACTACCGCATCCACGGCGCAACGGGCGAATGGGAGGTCGTTATCGGCCTTGAGGTTCATGCCCAGATTGCCAGCCAGTCCAAGCTGTTTTCCGGGGCCGCCACGGCCTTCGGCGCCGAGCCGAATTCGCAGGTTTCGCTGGTTGATGCCGCGATGCCGGGGATGCTGCCGGTGCCCAACCGCGAATGCATCCGTCAGGCAGTCCGCACCGGGATGGCGCTGGGCGCGGTAATCAACAAGTGGTCGCGGTTTGACCGCAAGAACTACTTCTACGCCGATCTGCCGCAGGGCTATCAGATCAGCCAGCTGTACCATCCGATTGTCGGCGAAGGCTCGCTCGAGGTGATCCTCGATGAAAAGGATCCCGAAGGTAGCACCAAGACCATCGGGATTGAGCGAATCCACGTCGAGCAGGATGCCGGCAAGCTGATGCACGATCAGCATCCGACCATGTCCTATGTCGATCTCAACCGTTCGGGCGTCGCCCTGATGGAAATCGTCAGCCGCCCGGATATGCGGTCGCCTGCCGAGGCCGGGGCTTGCCTCGCCAAGCTGCGCCAGATCGTCCGCTATGTCGGCAGCTGCGATGGCAACATGGATCAGGGCTCGATGCGCGCCGACGTCAATGTCAGCGTTCGCAAACCCGGCGAAGAGTTGGGCACCCGGACCGAAACCAAGAACGTCAATTCGGTCCGGTTCGTGATGGCCGTGGTTGAGAGCGAAGCGCGCCGTCAGGTCGATCTGATCGAGGACGGCGGCAGAGTGGTGCAGGAAACCCGGCTGTACGATCCGGACAAAAACGAAACCCGCTCGATGCGCTCCAAGGAAGACGCGCACGATTACCGCTACTTCCCCGATCCCGATCTGCTGCCGCTGGAACTGGACGAAGCGTTCCTCGACGAATGCCGCGCGAGCCTGCCCGAATTGCCCGATGCCAAGCGCCACCGCTATGAAACCGCGCTGGGCCTGTCCGCCTACAACGCCGCCGCGCTGACCGCCGATGTCGAAGTGGCGCGCGAGTTCGAAGTGCTGCTGACCTCGGTCGCTGCCGCCAGCGGCAAAGCTGAGGACGTTGTCGCCAAGCGGGTGGCGAACTGGCTGCTGTCCGAACAGCCCGGCGTGCTCGGCGCGGCGGGCGCCGGGTCCGATCACCCCAAAAACACGATTCCGGCCAACACCGCGATTGTCGTCGCCACCGAAAGCGGGCTGATCTCGGGCAGCAAGGCGAAGGAAATTTTCGCCGAATACCTGACCAGCGAGATCGACCTTACCGCCACCATCGCCGCCAACCAGCAGTCAACTGACACCGGCACAATCGAAGCCGCAGTCGACGCCGTCCTCGCCGCCAATGCCGAAAAAGTCGCCGAATACCGCGGCGGCAAAGAAGCCCTGTTCGGGTTCTTCGTCGGCCAGACGATGAAAGCGATGCAGGGCAAAGGCAACCCAGGGCTGGTCAATCAGGTGCTGAAGGCCAAGCTGGGGTGACTGACGGATTTGAGCCGCTGACACTCAACAATCTGCTTGAGAGGGACGGGTTTGACCCGTCGAAGGTTCTAGTATTTCGCCATCGCCCATGGGAGCCCCAGTTGAACAAAGTGTTCGACTGGATCGTGGCGGAACGCCGCGACTTGTTCGATTGCTATCAAACAACCCACGCGCCAAACACCGAGTCCGCACTTGTCCGCGCAACTCATGTGGCCTCGTTCATTCGTTACAAGCCAAAACAAGCTGTCTTCGTCGGACTGTACGAGTTGACAGGAACTAACCAAATTCTGACTCCAGAGCAGTGCCTTGCCCGTCCACTACATCAAGAGCTGATGAAGTTTGGAATGGGAGGCTTCAAAGCAAGCGAAGATCGCCAAAGCTTGGTCGAATTTGGGCTGATTGAGACCGATTGGCAGGCCCATTGGAGCGGCAAGCTGATAGTTGATTGGCCGGGGCTTGAGCGTTCTTGGTATCGCTGGCTGGACCGAAATACTTTTTCGATTGCAGCTATAACTGAGGAATCTCGGTTTAGAAGTCCGATGCCAAATTGGAGCGAGATTGCCCTAGAGTGGCAACAGTTGTCCATATTGCCAAGCGATTGGAGGGCCGCACTCTCGCAATGGCGCGGAATCTACCTCATCATCGATCAGAGCGATGGACTGCAATACGTAGGCTCCGCATATGGTGCAGAAAACCTCATGCAGCGCTGGTGCGAGTATGCCCGCTCGGGACATGGCGGCAATAAGGGGCTTAAGTTACGCGATCCGAATAATTTTCGATTTTCGATCCTGCAACGTGTTTCTCCGGATTTGCCAGATTCCGAAGTGGTTGCACTTGAAGGCTCATGGAAGGAGCGCTTGCGAAGCCGCGCGCCCTTCGGACTGAACGAAAACTAAGCAAGCAAACCCCGCTTATGCTGAGCTTGTCGAAGCACTGCCTTTGTCTTTGCGCCCGGGAATTTCAGCGCCAAGAACAAGAGCGGTCCTTCGACAAGCTCAGGACGGACGGGTGGGGTTTGACGGGGGCGATTTTCACAACTGGACCATTGCCAACAAAAAAAGGCGCCGGAGTTTTCTCCAGCGCCCTCTCTCATTCCAGCCCTCAGGCTGAAAATTAGGCTTTGCGGGTGCCGTTCAGCGGGAAGGTGCCGAATGCGCCGGCCTTGACCGAACCGGTCAGCGTATCGCCATCGACGGTCGCTTCGCCTTCCAGGGTCATCGGCATCGGCACGGTCATTTTCATCGACCAGGTCAGCTTGTTGCCATCGACCTTGCCGTTTTCCATATCCATCGAGCCCATCGCGCCAACGTTCGATCCGGTGAAGCTGTCGCCATCAACGGTGATCGTCACGTTGCTCTTTTGGTCGCCCATCGGGGTCTTGGTCACGCATTCGTAAGTGCCTGCTACTGACATCGGGTCTCTCCTCTCAGAATTTCCAACTTACAATGGGGTAAGTAGTGCGATCACTCGCTTTTTGCGGGCGCAGTGTCAACCGGGGTTACTATCTCGATCGGCAGGCCGAGGCCTTTGAGCTGCGGCTCGACCACTTTGCGGTCACCCACCACGACATAGACCATGCCATCGCTTTGCAGGTGCGCTTTGGCGGCGGCGTCCATCGCTTTGGGATCAATCGCGCGATAGCGGCTGGGCAGAGTGGCTTGATAATCATCGGCCCGGCCCAGTTGCTGGTTGGAAACCAGCGCGCCCAACACTTGCCCGTTGGTTTCGAAATTGTTGGGCAGGCCGCGGATGTTGCCATCGGTGGCGCGGGCATATTCCTCGGTCCCAACCGGGCGCTTGGCTGGGAAATCAGCCATCTGGCTGCGGATTGCGGTGATCGAGGCGCCGGTCTTGTCGCTTTGCACCGGGGCGACGATCACGAGGCTGCGCGGGCCTTTGGGGCTGCGGACGGTTGAGCGGACGCCATAGGACCAACCCTTGTCCTCGCGCAGATCAAGGTTCAGGCGGCTGAGGAAGCCGTTGCCGAGCACTTCGTTGGCCAGATCGAGCGGCTCCATCCCGGGATCGCGCCCGCTGATTGGCAGCACCCGGCCCGCGACAATCACCGATTGCGGCGATCCGGGCCGATCAATCAACACGATCCGCGAACGCGGCACCGGGATCGCGGCGGTGAGTGATTTGGTCCCGCGCGAAACGGCGGGGGCCTGCCAGTTGCCGAACGAGTGTTCGAGCAGCGGCAGCAGCTGTTCCATGCTGACATCGCCGACCACGGTGATAACCAGATTGTCAGGCCGCAGCCACTTGGCCTGGGCACTGCGCAGCGAAGCGGGGGTCAGCGCGCCAACCGATTTCGCATCACCCAGCCCGTCGCCGAGCTGGCCATAGGGGTGGGCCGGGCCGAACAGGATCGGGCTCATCGTGCGGGTGGCCAGCGCGCGCGGGCTGGCATTGGCTTGGGCAATCCCGGCCAGCTGCTGATCGCGGGCCCGGGCGACATCGTCATCGCGGAAAGCCGGACGGCGGACGACATCGGCCAGCAGGTCAAGCGAAGGGGCCAGATTGGGGACAAGTGCGGCAAGCGAGACGCTCGACGAATCGAGCCCGGCGCCGGTGCCGATCCGCGCCCCCAGCCGTTCCTGATCTTCAGCGATTTGGGTGGCAGTGCGGCTTTCTGTGCCTTCTTCCAGCACGCCCAGCAGCAACGATTGGGTCCCTGGGGCATCTTGCGCATCGGCGGCAAAGCCCGCGTCAAAGGTCAGCTGGACCAGCACCGTCGGCACGCCGCCGCGCCGGGCCAGCACGACCGGTACGCCGTTGGACAGGGTCGCGCGTTCGGCCTTGGGGAATGACAAATCGCCGACCGGGGCCACCGCCGGGAACGTCCGTTTGGGGCCGGTTGCCAGCTTGGGCGCGGGCTTTTTGGCATCGGGTTTGGGCGAAGCGGTGGCGGCTTCATCGCCCCAGCCGCCCATCACTTCACCCTTTTCGGTGCGTTTGCCCGGGGTGATCGCGAGGGCATAGACCGGGCGGCTCATCCAGCGCTGCATCGCGGTTTGGACATCAGCCGGGGTCAGCGCAGCGATCCGGGCGAGGTCGGTCTTCACTTGCAGCGGATTGCCCGAATAGAGCTCTCCCTCAGCCAGTTGCGCGCCCTTGCCGCTGAACCCGCCGATTTGCTCCAGCCCGTAAATCTGGCCGGATACCGCATTGGTCGCAGCGCGGCGCAGCTCGTCTTCGCTGGGGCCATCGCGCAGCAGCTTGGCAATTTCTTCGTCCAGCGCGGCTTCGGCAACCGCGCGGTCCACCCCTGGCTTGATATCCATCTGGACTTGCAGGAAGCTGGTCTGTTCGAACTGAATCACAACCGCCGAGACCGAGACCGCCAGGCCTTTGCCGCGAACCAGTGCATTATCGAGCCGCGACGAGGCGAGGCCGCCCAGCACTTTGAACCCGACATCGAGCGCCTGGGCATCGGGATCGTTCGTGCCGGGGCCGCTCCAGACGCGGTACACCCGGGTCAACGGGACTTGATCGGTGATCTCGCGCTTTGTTGGTGCAGCCAATGTGACTGGGCCGGCGTCGATCTTGCGCACTTCGGGGCCGCGCGGGATCGCGCCGAACCACTTTTCGACCATCGGCCGCGCGGTGGCGGCATCGATATCGCCCGACAGGACCATCACGACGTTGTTGGGAGCATAGTTGCCGCTGAACCAGCCGCGCACGTCGGTCAGGCTGGCGGCATCCAGATCGGCCATCGAACCGATGGTCGAGTGGCGATAGGGGTGACCGACCGGGAACAGCCCATCCCCAATGGCGTAATCGGCCAGGCCATAGCTGTCATTATCGCCCTGACGCTTCTCGTTTTTGACCACGCTGCGCTGCTTGTCCAGCTTGTCCTGACTGACCGCGCCAAGCAGGTGGCCCATCCGGTCGCTTTCCATGAACAGCGCCAGATCGAGCGCGCCGGTCGGCACGGTTTCGACGTAGTTGGTCCGGTCATACCAGGTCGATCCGTTGGTCGAAGTGGACCCAGCGCCTTCCAGCGGGATATCGAAATTGGGGACGTTTTCTGATCCACCAAACATCAGATGTTCAAACAGGTGGGCAAAGCCGGTGCGGCCCTTGGGCTCATGCTTGGACCCGACCCGGTAGTAGGTGGTCACACCAACAATCGGTGCCTTGCGATCAGTGTGGACCAGCACGGTCAGGCCATTCGCCAGCACAAACTTTTCGAACGGAATATCGACCGCCTTGACCAGTTCGCTCAGCGCCACCGGCTGCGCGGCAGGCGCGGCAGGCGCGGCGGTTGGGGCCGGTGAAGGGGCTGCCGCCAGATCGGTCTTTGGTGTTGTTGCACAGGCGGACAGAGCAAGGGTGAGCAGCGAGGCAAAGGCGATACGGCGCATGGTTGGAAAGTCCCCAATTTGGCAATTCTGCTGCCAGCTTAGCCGAGCAGGCACAGGTGCCAAGCCCCCTGATCGACGAACGGCATGGGGCGCGGAATGGGTATGAGTTCGCAAGCGGAATTCGCGCGACTCTTCCGCTTGCGAATCCGCCCCGCCTCGCTAGGTTCGCGCGCTTATGCCCGCTAGTTTGCGGGCGGGGGGACTGTGGGTTTGTTTCATCATCGCAACTGGTTGATGGCAGCAGTTATGGCCGCCGCAGCACCTGCGGCCATGCTGCTGGTGGGATCGCCGTCGGTGGCTCAGGGTGCGGCAATCCCGGCCGTTCTGGAAGAGATCAAGCCGGTTACTGCCGACGAAGGCCAGGCGGCCTATATCCTGCGCTTTTCGCCAGAGGCGCCGCGGATTGATCCGCTCAACACCAACCCGACCCGGCCGGCGATTATCATCCGCAATGCCCTGCGCGCGCCCAAAATTACGCCGCGGTTCAACAGCAAAGGCCTCGTCCGTTCGGCCCAGTTTGAAGTATCGGGCCGTGATCTGGTGCTGCGTTTCGATACGGCAAGCCCCGCGCGCGTAACAATCGAGCCCGCTGGACCCAACGTGCTGCAAATCAAAGTGCGCAAGGTCAGCGAAGAAGAGGCCACCGGTAGCCGCGCTGTGGGATCAGAAGGCGTGGCGGTGGCACCGGCCAGCGATCTTGCCCAGTCGATGAGCGTCCGTCCGGGCGAGAGTTTTGAGCTTATCCCGCTGAAATACGCTGACGTCAGCGAAGTTATCGGGCTACTGGTCGAAGGCGTCACGATTGAACCCAATAACGTGTTTATCCGCCGCGAACCGGGTTTCGGCTCGCTGGGATCGAGCAATCAGCCGCAGTATCTACAGGCGCAAAACCAGCAGGCGCAGGCCCCGCGCCAGTTGGGGCAATCGTTTGGCAACGGGCTGGGCGTCGATCGGCGGCTCAACGCGATCTGGGTTTCGGGCACACCCGAACGGATCGCCAGCGTCAAAGCGCAAATCGCGCTGATCGACGTGCCGGTCGACAGCGTGATTTTGGAAACCCAATTTGTCGAGTTGACGGAAACCGGCGCGCGCAACCTCGGCATTGATCTCAACAATGCCAATGGTCAGATTGCTGTGGCGCGGATCGAGACCGGAGCATCCTTGCCGTTCAGCCTCAGTCCCAACGATATCCTGCCTTCGGGCGTGATGCAGATGGCGATCTATGCCCAGGTCGAAAAGGGTGAGGGGCGGATCCTCTCGCGCCCGCGGATTTCGGCGCAGAGCGGCTCTACCGCCAAGATCATCACTGGCGATGCCTTACCAATCCTGACCTCGATTACGCTATCAGGGGTCAACGGGGTGTCGCAGCAGGTGCAATATGTGAACGTCGGCGTGACGCTGCAAATCGCACCACGTGTGTCGTCCGATGGGTTCGTGACTGCCCAGATATACGGCGTGGTGTCCTCTGTAACCGGGTACAGTCAGGGCTATCCCACGATCAGCCAGCGCGAGGCTGAAACATCGGTCACCGTGCGCGATGGGGAAACCTTTGTGATCGGCGGGCTTACGCAGGAGAACGTGCTAAAGCGCAAAGGCAAGATCCCGATCTTGGGCGATATTCCGATTGCCGGGGCGCTGTTCCGGACCGAACGCTCAACCAGTTCGAAAACCGAGCTTTATATCGTCATTACCCCGCACATTGTCCGGCACCGCCGGTTTGAAACGCTGCGGCCCGCCGATGCTGCGCAGAATGGTGAACAGCCACCCGCGCCAGTGCCCGCCGCTGAATAACAAGCCAGCAATCTTGAATTATTGTTCCAATGCTGCGGCGCTTCTTGATGCAATTATCAAGCGGCAATGACCCAATCGACCCGGCCCCACAAAACGTCCTAAATATCCACAGTTGTGCATTTTTTCGCTCGACAGCGGCCGTGCGCGCGTTAGTCTCCCGGCCCATCGGCAGCTGCTGGTTGGCGGCTGACCCAAAAACACATTGGAGGGAAAATGCTCAACAAAAAGATGCTCGGCCTCGCGCTGGCGGCTTTGCCGCTCGTCGCTCTGGCCTCGCCTGTTCAGGCCCAGGTCGCGGGCGAAAAAATCGCCAATTCTTACATCTGCGTGTTCAAGGCCAATGCCGTTTCGCGCGGTTCGGTTGAATCCGAAGCGAACCGCTCGGTCAAAGCGCAGGGCGGCCAGGTCAAGCACGTTTACCGCGTGGCGCTGCAGGGTTTCAACGCCCATATGCCAGCCCAGGCGGTTGAGCGGATGCAGGCAGCCAACCCGAACATTGCCTATTGCGAGCAGGACCAGATCATGGCGGCTCCGCCAATCCGGATCGATGGCAAGCCCGGCGGCGGTGGCACCACCCAGCCGGCCCAAACAACACCGTGGGGCATTGCCCGCGTGAATGGCGGCGCAGCGGGCGCATTTGGCACCGCTTGGGTGATTGACACCGGGATCGACTTTACCCACCCTGATCTCAACGTCGACACCGCGCGCAGCCGCAGCTTTCTGGGCGGCACAACTACCCCGGCCGATCAGAATGGTCATGGCACTCACGTTGCCGGCACGATTGCCGCATATGACAACACCATCGGCGTTATCGGGGTTGCCCCGGGTGCCCGCGTTGTTGCGGTGCGCGTACTTGATCGGCGCGGCTCGGGATCAAACTCAGGCGTGATCGCGGGCGTTGAATATGTCGCAGCGAACGGCGCACCCGGCGATGTCGCCAATATGAGCCTGGGCGGCGGTGTTTCGGCTGCACTCGACACGGCCGTGGTCAATGCTTCGGCAGGCGGCGTGAAGTTCGCGCTAGCTGCCGGGAACGAAACCGATAATGCCAACAACCACTCGCCAGCGCGCGCCAATGGCCCGAACATCTTCACTGTTTCGGCTTTTGCAGCTGGTGATACCTGGGCCAGCTTCTCTAACTATGGCAACCCGCCAATCGATTATGCCGAACCCGGCGTAGCGATCAATTCGACTTGGCTGGGCGGCGGCTATAACGTCATCAGCGGCACATCGATGGCCACTCCGCATCTGGCCGGCATTCTGCTGGCGCGCGGCGTGCCCGCCAATGGCGGCACGGTCAGCGGTGATCCGGCGGCTCCGGCGGATACGATCGGCACGCGCTGATCATAACCTTTGCAGCTAAGACCAGCGGCGGTCTGCTTTCGGGCAGGCCGCCGTTGTTGTTTGTGCAGCTTGTGTCTTGCAGGCGGCGCGGTTAGCCATGGCGGACTGCCTACCGAGAGGAAGATCCATGCGCCGTGCTGCCCGTTTGATTGCCCTGACCTTGCTGACCATTCCGGCGGGGCTGATTGCGGGTTCGCAGCACAGTTTCGATCCCGCAGCGGTGCGCGCCCATGTGACGTTTCTGGCCGACGATGCGCTTGATGGGCGCGGATCGGGCACCAAGGGTTATGGGATCGCCGCCAACTATGTCGCGACCCAGTTCATGGCGCTGGGGGCGGTACCGATGGGCGATGCAGCCAAAGCGAGCTATTTTCAGTCCGTGCCGCTGCGCGAGGCAAAGTTGATCGGCCAGCCGGCGCTGACCATTTCGGGCAAAGGCCAGACGATCCGGTTCGACAAGCCCGAACAAGTGCTGATCGGCCCCAGCATGACCGAAGCGCAGCAGCAAACCGAAGCCCCGCTGGTGTTCGTGGGTTATGGGATGGACCGGGCCGATCTGGGCCTCAACGACTATGGCAAGCTCAATGTGAAGGGCAAGATCGTGGTCGTTTTGAGCGGCTTTCCCAAAGGGCTCAATTCCGAAATCGGCGCGCACCTCAATTCCGATAAGGCGCGGATGGCGATGAACCGCGGGGCGATTGGGGTCATTTCGATCCCGACCCTGCAGGACACCAAGCGGCGCAGCTGGGCGCGGCGGATGGAAACCGCGGGCGAGCCGCGCTCAAGCTGGGTTCAGGCCGATGGCACCGCGTTTTCGCGGGCGCCGGGGATCAAGGTTGACGCCGGGCTTAACCCCGATGCAGCGGCGGCGCTGTTTGGCACCGGCAAGCAAAGCCTCGCCGCGATTTTGGCTCAAGCGGACAAGCCCGATGGACGCCCGCGCGGCTTTGCTATGGGGCTGAGTGCCAAGCTGGAGCGGACCAGCGAATTTCGGCCCTATGCCAGCCCAAATGTGATCGCGATGATCCCCGGTTCGGATCCCTCGGTTGCGGGTGAATTTGTGTTGATGACCGCGCATCTCGACCATATCGGCGATCATGCCAAAGGCGCTGACAAGATCAGCAATGGCGCGATGGACAACGCCGCCGGGGTGGCGACGATGATCGAAGTTGCCCGCGCACTGGCCAGCAACGGCAAACGCCCGCGCCGCCCGATCCTGTTCGCGGCAGTGACCAATGAGGAGAGCGGGCTGATCGGTTCGGACTATCTCGCCCGGCATCCGGTAACCGGCGGGGGAAGAGTCGTCGCGGTGGTCAATTTTGATATGCCGATTTTGACCTACCGGTTCACCGATGTGATCGCCTTCGGGGCCGAAAATTCCACGCTTGGCCCCGTGGTGGCCAAGGCCGCTGGGGCGACCGGGATCACGCTGTCGCCCGATCCCGTGCCCGAAGAAGGCCTGTTCACCCGGTCAGACCATTACCGCTTCGTCCAGCAGGGCATTCCCTCGCTGTTCCTCGTCACCGGCCGGTCTGGGCCGGGGCAGGCGGCCTCTGCCGAGTTTCTGGCCAAGCATTATCACCAGCCGAGCGATGATCTGAACCTGCCGATTGACTGGGTGGCCGGCGCGAAATTTGCCGAAGTGAACTACTTTATCGTCCGGGCGATCGCCGATGAAGGCACGGCGCCGCAGTGGTATGGTGACAGCTTCTTCGGCAATGAATTCGCGCCCACCGCGTCCAAGGCGCTACGGCCGAGCCGATAGGCTGATTGCGGCGGGTCAATGACAAGGGGTGCGGTGCGCGCGACAAATCTCGCCTGCACCCCTTGTGTGGCAAACCCGCCACACTACTTCTGGGTGTAACAGGAGGCTGATACACCTATGAACCTCGAGAAATTTACCGACCGCGCCAAGGGCTTCCTGCAGAGCGCGCAGACGGTCGCGATCCGCATGAACCACCAGCGGATCACGCCCGAGCACATCCTCAAAGCACTGCTGGAGGATACGGAGGGCATGGCCTCGGGGCTGATCGCGCGTGCAGGCGGCAGCGCGCCAGTCGCGCTGGCCAAGACCGACGAGGCGCTGGCCAAGATCCCCGCCGTCTCGGGTTCCGGCGCGCAGGCCGCGCCGGGGTTTGAAAATGACTGCGTCCGGCTGCTCGATTCTGCTGAGAAAATCTCGACCAAGGCGGGCGACAGCTTTGTTTCGGTCCAGCGGATGCTGCAGGCGCTGGCGCTGGGCACAACTAATCCCGCGGGGCAGGCGCTGAAGGCCGCTGGGGTCGATGCGGGGGCGCTGGAGGCGGCGATCCAGGAACTGACCGGGGGGCGGGGTGCGGACAGCGCCAGCGCCGAAAACGCCTATGACGCGATGAAAAAATACGCCCGCGACCTGACGCAGGCGGCGCGCGACGGCAAATTGGACCCGGTGATCGGACGAGACGAAGAAATCCGCCGAACAATCCAGATCCTCGCCCGGCGAACCAAAAACAACCCGGCGCTGATTGGTGAGCCGGGGGTGGGCAAGACCGCGATTGCCGAAGGCCTCGCGCTGCGGATCGCCAATGGTGATGTGCCTGACAGCCTGAAAGGCCGCCGCCTGATGAGCCTCGACATGGGCAGCCTGATCGCGGGCGCCAAGTATCGCGGTGAGTTTGAAGAGCGGCTGAAATCGGTGCTCGACGAGGTCAAAGGCGCCGAGGGTGAGATCATCCTGTTCATCGATGAAATGCACACGCTGATCGGCGCGGGTAAAGGCGAAGGGGCGATGGATGCTTCCAACCTGCTCAAACCGGCATTGGCCCGGGGCGAGCTGCATTGCATCGGCGCGACCACGCTCGATGAATACCAGAAGCACGTCGAAAAAGACCCGGCGCTGCAACGCCGGTTCCAGCCGGTGTTTGTGGGCGAACCGACCGTGGAAGACACGATCAGCATCCTACGCGGCCTCAAGGACCGGTACGAGTTGCACCACGGGGTGCGGATCACCGATGCCGCGATTGTCGCGGCGGCGACGCTGTCCAACCGCTATATCGCCGACCGGTTCCTGCCCGATAAAGCGATCGACCTGATGGACGAAGCCGCCAGCCGGATTCGGATGGAAGTGGAGTCAAAGCCCGAAGAGATCGAAGTGCTCGACCGGCGGATCATCCAGCTGAAGATCGAGGAAATGGCGCTGGCCAAGGAAAGCGACGCGGCCAGCAAGGACCGGCTCGCGACGTTGCGCGTCGAACTGGCCGGGCAGGAAGAGCAGAGCGCTGCGCTGACCGTGCGCTGGCAGGGCGAGCGCGACAAGATCGCTGCCGAGGGCGAGATTAAGGCGCAGCTCGACCATGCCCGGCTGGAACTGGAGCAGGCCCAGCGTCAGGGTGACCTGGGTAAGGCCGGGGAGCTGTCCTATGGGACGATCCCGGCGCTCGAAAAGCAACTGGCCGAGGCGCAGGGCCAGGCTGAGAACGCGCTGCTGCGCGAGGAAGTGACGGCCGAAGACATCGCCTCGGTGGTCGCGAAGTGGACCGGGGTGCCGGTCGAGAAGATGCTGGAGGGCGAGCGCGAGAAGCTGCTCAAGATGGAGCAGGTTATCGGCGCGCGGGTGATCGGGCAGGCGGACGCGGTGGTGGCCGTTTCCAAAGCGGTGCGCCGGGCGCGGGCGGGCCTGCAGGACCCCAACCGGCCGCTCGGCTCGTTCCTGTTCCTCGGGCCCACGGGCGTTGGCAAGACCGAGCTGACCAAGGCGCTGGCCGCGTTCCTGTTCGATGATGACACCGCGATGGTCCGGATCGACATGAGCGAGTTCATGGAGAAGCACAGCGTCAGCCGCCTGATCGGCGCGCCTCCGGGCTATGTCGGTTATGACGAGGGCGGGGTGCTGACCGAGGCGGTGCGGCGGCGGCCCTATCAGGTGGTGCTGTTTGACGAGGTCGAAAAGGCCCACCCGGATGTGTTCAACGTGCTGCTGCAAGTGCTCGACGATGGGCGGCTGACC
Source organism: Novosphingobium sp. (assembly GCA_043756025.1). Lineage (GTDB taxonomy): Bacteria > Pseudomonadota > Alphaproteobacteria > Sphingomonadales > Sphingomonadaceae > Novosphingobium. The sequence continues at coordinate 699 of JAYURW010000134.1, read as the reverse complement.
GATGGGCAGGGGCGGCAGGTCGATTTCACCAACACGCTGATTATCCTGACCAGCAATCTGGGCAGTCAGTATCTTGCCAATCTGGAAGAAGGGCAGGACGTGGAAAGCGTCGAGCCGCAAGTGATGGAAATCGTCCGCGGGCATTTCCGCCCCGAATTCCTGAACCGGCTGGACGAGATCATCCTGTTCCACCGGTTGGGCGAGGAACACATGGCCCCGATCGTCGAGATTCAGGTCGGGCGGGTGCAGAGCCTGCTGAAAGACCGCAAGATCGTGCTCGAACTGTCCGATGCGGCCAAACGCTGGCTCGGCCGGGTCGGCTATGATCCGGTCTATGGCGCGCGGCCATTGAAGCGGGCGGTGCAGCGGTACTTGCAAGACCCGCTGGCGGAGAAGCTGCTGGGCGGTGAAGTGCCCGATGGCAGCACGGTCAAGATTGACGAGGGCGATGGGGCGCTGGTGATGGTGGTTAGCTGAACCAATGCTCCCCTCCCCAGCGGGGAGGGGCTTGAGGCACAAAAAAGGGCGGTGTGGTTTCCCACACCGCCCTGTTTGTTTGGTTTGCGCCTCAGGCCTTAGAAGTTGGCCTTGAAGCCCGCGTAGAAGAACGAACCGTAGGTGTCGTACGGATCGCCACCGGCGGTTCCGAGCAGGCCGAACGGCGGCTTCTTGTTCATGAAGTTGTCCGCGCCGACATAG
>JAYURW010000133.1:0-2615 GCA_043756025.1 Novosphingobium sp. | reverse complement strand
GGGAGAGTTGCCATGACGATTGCGCGACTGATCGAAGGGCGCAGCACCGAAATTGTCAGCTGCGACGCATCAGCCAATGTCAGCGAGGCGGTCAGGATCCTTGCCGACAAGCGGATCGGCGCTTTGCCGGTCTATTCGGGCGGTGAGATCGTCGGGATCTTTTCGGAACGCGACGTGGTCTACCAGCTCGCCGCGCATGGTCCGGCGATGCTCGACAAGACCGTGGGCGAAGTGATGACCTCCCCGCCGATCACGGTCGAGAAGAGCAGCGGCGTGCTCGATTCGCTCGGGCTGATGACGCGGCGCCGGATCCGGCACCTGCCGGTGGTCGAAAATGGCCAGGTTTGCGGGTTTGTTTCGATCGGCGACCTGGTCAAATACCGGATCGAGCGGATCGAGGCCGATGCCGAGGCGATGCGCAGCTATATCCAGAGCGCCTGACCCCCGCAACAGCAGCGCCTTGCCGATACCGACCGCAGCACTTACATCGGTTCCATGGACGTCCCCACGATGACCCTGAGCCCGTCGGCCGCCGCGCGGGTGGCGCTGATCGCGAGCAAGCAAGGCAAGCCTGCGATATTGCGGCTGTCGGTCGAAGGCGGTGGCTGCTCGGGCTTCCAGTACAAGTTCGGCCTGGCCGATGCGCCCGAGGGTGATGACCTGGTGGTCGAACGCGACGGGGTGCAACTGCTGGTCGATGCGGTCAGCCTGGACCTGATCGCGGGATCGGTGGTCGATTATGTCGAATCGCTGGGCGGTTCGGCGTTCAAGGTCGAAAATCCGCAAGCCGCGTCGGGCTGCGGCTGCGGGTCGTCCTTTGCGATCTAATGAAGATCGCCACGTTCAACATCAATGGAATCAAGGCGAGGCTGCCCCGGCTGCTTGAGTGGCTCAAGGAAACGCGGCCCACGGTCGCCTGCCTGCAGGAAATCAAGACACAGGACGAAGGGTTTCCTGCCAAAGAATTTGCCGAGCTTGGCTACCAGGCGATCTGGCACGGGCAAAAGGGTTTCAACGGCGTGGCGATCCTGGCCGATGGGCAGGCCCCGCTGGAAATCCAGCGCGGATTGACCGGCGAACCCGACGACGACCACTCGCGCTATCTCGAAGCCGAAATTGCCGGTGTGCGAATCGCCTGCATCTACCTGCCCAATGGCAACCCGGTCCCGGGGCCGAAGTTCGATTACAAATTGCGCTGGTTGAATCGATTGCGCACCCGGATGGCCGCAATTTCGGCCGAGGAAGTGCCCGCTATCGTGCTGGGCGATTACAACGTTATCCCGCGCGACAACGACGTCTGGTCGCCCGCGGCAATGGCACCCGACGCGCTGATGCAGCCCGCATCGCGCGATGCCTATGCCCGGCTGTTGTCCGATGGCTGGACCGATGCGCTGGGAACGCTCAATCCGCAGGGCGGGGTGTGGACTTTCTGGGATTATCAGGCGGGCGCATGGCAGCGCGATCATGGCTTTCGCATCGATCACGCGTTGCTGTCGCCCGAACTTGCCGACCGGCTGATCGGTGCCGGGGTCGACAAGGACCACCGCGCGCGCGAAAGAGCCAGCGATCACGCGCCGGTCTGGTTCGAATTTGGTTCTTCGCCAGCCTGACGGTCAGGTCAAACACCGGCCCCGCTATCCCGGCCCGTGTTGCGCGAGGAACTGGCACAGCCAATTCCGTCAGCGCACCTCAGCGATAGAAAACGTGGTTTTCGATCCGTCCCACACGCTTCAGGTGCCAGCCGGGGCTGACATAGGCAGCGTGGAAATAGAGCGCACCTTCGACCGGGCTGCGCCAGGCGCCGGTGTGCGCGATCTGCGCAATTGCCACAGCGTTCTTCCACTGGCGCGAACCTTTGGCGATGCTCGGCATCGAGCTTCCCCGCACGAACGAGAATTGCGAGGGTTGGTAAACCACACCGCAATAGGAATTGGGGAAGCGGCCCGACTTGGAGCGGGCCACGATCACCCGGCCGACCGCCAGCTGGCCAGCCAGCGATTCGCTCTTGGCCTCGAAATAGATCGCGCCAGCCAGACAATTGAGCTCGCGCGAAAGATCGCCGGGTTGCGGCTGGGCAGCTACCAGCGATGCCAGTGATGCGGCGCGAATCTGAGGGGGAACGAGTTCCGGCGTGGCGGTTTCGCTCGCCGCCGGGATGATCGAAGGGAGAGGCGCGGGGGCGGGCTGGGGAGCGGTTTGGCTGACCGCATCTGCGGTCTGGTCCGCTGCAACGTTCTGCGCGGAGGCGCCCGAACCGTTGGCGCTGAAAACAATTGTACCAATCATTGCGGCCACTGCAATTGCACTGGCCCGGTGGAGCTTTTTGCTCATCGATAGTCATTCTTGGGCGGTTGGCGCGCCTGACGCAGGATTGTTCGGAGCTAACTGCTTGTGCTTCGCCCCAAACCGGAAATCCTGCCGGCTGCCCCCCGTCTGCGTGCTTGCCTACCGGGCCGATCTGCCCAGCACGCCGCCCTCGCATCAAAAGATGGCAGCCCTTTGATTGTGCAGTGCAGCAATGTCAATTGTTGGTTCCCGCCAAATCGATGAACCGTTCACCATTCGCGATATCCAGTTCAATGATCCATAAATCGGGATCCTGGGCCTGTCGGCGG
>JAYURW010000132.1:0-2624 GCA_043756025.1 Novosphingobium sp. | reverse complement strand
GCGCTTTGCGCGCGGCGACAAAGTGAGCGCGATCGACGCTGGAGGGGAACGGATAGACTTCGGGATGGCGGTCGCGCTTGGCTTCGTACAAGCTGTAGCCGCCGGTGAAAACGACATCGGCGCGGCGCAACAGATCGGCCTCCAATTCAAGCAACTGCGGCGGTGCGAACTTGAAATTAGCCAGCTCGTCCATGCAGTCGTAAACGACGCAATCTGCGCGCAGGTGCTGCGAGAATGGCAGCATCATCGGCGTATAATACCACAACACCAGCGGAGCTGGGCGAGTCGCAACGAACTGGTCGAGCATTGCTTTCAGTGCGGCATCGCGCTCGGTCTCTGACAGACCCTGGGTGAGCTCGGGAATGGCAACGGTCACACCGGTCGCCGGGCAGGGGCGCAAGGTTAAATGCGAAACCTGCAGGCCCTCGACTTCAATGGGCTCTTCCCAAAAAATAACGCGCGCTATTGACGCAAGACGCGACAATAGATGCTGGGGGCGCTGAAAGACAAAATCCCAGCGCAAGTGGCTGAAACACAGCAAAGTTGTTTCGGCGGACCGGTCGCCGACAAGGTCGAGCGTTCTGGTCTCTACCGGGCTGTGCAGATTCATTCTCGTTCCCTTTCAAGTGGATGAATGAGGAACCCGAACCATGCCAGTTGGTTCCAAGACACAACCGCAGCCGACCGCAGAAAACCAAGGGTTTGATTCATGTTAAGCGATTTTCGCGCGCGATTGCGTTTGGACCCCGGCTTGGCTGGGCCTACGCGATGATGCGACAAATCGAGCTCTGGGGGGGTGCCGAATGCACGGTGAACCGGGTTGGCGACACCTTCGCCGATCAACTCCGGCTGACCGGGCACCATAACAGAATCGGCGATCTCGACTTGATCGCTGAGCTTGGCGTCAAGGCCTTGCGCCTTCCGGTGCTTTGGGAACGGGTCGCACCCGACCGGCCCGAGATCAACGACTGGAACTGGAGCGACGAGTGGCTCGAGCGGTTGCAAACCTTGAACGTGCGACCGATCGTCGGCCTGATCCACCATGGCAGCGGGCCGCGCTACACTTCGCTGGTCGATGAGAGTTTCGCGCCCTTGCTCGCCGGACATGCCCGCGCCACCGCGCAGCGCTACCCATGGGTAATGGATTGGACCCCGGTCAATGAGCCGGTAACCACCGCGCGCTTTTCGGCGCTGTACGGGCACTGGTATCCGCATGCGCAGAGCGAACGAACCTTCTGGCTGGCCCTGCTCAATCAGGTCGAGGGCGTGCGCCAGGCGATGCTGGCGGTGCGCGAGATCAACCCCGCGGCGCGGTTGGTCCAGACCGACGATTTGGGGAGAACCTACGCAACCTCAGCGCTGGCCGAGCAAGCTGCCTTCGACAACGTCCGGCGGTGGATGACTTGGGACCTGCTGTGCGGCCGGGTGACGCGCGGTCATGATCTGTGGCAGCGGCTGGTGGCGATGGGCTTCGAGGAGCGGCTCGCGGTGCTGGCTGACAATCCCTGTCCGCCGCAGGTAATCGGCATCAATCACTACCTGACCAGCGACCGTTTCCTCGATCACCGCTTGCAGCGCTATCCGGCCGAGGTTCGTGGCGGGAACAAAGTCCGGTCGTTCGCCGATGTCGAGGGCGTGCGCGTGCTAGATCCACCGCCGCCGGGGCTGGCGGGCGCACTGGCCGAAGCATGGGATCGCTACGGGATTCCGCTCGCCATCACCGAAGTCCACAACGGCTGCACGCGCGAGGAGCAGGTGCGCTGGACGCAGGAAGCCTGGCAAATTGCGCGCAAGGCCCAGATGGCGGGAATCGACGTCCGCGCGGTTACCAGTTGGGCGCTGTTCGGCAGCTGCAACTGGAACACGCTGTTGACCGCGCCCGGGATCTACGAACCCGGTGCCTTCGATGTGCGCGGGCCTGAACCAAGGCCTACGGCTTTGGCCGCCGTGTTGAAGAAGCTTGCCATCGGCGAGGCCAGCATCGACTCGCGTCCGGGCTGGTGGCGACGTCCGAACCGGGCCGCCCATCCGCTTGTGTCGCGCGCCGCGCCTGTTGTCGAACATATCCCTGGATCAGGCTTGACCTCACCCGAAGCTCCGATTTTGATCGTTGGAGCAACCGGCACGCTGGGCCGGGCCTTGACCGCCGCTTGCGACCACCGGAACCTCAGCGTCCGCAGCGCATCGCGCCAGGATATCGACCTGACCGATCCAACCTCCATCGCCGCCCGACTGGACGAAATCGGCCCGAGCGCGGTGATAAATGCAGCTGGATGGGTCCGCGTCGACGCTGCCGAAGATAGCGCGGAAGATTGCCTTCTGGTGAATAGCGAGGGCGCCATCCTGCTGGCGCGTGAGTGCGCGGTGCGGTCGATTCCAACGGTCAATTTCTCAAGCGATCTGGTTTTCGACGGCAGCCAGGGCACCGCCTATGTCGAAAGCGACTTGCCCAATCCGCGGGGGGTCTACGGTCGCAGCAAGGCGGAAATGGAAGCGGGCATCCTGGCGCTGCCCGGCAGGCACCTGATTGTGCGCACCGCCGCCTTCTTCTCGCCGTTCGACCAGGCCAACTTTGCAGTCCATGCCTTGCGCAGCTGGCGCAGCGGGCAGCCCTTCGCTGCCGC
>JAYURW010000131.1:0-5704 GCA_043756025.1 Novosphingobium sp. | reverse complement strand
GCAAAGGCTTCCCACGGGTTCTGCGCGGCCTGCTTGAGGCCCAGGCTGATGCGGCGCTTGTCGCTGTCGACCTCGAGCACGATGACGTCGACTTCCTGTGAGGTCGAGACGATCTTGCCGGGGTGGACGTTCTTCTTGGTCCAGCTCATTTCCGAAACGTGGACCAGGCCTTCGATGCCCGATTCCAGCTCGACGAATGCGCCGTATTCGGTGATGTTGGTGACCACGCCGTGCAGCTTCGCGCCGACCGGGTACTTGGCGACGACGCCTTCCCACGGATCCGATTCGAGCTGCTTCATGCCGAGCGAAATGCGCTGGGTTTCCTGGTTGATGCGGATGATCTGCACCTTCACCGTGTCACCGATATTGATGACTTCGCTGGGGTGATTGACCCGCTTGTAGCTCATGTCGGTGACATGGAGCAGGCCGTCGATGCCGCCCAGATCGACGAATGCGCCGTAATCGGTGATGTTCTTGACCACACCGTCGATGACCTGACCTTCGGCCAGCCCCGAAATGAGACCCGTGCGCTGTTCGGCGCGGGTTTCTTCGAGCACGGCGCGGCGCGAAACCACGATGTTGCCGCGGCGGCGATCCATCTTGAGGATCTGGAACGGCTGCGGGATATCCATCAGCGGCTGCACATCGCGAACCGGGCGGATATCGACCTGCGAACCGGGCAGGAATGCCACGGCGCCATCAAGATCGACAGTGAAGCCGCCCTTGACCCGGCCAAAGATCACGCCATCGACGCGCTTGCCTTCGCCAAATTCGCTTTCCAGCTTGTCCCAAGCGGCTTCGCGGCGGGCGCGGTCGCGGCTGAGCATCGCTTCGCCATCGGCATTTTCAACGCGATCGACATAAACTTCGACTTCATCGCCAACCGAAAGCCCGTGGGCCTGACCCGGCATTGCGAATTCGCGCAGTGGGACGCGGCCTTCGCTTTTCAAGCCGACGTCGATAACGGCCTTGTCGCCTTCGATTGCAGTAATTGTGCCCTTGACCACGCGGCCTTCAAAGCCACCGTCGCTGGCGCCGCCGAGCGATTCGTCAAGGAGTGCCGCGAAATCATCGCGGGTTGGGTTGGCAGAAGTTGCCATAAGGTGAGGTTTCCTCAAGTATCGATGTTACCGGCCAAGCGGTTAGATCCGCTGGTCTTTTCTCCGCCCGGTGCACCATGCGCCAAGCGGGCCAAAAGGGCCGTGCTCTTCGCCGGACCGAATGCCACTGGCGAAGGTCCGTCTTGCTTAAAGCCGTGGGACGCCGCGCCTTTAGGCAAAGTGCTGCGGAAACGCAAGAAAATTGGGATGCCGCGGGTATTGCGCTGCTGTTGCGAATTCATTCATATTCGGCAGTCAATGGGCACTAAATGTTCGGGGATGCGGCCATCACGCCGGTTTGAACGTTTAGCAGCGGCGGGATAGGAAATCATTCCAGTATTCGCCCCGCAAAGGATCGCGATTTATGCCTCGTAAAAAGATCGAGCTTGAAACGAACGGTGCCGAACTGGTGGAAAGAACCGATATGCGTGCGGAGGAACAGGCGTCGTTCGCGCAGGCAATAGACAAGGTCGGAACCGGATCAATGCTGGGTTACCGGCTCGAACAGCAAGCCGTCCTCTCCAACTTTGGCATGGAAGCCTTGAAGTCGGGTAGCGTTGCCGATCTGTTGGAAAGCGCGGCGCAGGCGGCTGCGTCGGGAATGCGGGCCAGCCTCTCGAAAATCCTTGAATATCGCAAAGCTGAAAAAGACCTGCTGATCCGGGCCGGGGTCGGCTGGCGCGGCGGGGTTGTTGGCAAAGTTTCGTTCGGAGCCGATCTGGAATCGCCTGCTGGATATGCGTTTCACACCGGATCACCGGTGATCTCAAACCATCTGGAAGCCGAGAAGCAATTTCGCACTCCCGCCTTAATGATCGAACACGGCGTCAAACGCGCGATCAATGTTTTGATCACCTATGGCGCTGGCAGCTGGGGGGTGCTGGAAGTGGACAGTTCCTCGGCCGGCGAATTTGAAGCCGCCGACCTTGCGTTCCTGCAAGGGTTGGCCAATTTCATCGGCGTTGCGCTTGATCGGCAGGTCGCAGAAGACCGGCTTTCGGCCGCCCTCGATTACCAGAAATTGCTGGTTCAGGAAGCCAGCCACCGGGTCAAGAACAGCCTCGCGGTGCTGTCCAGTATGCTCAGGATGAAAGCGCGCTACAGCGAAACCAGCACCGAGGCAGAGGCACTCGGTGATGCATCAGACCGGGTAATTGCCGTTGCGCGGACCCATGACCGGCTGTGGCGCGAGGCGGGCGGTGATACGATTGATCTGGGGGCTTTGCTAACGGACGTTTGCGAAACGCTTACCGGGCAGCTTGAGCAGATTGAACTCCGGTGCGCAGCAGAAGAGATCGAAGTATCGCCAGATCACGCGGTCTCGTTTGCGCTGCTGTTGACCGAACTGGTGACGAACGCCGCCAAGCACGCTTATGGCGCCAGCGGCGGCGTGGTCCACGTGCAATTGCACCGGGACGGGGACGAGCGGCTGCTGACGGTTAGCGATCAAGGGATTGGCCTGGGGGCAAACTTCAGCATTGAAACCACCGGCGAAAAGAGCCTCGGAATGAACCTGATTCAGGCTTTGACCCAAAGCGTAGGCGGAACGGTCAGCGTTATCAGCAATGGCGGGACGACGTTCAGCATCCGGTTCTAGCAGCCAAAAATTCGCGGAATAAGCTAGGGTGCGGGGCGGTAGTCGGGCCGCTTCAATGTCAGCATATAGGCGCTGAGATCGTCGACTTTGGCAGGATCGATTGCAAAGGCCATCTGCCCTGGGAAACTGTGCGAATCGCGCAGGAATGTCTCAAGCGTCCGGGCTGTCACTCCCTTGGTGTTGACCACGGCATCGAACCGGGGGGCTTCGGGATTGGGCGTGGCGGCATTGGCGGTGATCGCGTGGCATCCGGCACAATGCGCCTTGGCAAACGAAAACCCGCGCGCTTCCTGTTCGGTCAGTTCGATCGCTGGCTTGGCCGGGATTGCGGCGCAAGCGGTGATGGTCAGGGCGGCGGCGGTCAACAGGATACGCATAAGCTGGCCCTACCTTGCGCGGGGCAGGGCTTCAACCAGCTTGGCTGGCTTGTTCGGCAAACCGGATCGCTGCTGCGATGGCTGCCTCGCGGCCAAGGTCGCTGGTATCGAGCAGCACCGCATCGCTGGCGGCCACCAGCGGCGCCTCACTGCGGGTCCGGTCGCGGGCGTCGCGCGTTTCCAGATCGGCGGCGATTTCGGCCAGGCTGACGCTGCGTCCGCTCGCCTGCATTTCCCGGAACCGGCGTTCAGCCCGCGCAGACACACTGGCGACGACGAACAGCTTAACTGCGGCCTCTGGCGCGATCACCGTGCCAATATCGCGCCCATCGAGCACGGCGCCGCCGGGCTGGGTGGCAAAGGCGCGCTGGCGCTCGAACAGCGCCTGGCGCACCTCGCCGTGGACCGAAACCCGGCTGGCAAGGCCGCCAGTAGCTTCGGAGCGCAATTCGGGATCGTCCAGCAGGCTATCGGGGAAATGACAAGCGGCGAGGGCATCGGCGGCATCATCAGCATTGCCATGGTTGAGCGCGCACTGCAGCCCAACCGCGCGGTAAAGCAGCCCGGTATCGAGATGCGGCAAGCCAAAATGTGCCGCAAGCGCCTTGGCGATAGTGCCTTTGCCTGAGGCGGTGGGGCCATCAACGGCGATGATCATGGGGCCAATCCATCCAGCAGCGCCTCAAACGCCGGAAAGCTCGTCGCGATCGGGCGAGTATCGTCCACCTCCACCCCAGCGCGGCTGGCGAGGCCTGCCACCGCCATGGCCATCGCGATGCGGTGGTCGAGGTGGGTGGTGATCGGGCCGCCGCCGGGGAGGGGGGCGCCGCCGGTGCCTTCGATGGTCAGGCCGTCCTCCGTTTCGCTGACCCGCCCGCCGATTGCGGTAAGGGCGGTAGCCATGGCAGCAAGCCGGTCGCTTTCCTTGACGCGGAGTTCATCAAGGCCGGTGGTGACTGTCGCTCCTTCGGCCAGCGCGGCGGCGACAAACAGCACCGGGAATTCGTCGATCATGCTGGGGGCCACGGCGGGATCGACAGTGATGCCTTTCAACGGCGAGTGTTTGACCAGCAGATCAGCAACCGGCTCGCCGCCCACTTCGCGGCGGTTCAGTTCTGCGATGTTACCGCCCATCTGCCGTAGCACTTCGATCAGACCGGCGCGGGTCGGGTTGAGGCCGACGTTTTCAATCAGCAGCTCACTGCCCGGCACAATCAGCGCGGCAACGATGAAGAACGCGGCGGAGCTGGGATCGCCGGGGACTTCGATCACTTGCGGCTTCAGCTCGGCCTCGCCGCGAATCCGGATGGTGCGGGTGCCATGCGAATCGACCTCAACCGTCAGGTCGGCTCCGAACCCGCGCAGCATCCGTTCGGAATGGTCGCGGGTCGGCACGGGTTCGATCACCGTGGTGATGCCCGGGGTGTTGAGGCCGGCCAGCAAGATCGCGCTTTTAACCTGGGCCGAGGCGACCGGCAGGCGGTATTCGATTGGTACGGCGGGGTTGGCCCCGCGGATGGTCAGCGGCAGGCGACCTCCATCGCTCGCCTCAAACGCAGCGCCCATCTGGCTGAGCGGTTCGATCACCCGGCCCATCGGGCGGCCAGACAGGCTGGCATCACCCAAAAACGTCGCCGAAATCGCATGGCTGGAAACGAGCCCCATCAGCAGCCGGGTCGAAGTGCCCGAATTGCCCATATCGAGCGGAGCCTGCGGCTGAAGCAACGCGCCCACACCCACACCATGGATAGACCAGCTGCCTTCACCGATCCGCTCTACACTCGCCCCCATCGCCCGCATGGCGGCGGCGGTGGCCAACACGTCCTCACCCTCGAGCAGCCCAGACACGCGGGTTTCGCCCACGGACAGCGCGCCCAGCATGATCGAACGGTGGCTGATAGATTTGTCGCCGGGCACGCGGACAGTGCCTTTCAGCGGCCCGGTGGGGATGAATCGACGTGGGCGCGGAGCGGAATTGGCGGGAGCGGACAAGGCGCTGGGCTTTCATTCGTGACCGGGAAATGCGCGCGGCTTTTGACAGCGCCGCTCTGCTATGGCAAGGCGCGCCCGCGCTGGGACTGACGCATTTGCCTCCCAATACGTATTGAACAGTTTTTTGCGGGCCCGATCGGGCAACGCTAGTAAGGAATATTCATGGCCAAGGCTGAATGGGGCGCCAAGCATGGTTGCCCAAAGTGCGGCACCCGCTTTTATGATCTGGGCAAGGATGACCCGGTACACTGCATCGAATGCGGTTATGCCTGGCATCCCGATCCAGTGCTGAAGTCAAAGCAGCCGATCCCCTATGAGGAAATCCAGAAGGCCAAGGTCGAAGTGGTCGAGGATACCGATCTGGCCGATCCTGATCTGGATATCGATGAAGACGGCGATTCGCCGGACAACGATGTCGATCTGGGCGGCGATGAAGACCTGGGTGTTGGCATCGAAGACGGCGGCAACAACGACGACAATTAGTCGCTTGCCAAGCGCAGTGGCCGCCACTAATGGGGCGGCCTCTCGCGCTTCGGCACGAGGGTTTGGCGGTCTCCCGGGGCTGCCGCGACGAATGGTGACGGGGCCTTAGCTCAGCTGGGAGAGCGCCTGCATGGCATGCAGGAGGTCAGCGGTTC
>JAYURW010000130.1:0-5773 GCA_043756025.1 Novosphingobium sp. | reverse complement strand
GCCGGATCGGCCAGCTTTTCCATCTCGATATTCAGCCAAGCGCCGCGCCCGGTCTTGATCAGCCGGGCCAGCAGTTTGGGGAAAATCTTGGCGAGATGGGTGACATCGCCGATGGCGTATTCGATCTGCCGTTCGGTCAGCGGACGGCGGCCCCAATCGGTAAAGCGGGCGCCCTTGTCGACTGCGATACCGAGCCAGCTTTCGACCAGATTGGAGTACCCGATCTGCTCGCTTTGGCTGACCGCCATCATCGCGATCTGGGTGTCAAAGATCGGGTGCGGGGTCTTGCCGGTCAGGTTGTAGATGATTTCCACGTCTTGGCCGCCGGCGTGGAATATCTTCAGCACGTCCTCGTTGTTCACCAACAGATCGAGCAGCGGGGACATATCGATGTCGCGCGCCAGCGGGTCGATTGCTGCCGCTTCGTTGCTGTCGGCGATCTGGATCAGGCACAGTTCCGGCCAATAGGTGTTTTCACGCATGAATTCGGTGTCAACGCACACGAAGTCGGCCTTGGAAAGGCGGGCGCAAAAGTCCGAGAGGGCTTCGGACGTCGTAATAAGGGGGTGGATTTTCATCGGTCTTTTCTGATTTTGACCCCGTGCGAGGTCGCGGCTTGAACGGGATTGCGGCCTTCGCCAAATGGCCACAACAACGCCACTGCACCATTTGTTTGCGGTTGAAAAGGGTGGTTGGAGGAAACCGCGCCAGTCATATCTTAACCCTAACCGGCTAGGCGCAGCGTCATGCGACAAGCACACGACTTTGAGCTTGGACTAGGTGGCCCGATTCTGGACGCTGATGCGTGCGCCTTTTTGACGCAAGGGTTCCCCGCCGCGCCGAATATCGCGCGGCACAACCTTAGCGAGCATCCCCTGTTCTCGCTCGATATTCTGGCGCAGGCCGCCTTACAGATGAACCCGGAGCACGTTGAGTGCCGGAACTCGGCCAATTCACGCGAACTTGCATTCGGACACGCCAAAACAAACGACGTAGCTGAGACGATCCGCAACATTGATCATGCGGGGCGCTGGGTTATGCTTCGCTTCGCCGAGCAACTTCCAGAGTACGCGCAATTGTTGCAATCGGTTTTAGCGGAAATCGAACCCGTCATTGGGCAGTTTGGCCAGCCATTGAGCCCGCACGCGTTCATTTTCATTTCCTCACCGGGCACGCGGACACCGTTCCACTTCGATCCCGAGTTCAACATCTTGTTGCAGATTTCTGGGCGAAAACGCTTTGCGACTTATCCCGCTGACGCGCCGTGGCTGGATGCGGCCAAGCAGGCTGCGTTTCACCGCGATGGTGACAATTTGTTGCCGTGGGATCCAGCCTATGCCGATGTCGCGACGATTCACGCGCTCAACCCCGGCGATGCTTTGTTCGTGCCTTACAAGTCCCCACATTGGGTCGAAGTGGAAGATGAGCCATCGGTTTCGTTGTCACTAACCTGGTCCTGCGAAACCACGCTGGAACTCGAGGCGGCCTGGCAGCTCCACGGTTGGCTGGGACATCGGCGGCTTGCCTTTGTTCCGCCACCACCATTTCCCGGCCGCGCGCCCGTCCGAGCCGGTTTACGGCGTGGGCTGGGCAAGCTGGGACTGGTTTAAGCCATGGCCGATCTGTCGGGCTTTGGGAAGTTTGGAGCGACCATTGCAAAAGCTGACGGAGCGGCTGCGACGCTCTATTTGCTGCAACCAAGTTTGTTGTCAGAGCATGACTTAGCACGCTGGAACGAGCTGGCCGCAGGGAGCGCGACCGAAAGCGCCTTTTCGCAGCCGTGGTTCCTCCGCGCAGCCTTCGCGCATTGCGATCCTGATCAAACTGCGTTGCTTGCAATTGCCGAACTGCCCGATGGCACTTGGGCCGGTGCATTCCCGATCGCGCGGTCCAACCACCATGGCCGCGCTCCATTGCCGAACTGGCACTCGTGGCGGCATCCCAATCAGTTCGTCGCTGCCCCGTTGGTTCGTAAGGGCCTTGCTTTGGTATTCTGGCAGACTTTGCTTGATGGGCTCGCCCGAGAAAGTGGCGCCGAACTTGCGCTTTGTCTCGCCGACCTGCCGATTGACGATCCGGTCAGTGTTGCGCTGTTTGATGTTTGTGCGTCAGAAAGCCGAAAACCTGTCGTCGACCGCCGAATCGAGCGGCCTGCTCTCAACACCAAAACGCCGCCGATGCAGGAGCCGAAGTTGCGCCGCCGGTTGGCGTCGCTGGAGCGAAAGCTGGCGCGAGAGCAGGGCGCGCCGCATTTTGCCATCACCCGCGATGCCGCTGAGATTGAGCAGCAGATCGAGGCGTTTTTGACACTTGAGCAGTCTGGCTGGAAAGGCACTCAAGGCTCTGCCTTGGCGTGTTCGGCCGCGACCCGCAGGCTTTTCGGCGCGATCGCGCGCGAGGGCAGCCTGCGCGGAAAAATTGAACTCGCTTCATTGCGCGCTGGGGGACAGCTCCTGGCCGCTTCTATTCTGTTGGTGGGGCAAGGCCGCAGTTACGGCTTCAAAATGGCTTATGACGAACGGGCTGCCGGGTCTGCTCCGGGTTTGCTATTGCTCAATTGGCTGACGGCTCGGCATTGTGAAAGCGGCGGCGAACAACTCATTGACAGCTGCACTGCACCCGGATCGCAGCCAGCTTCGCGGCTATGGCCGGATAGTTGCGGCTTGATTGACTGCAGGATTGCGCTGGGTGGACCGATGCGGCGCGGCGCAATGCTGGCGGTGACGGCTGCGGAGGGCGCCTATTCATGGCTCAAGCGTCGCGGCGCTGTGGCAGCCGAACCTGCCAAGTCTTGACAAATCGGCACTACTGGCTGTTAGGAGCGCCATTCTGCGCCGGTTAGAGCGCGCTCCCAGCTTGTGGAAGTAGACCGTTTCGATGCACCTTTATCGTTCGCACACCTGCGGCGCGCTCAGCGCCAATGACACTGGCCAGACCGTCCGCCTGTCGGGCTGGGTTCACCGCAAACGCGATCATGGCGGCGTGTTGTTCGTCGATCTGCGCGATCATTATGGTCTGACCCAGATTGTCGCCGATGTAGACAGCCCGGCGCTGGCCATTCTGGAAGGGCTCCGGCTGGAATCGGTTGTGACCATCGATGGTGTTGTGAAGGCGCGCAGCGAAGGCACGGTCAATTCGAACCTGCCAACCGGCGCGATCGAAGTTTACGCCCGCGGCGCGACTGTGCTGAGCCGGTCCGAGGAACTGCCGCTGCCGGTCGCTGGCGAACAGGAATATCCCGAAGATGTTCGGCTGCGTTATCGCTTCCTCGATCTGCGGCGCGAAACGCTCCACGCCAATATCGTCAAGCGGACCCAAATCATCTCGGAAACGCGCCGCCGGATGGAAGGCATCGGGTTTACCGAATATTCCACCCCGATCCTGACCGCCTCCAGCCCCGAGGGCGCGCGCGATTTTCTGGTGCCGAGCCGCATTCATCCGGGCAAATTCTTCGCTCTCCCGCAGGCCCCGCAGCAGTACAAGCAGTTGCTGATGGTCGCAGGGTTCGACCGCTATTTCCAGATCGCCCCCTGTTTCCGCGATGAAGATCCGCGCGCCGACCGGTTGCCCGGTGAATTCTACCAACTCGATATGGAAATGAGCTTCGTCACCCAGGAAGAAGTCTGGGAAACCATGGAGCCGGTGATGGCCGGGGTGTTTGAAAGTTTTGCAGACGGCAAGAAGGTTACTCCGGCGGGCGAATTCCCACGGATTCCTTATGCTCAGTCGATGCTCGATTACGGCACCGACAAGCCTGATCTGCGCAATCCGCTGCTGATCCGTGATGTGACCGCCGAGTTCACCGCATCAGGCTTTGGCTTGTTTGAAAAGATCGTTGGCGGTGGCGGCGTGGTTCGGCTGATCCCGGCGCCTCAGACAGCCGAAAAGAGCCGCAAGTTCTTCGACGACATGAACGAATGGGCCCGCAGCGAAGGCCATGCCGGGCTTGGCTATGCCACCCGCAAGGCTGGCTTATTCGGCGGGCCAATTGCGAAGAACCATGGCGAAGACAAGATGGCCGTGCTGTGGGATGCGCTAGGCCTTGGCCCCGATGACGGCGCGTTCTTTGCCGCCGGGAACCCGGCGCAGGCCGGCAAGCTGGCTGGTGCCGCACGCAGTCGGGTCGGCGAACAGCTTTCATTGATCGACGCCGATGCTTTCAAGTTCGCCTGGATCATCGATTTCCCGTTCTACGAATGGGACGAAGAAAACAAAAAGGTCGATTTCGCGCACAACCCGTTCTCGATGCCGCAAGGCGGGCTGGAAGCGCTCGAGACGCAAGATCCGCTGACGATCAAGGCCTATCAGTATGATTTGGTCTGCAACGGCTATGAACTGGCCTCGGGCTCGATCCGTAACCAGCACCCCGATCTGATGGTCAAAGCGTTCGAGCTGACCGGCCTCACCCAAGCCGATGTCGAGGACCGTTTTGGCGGAATGTACCGCGCGTTCCAGTATGGCGCGCCGCCGCATGGCGGGATGGCGGCTGGGGTTGACCGGATGGTGATGCTGCTGTGCGGGGTCCAGAACCTGCGCGAAATCACGCTGTTCCCGATGAACCAGCGCGCCGAAGACTTGCTGATGGGTGCACCTTCCGCGCCAGAGCCCAAGGCGCTGCGCGAGCTGCACGTCCGCGTGATTGAACCGCCCAAGCCGCAAGGTTGACCTTCACGGCGAGAGCGGCAAGAAACTTCGGCATACTGTTCGGGGGGTTCTTCATGCGCCGTTTCTGTCTCCTGCTGGCCGCTGCGCTGGTTTCCACTGCCGCGCAGGCGGAAACCATGCGAGTAGAGGTCTGGTACCCTGCCGCCAGCGATCAGGCCGCCGCGTTGCGCTCGGTTCAGGTCGAACCATTTGGCGGCGATGCCGGTGAAGACCTGACGATCCAGACCGAGGATGCTCTGCGCGAGATCAATTTGGGGCGGGGGCCGTGGCTGCGGGTAATTCCGGCAGCAACCGGGGGCGGCGGAGAAGCGCTGCTGCGCGGCACCGCCGATACCGAACAGCGATTCTCCGATTATACCGAGGAGCATGAACGCTGCATCAAGGACGCACAGGGCAAGTGCACTGCTGCCAAGGAAAAGATCACTGTCCGTTGCCGCCGCCGCCATATCGAACTGGTCGTCGCGCTGCGGCTGATTGACCGCGACGGGACGCTGCTATGGTCTGACAGCCGCCCGGAAAGATATGACGACAGCCACTGCGAGGACGCCGAAGGATCGCCCCGGGCGCGCGGTTCGATTGCGCGCGAATTGAACGCAAGGGTCGCCCGGCGGGTCCGCCTCGCCTTCGCCCCGCGCCGCGAGGCTGAGGATGTGCGGGTCGATGAAGGCCGCAAAGGTCTGTCCAAGCCAGACGGTGAAGCGTTCAAACGGGCGGTTCGCGCGGTCAAAGACCGCCGCGATCAGGCCGCCTGCGCCGATTGGGCGGCGCTGGGCCAGACCAACCCCGATCACGCGCCAACGCATTACAACATCGGGCTGTGCGCTGAAACGGCTGGGGAAGACGCAGTTGCCCAGCAGCAGTATCGCCGGGTCCTGCTGCTCAATCCTAAACACGCCCTGGCGCAGGCCGGATTGGGGCGGATTGCGGACCGGTCCCGGTCCCGCCGCCAGATTGCGGCACATGATGCAGACTGAGGGTTTGGGCCGCCCCATACGTACACAAAGCATGTTGAATCGGTGCACCCCCTTGCCAGCGCGCGCGGCCTTGATTAGGGCGGCTTTCAACACAATTTAATCTGCCGTTCACGAAGGGAATCACCATGAGCGAC
>JAYURW010000129.1:0-41366 GCA_043756025.1 Novosphingobium sp. | reverse complement strand
CCGCTGGCCGGTTCCAGCGAGCTCGCGTCGAGGCGGCCAGCGGTCCCCGGTCAAGCCGGGGACGACGATTACGCCAGCCCGCGATCCACGTTCCGCTGCGTTGCATCACCCAGACTGCTGCCGCCATCGATATCGAGGATCGCGCCGGTAATGTATTTAGCCGCATCGCTGCTCAAGAATACGGCTCCTTCGGCGATTTCATCGACAAAGCCCCAGCGCTTCATCGCGATCCGCTCAAAATGCTTTTGCTTGGTCGAGGCATCGGGCGCCAGCCGCGCCATACCCTCGGTCCCTTCAATCGGGCCGGGCGAAATCCCGTTGACCCGCACATCGGGGCCCCATTCCAGCGCCAGCACCCGGACCAGCTGGTTGATCCCGGCCTTGGCCGCGCAGGCGTGGGCCTGCAGCTGCATCGGTTGTTCGGCTTGACCGGCGGTAATCGCGATCAGCGAGGCGTTTGGCGCCAGCAGATCGTGGCAGCCGCGAAAAACGTTGAAAGTGCCGAGCAGGTCGATATCGACCACGGTCTTGAAGGCATTGGCGCTCATCCCCAACACCGGCGCGAGGAAATTGCCCGCCGCGCCCGAGACGACGATATCCATCAGTCCGAACTTGCTGCGGACCTCTTCCATCGCCGCCCGGATCGCGCCGTATTCGCGGACATCGGCGGTCAGACCGATCGCGTCGTGGCCGATTTCAGCGGCAGCAGCGGCGGCCTTTTCCGGATTGCGGCCGAGCACGGCAACCTTGGCGCCCAGCTGCGCCATCCGTTTGGCAATGCCCAGATTGATGCCGCTGGTACCCCCGGCGATGAAGGCCACTTTGCCGTCCAGCAGACCGTCTTTGAAGGGTGAAGTCATCATATCGTTCCTTTACCGAGGGGCCATGCGGATCGCGCCGTCGAGGCGGATGCATTGGCCGTTGAAATAGGAATTGCGCGCCAGTTCGAGCGCCAGGCTGGCGAACTCTTCGGGCTTGCCCAGCCGCTTGGGGAACGGCACCGACGCGGCGAGGCTATCGAGCACATTTTGCTTGGCCCCCAGCATCAGCGGGGTGGCAAAAATCCCCGGCATGATCGAATTGACCCGGATACCGATGTCAGAAAGATCGCGCGCCATCGGCAGGACCAGTCCGTTGACCCCGGCCTTGGCCGAGCCATAAATTATCTGGCCGATCTGGCCGTCCTGCGCCGCGACCGATGCGGTCAGCGTGATGCAGCCGCGCTCGCCATCTTCCAGCGGATCCAGCCCGGCCATCCCTTCGGCTGAGTGTGAGGCGATCCGGTAGCTAGCGACCAGAATGCCTTGCACGCCGTAGATGTAATCCTCGGTCGAAAGGCGCTTGAGCTGGCCCGCTCCCTTGTCCCAGGCCAGCGTCTTGCCCCGGCGGCTGGTCATTGCGCAATGGACCGTGATCCGTTCCTGACCATGCGCGGCGCGGGCCTTGGTGAAACCAGCCACGACCGATTCTTCGTTGGTGATATCGACATGGCAGAATAGCCCGCCGATCGCCGCAGCGACCGCTTCGCCTTTTTCCGCGTTCACATCGAAAATCGCCACTTTGACGCCGACCGCTGCCAAGGCGTCGGCGGTGGCTTGTCCCAACCCAGAAGCGCCGCCGGTAACCACCGCAGCCGTCGACCCATCAATCCGCATTTGACTCTCCTTTTAATCGCGCGATTAATGCCCGGCGAAAGCCAATCGGGCAAGGGAGGATTGGATGCCGCATACTGTCGATCTCTATTGGTCGTTCCGCAGCCCCTATTCCTATCTGGTCACGCCCCGGCTCGTGGAACTGGAACGGGACTGGGACGCGGCGATTACTATCAAACCGGTGCTGCCGATTGCGGTGCGCCAGCCCGATTTCTTTGCCAACGCCGATCCGCTGTGGACCAGCTACTTGTTCCGGGATTGCGTCCGCAGCGCGGAATTTTCCGGGCTGGCGCTGCGTTGGCCGCGCCCCGATCCGGTGGTGATGGATTTCGCCACGCGGACCTATCCCAAAAAGCAACCGCATATTCACCGGCTGACCCGGCTGGGCACATTGGCCGCCGAACAGGGCAAGGGCCTGGCGGTGCTGCGCGCGGTCAGCCACCTGATCTGGTCGGGCGAAGTGGACGGCTGGCACGAAGGCGATCACCTGACCCGCGCCTTTGCCAGCGCCGGCTGCGATTTGGCCGAGCTGGACAAAGTGCAGGCGGCAGAGGCGGAGCGGCTCGATGCGGTGATCGACGCCAACGCCGCCGATCAGCGGCTGGGCGGGCATTACGGCGTCCCGCTGATGGTTTATGCGGGCGAGCCGTTTTTCGGGCAGGACCGCTATGACCAGCTGCTCTGGCGGATGCAGCAGCAGGGGATGGCGCGGCGCGATTAGGCGCGCCGGGCACTAAATCTTTCGGCGTTCTGGCGCTTTCGTAAAGCTCCACCCCTCGGGCAGCACCCGCGCCACCAGATTGCCGATCGAGGCGGGCTGCCGCGCGAGCAAGCTCTCGAACAGCCGGGCAGTGGCACTGCCGCGCGGGGCCTCACCATCAAGCTCCGCCACGATCCGCGCCAGCACCCGCAGCGCCACCGCACGCGGAGCCGCGGGCCGGTAGGTCAGCCCCATCGGACCTTTGACGACACATTCGCTCCACTCACGCTGCGCTGCCCATTCCAGCGCGGCATCGGCGTCGGCCAAATGGGCGGCGCTCAGCGCCAAGGCCGGCGCATCGAGCCAGTCGGCCCCAGCCAGCGCCTTGCGAAGTCGGACCCGGTCAAACCGGTCGTCGGCGTTGGAGGGATCCTGCACCGCCACCAACCCTGCCGCTGCAACCACAGCGGCCAATTCATTCCGGCGCCAGCCAAGCAGCGGGCGGACCAGCGCCAGCCGTGTGCCGGGAACGGCTCCGCGCGCGCGCACCCCGGCCAGCCCGGCGGTGCCGCTGCCCCGGTTCAGCCGCGCCAGCAGCGTTTCGGCCTGATCGTCGGCATGGTGCGCGGTGGCCAGAGCCTCCAGACCCTCGCGCTCCATCCACGCTCCCAGCGCAGCATAGCGCGCAGTGCGGGCCTGGGCCTGGATATTGCCCGGCTCGACCGTGACCAGCAGCGCTGTGTGAGGAACCTCAAGTTCACTGCAGATTTGCCCGACTAAGGCAGATTCCGCTGCGCTTTCGGGGCGCAAGCCATGATCGACCGTCGCCGCTGCAATACGCCCCGGTAGCGCCGCATGGGCCAGCAGCAACAGCGCCAGACTGTCCGGCCCGCCTGATATGGCCAGCGCCAACCGTCCCGTGCCGCTCCACAATGCGGCCAGATCGGCGCTGAAACGGGCGGTCAGGTCCGGCGGACAATCCACATCAGGCTGGGCACTTCAGCCCAGCTTTGGTGGCATCATACTGCGCCTTGAGCCGGCCAGCGGCTTCCTTTGGGAAGTCCCGGCCGAACTGATCCACTGCCACACACGCCCGATTAGTGTCTTTCAACTGGCGCATCGATTCGCCCAACAACAGCAAGCTGTCAGGCCCGCGATCACCGTTCGGATTAGCCTTGTAATTCTGCAGGAACCAGCTGGCCGCTTCGCGCGGATTGCCTTCGTCGAGGTACGTGCGGCCGAGCAGGTTGCGGGCATAACTGACCCGCGAATGTTTGGGATACTTGGTCAGGAACAGCTTCAACTGTTGCTGCGCCTCGGGATAGAATTTGCCCTCCCACAGACGGTAGCCATAGGAATATTCATCATCACCCGGGTCGGCGGTCTGCGGCTTGGCCACCGCGCGGACTGCCGCCAGCCGCTTGGCCGAAGGATCAGCCGGTTTGATCGTCGGGGCCAAAGGCCTGGGAGCAGGCGTGATAACGGTCACCGGCTTGGGCGCAGGAGTGACGGCTGCGGTATCGCCTGTGCCGACGCTCGACTTGCCAGCCTCAACCGCTGCCAGCCGGGCTTCCAGCTTGTCGATCCGGTTGCGGTCTTCTTCAACTTGCGCGGTCAATTTGGAAACGTGGCCTTCAAGCGCGTCCATCCGGGTCAGCATATCGGCGTTGGGCGTGGTGGCCGGTGTACCGGCAGGCGCAATGCCGCCTGCGCTGGGCTGGATCTGCGGAAAGAACCGCCCGTCGCCGCCGGGGAACACCACCCGCTGCAGGGCCGAAACTTCCGCTTCCAGCCTGCGCATCCGCGTTTCAAGATTGGGGTCGATCGACTGCGCCAGTGCCGGAGCGGCCAGCGCCAAGGTCAAGACCACCATCAGGGATTTGTTTCGGAAAAGCTGCTTCATATTTGTGATTCCATGCCGACCAGGGCTTCATTGCCAATAACGGGGCGAACCGAACCAGCGATGAACCATTAGCGCAGTCATTAACCCTGCGATACGCGCCATGTCGAGCGGGCGGCGCGCGCTATCCGCAGGCTATGTAGTTGAAGGTGAAGGAGCAGCAACGCTCGGAGCCGGAGCCGTCACCGGGACCACCGCGGTTGGCGATGGGCTCGGCTGGGCTGCCGGACGGTCAACCCGCTGCGGCACCGGGCGGCGCTCGCGCTGGCGTTCGGGGGCAGCGCTGCGCGTCTGGGTAGAGACACTTGGCACTGGCTCCGGCGCAGGACCGGCCATTCCGCGCGCGAACAAAGCGGCCGCACTAACCGGAACGTCTTTCAGCGTTTGCTGGACTTCGGACAGTTTTGGCACCGCTTGCCCGCCAACCGTGATTGACAGCGCTTCGGGCCGGGCTGTCCACAACTTCACGTCCTGCCCATCGGGAATGGTATAGCTTTCGCCTTGCGCCAGTTCCTTTTGCAGCAGCTGGTTGCCTGCGCCATCGGTGAACTTGACCCAGATGGTCGGTTGCAGCGCAGTAAACACCACAACGCCGCCGGTTGGCGTGGGCGCTGGAGCGTTCTGGCTGGCGGCCGCAGCCGGGGTTTCCTCTGCCAAGATTGAAGCCAGCTCTCCACCCGGAGCAAACATCGACCGAGCGAGGAAGAAACCGGCGATCAGCACCGCAATCACCCCCGCAGCGGCCAGCCAGGCCAGCCGTGGGCCGGGTACCCGCGCGGGATCGCCGGGCTCGAAGGTCTGCACCTGACGGCGCGGTTCTCTCGGTTCCTGCGCCGCAAGCTCAGCTCGAACTGCTGCTCCGATCTCGTTGGGATCAAGCCCCAGCTCCTTGGCATAGGTCCGCGAAAATCCGATCGCATAGGTCTGGGCCGGCAAAGCCGCAAAATCGCCGGCTTCGATTGCGGCGAGGTGGCGTTCGGGAATGCGGGTCTGGGCCGCGATCTGGGCACGCGAAAATCCGCCCGCCTCTCGCGTCCGCATCAACCGCGCGCCAACACCTTCGAGAGGCAACTCGGCCTCTTCCATATTCATCTCTTCCATTTCGACCCCGACAAAAATCTTATGTTTTTCAGTCGGGCCGGACCATCCGCTTTTGCGTGGCGGAGTCAACGTCAAATCGGCGTGATCGGCCAGCCCGAAGCGCCAAATAGGGCGGGATTTGTGACAGGGTGGTGAAAGCGCGCCAAAGCGCAGCTCAATCCGCTTCGATTCCGCGTTCTGAAGCCCATGCCGACAGCGCCTCGCGCAGGTTTGGCGGAGGCGCAGCGAGCCACAGATTCATCGCTGCGGTGATCTCGGCCAGGTCAACCTTGCGGACCAGTTCCTTGATCGGGCCAACTCCGGCCGGGGTGATCGACAGCCGCCGGATCCCGATCCCGAGTAGCGCCAGCGCCTCGAGCCGCCGTCCCCCCATCTCGCCGCAAACCGTCACGTCAACCGTATGACCGATCAGCGAGGCCTGGACCCGTTTGAGAAAGCGCATAATCGCCACCGACAGCCAGTCATAGCGCTCTGCCAGTTTGGGATTGGAGCGATCGGCGGCATAGAGGAACTGGGTCAGATCGTTGGTCCCGATCGATAGAAACGACAGCCGCGGCGCCAGCGTATCAAGCATTTCAGCCAAGGCTGGAACCTCGAGCATCGCGCCATACCGGATTGCCTCGGGCAGCAGCTTTTTCTGGCCTTTGAGGTATTTGAGTTGGGTTTCAAATACAGCCTTGGCCGCATCAAACTCCCACGGTTCGGACACCATCGGGAACATCACGTTGAGCGTGCGGCCAGCCGCCGCCTCGATCAAGGCGCGGGCCTGAACTTTCATCAACCCTTCGCGCTCCAGCGCCACGCGCAGTGCGCGCCAGCCCATCGCCGGGTTTTCCTCATGCTCACCATTGTTGTGGCGCAGATAGGGCAGCACTTTGTCACCGCCGATATCGACCGTGCGAAACACCACCGGCTTATCGCCTGCGATATCGAGCACATCGCGGTACAGCCGGGTCTGGCGTTCGCGGGCGGGCAGCGTCGCTGAAACCAGGAACTGGAATTCGGTTCGAAACAGCCCGACCCCGTCAGCCCCGGCCAGCGCCAGATTGGGCATATCATCGCGCAGCCCGGCGTTCATCATCACCTGGATCCGGGTGCCATCGCGGGTGAACGGTTCAACATCGCGCAGCGCGGCATAGGCAGCGGCGCGTTCCTTGCTTTTGGCAAAGCGTGCATCAAACGCTTCGGCCATCGCTTCGATCGGGCGGACAATCGCCTCGCCCCGGTCGGCGTCAAGCAACAGCGGATCGCCCTCGCGGATCACCCCGCGCAAGGACCGGACCCGGCCCAACACTGGCACGCCCATCGCGCGCGCGACGATCACGACGTGCGCAGTCAGCGAGCCTTCCTCAAGGATCACGCCCCTTAGTCGCCGCTTGTCATATTCCAGCAGCTCGGCCGGGCCGAGGTTGCGCGCGATCAGGATCGTGTCATTGCGCAGACCTTGGCTGGCAGCCGTGCCCATCTGGCCCGAAACGATCCGCAGCAACCGGTTGGCGAGGTCTTCCAGATCGTGCATCCGGTCGGCCAGCAGTGGATCGTCGATCTGCCGCATCCGCATCCGGGTCCGCTGCTGGACCCGCTCAATTGCGGCTTCGGCAGTCAGCCCGCTGTCAATCGCCTCGATGATCCGGCGGCTCCAGCCTTCGTCATAGGCGAACATCTTGTAGGTCTCGAGCACCTCGTCATGCTCGCCGCCGACGCCGAATTCGGCTTGGCTGGCCATTTTGTCGATCTGCTCGCGCATCTTGTCAAAGGCGAGGTAAACCCGGCTCAGCTCCGCATCGCGGTCTTCGGCCATGACGTGTTCGATGGTGATCCGGGGCTGATGATAAACCGCGTTGCCTGCCGCCAATCCTTTGACCAGCGCCAACCCGCTCAGCCGCACCGGCCCGGTTTGTTGCGGGCTCAGCGCGGTTTGCTCATCATCGACCAGCCCGGCATTGGAAATCAATTCGGACAGGACCATCGCGACGGTTTGTAGCGCCTCGATCTCAACCTCTTCATAGCGGCGCGGATCGGCGTGCTGGACGCACAGTACGCCGACCGCGCGTTCACGCCGAACAATCGGCACCCCCGCAAACGAGTGGAATTTTTCCTCGCCGGTTTCGGGCCGATACGAAAAGTCTGGATGGGCGGTCGCTTCGGCCAGATTGAGCGTTTCGATATTGTCGGCAATCGTCCCGACCAACCCTTCGCCGATCCCCATCCGCGTCACGTGGACCGCTTCTTGCGCCAATCCTTTGGTGGCGAACAGTTCCAGCATCCCTTCGCGCAGGAGATAGATAGAGCAAACCTCGCTATCCAGCCCCTCGCCGATCACTTCGACCACGGTGTTCAACTTGGACTGCACGTTGCTGCGGCTGGCCATCACATCGTGGAGGCCGGTCATGATAGTGCGGGCGGCGGCAACAGCATTGGTTATGGTCATGGGCCGAGACTAACCCAAAGCGACAGCGATGGGAACGCGCGCGAACACGCAGCAAACGAATTTGTTTGGGAGCGGAGTTTTGGTGAGATGCGCCAGTCGCCTCCGCGATTGGCTAGGCCTAGCCAGCCCGCTCTCCCGGCCCAACCACCCATTTAAGGTTGCCCTGTGGGTGGTTGGACCGGGAGAGCGGGCTGGCTAGGCCAAGGGAGGGGCGCAGGCCCCTCCCGCACCAATCAACTATGCGCCAGTTCCTCCTTGATCCGCAGCTTTCGCTTTTTGAGCGATTGGACAATCGACAGGTCAGGCGCGGGACGGTTCAGTTCTTCGGAAATCTGGCGTTCCAGACCGGCGTGTTTGAACTGCAAAGCGCTGACGTGTGGTTGTTCCATAGGGGATTCTCCTTGTGTTGGCCCCCTCGGGCTGCGGCACCCACTGGCTCCCGACTCGAAATCCAGCGGGTCACTGCGATTGTCATCGAAGCATATTAAGTTTATCTTGCGAAGCGTCTTGATGCGGCCCTGCGACAAGGCGATTTCGGGCCGCGACGAAACGGAAGTTTGACGAACTGATGTCTGGAGAATGGGCGCGTGAATGAAGAAGAGCTCCGCAAGCGGCTGGAACTGCTGCGGACCGAACACCGCGATCTGGATGCCGCTATCGACGCGCTGACCGGCGCCGGTGCCACCGACCAACTCCAGATCGCCCGGCTAAAAAAGCGCAAGCTGAAACTGCGCGACCAGATTGCGATGGTTCAGGATTATTTGATCCCGGATATTATCGCGTAATTGGCTAGGCCAAGACAAGGCGGATGCCTTGTCCGCACCGCCGGGAGGCGGAAAAAACGCCCCCTTCCGGGACAGTCCCGAAATGGTGTGGCAAACTCTCCCTACCCCCGTTGGCAAGCCCCGCTGCCGCCGCCTATCGGGGTGTCAGACATGACCAGTCCCGCCAACATCAACCCCCGGATTATCGAGGGGCTCTATTGCGAAGCGCTTGTTCTTTCGGACGAAGTGCGCGGGGCGTTTGCTTTGTCCGGGCGGCTTAATGCCCCGGCGAATGAAGACGAAGCGCAGGTCGCGCTCAGCTGTGAGGCGCTGCGAACTACCACACGGATGATGCACGCCGTCGCCTGGCTGCTTAACCACCGCGCCTATTTCGCTGGCGAACTGACCGAGTTTCAGCTGCGCCGCCACGGCAAGCTGTCCGATTTTCCCGAGGCCGAGCAGCACCGCCTGAACCTGATCGATGCCCCAACCCGCGAACTTATCCTCGCCACCGAACGTTTCCACGCCCGGCTCAAACGCCTCGACCACGGCTGGCGCGAACGTGACACTGCAGCGCCCAGCGCGATTGCGGCTCTGCGCGAACGGCTGAACGTGCAGGTTCGGGGTTAGGCGGCGGGGCATTCCACTGAGACTGCATTCGGTCTGTTGCGGGAGCACGCACAGATCACCCCAGTTCGGTCGATCATGCGCGACCCGCACTGACTACCCCCAAACTTATGGGTCTATTCCCGCTGCCACCGCTCGGTGAAAGACCGCTGTTCGTCAATCCGGCGTCACGGTGAAGGAAGCGGAAATGAAGTCACTTTGGAAGCAAACCCTCAAGTCGGCCGCTATGTCAGCCGTCGCGCTCGGCCTGATTGGGACGAGCGGCGTATCAGCGCAAACGCCAGCCAGCGGCGCCAACGCCGCCACGCCTGCAACCACGTGCGTTGCGACCGCGAGCCACCCTTGCAAGACAGCGACCGGCAGCCCGGCAGTGACGCCGGTTAAGCCCGCGGCTGCACCAAAAGTTCGAAACGTCGAAGGCACCTGCCAGAGCTATACCATCAACAAGTACGGCAAGCGTGTTTGCAGTCACAGAAAAGAGAACAAGGCGGACTGATCGACCTGGACTTTTTAGTCCAACGCATGTTCGAACCGATGACAGGGCGCGAAGAAGTGGCTTTGCGCGCTGTCATCGTAGTTGCCATGGGTCTGCAGTGTGGCCTGGTCCAACTGGCAGAACTGCAATCTAGCTAAGGCAAATCGATATGAAGCGTCTCTTTCTGCTGTTGGCATTGCCAGCATTGATTGCAGCGACCGCACCTTGGTCTGACAACCCGGCTTACTTTTTCAAAGTGACCGTGGTCGATCCCAGTGGACAGGCTGTGCCGGTCTATGTGCCCGTCCTAACCGGCGGTTATACGCTGCACAGCACGATCCCCAGCGGCCAGAATGCTTGGCTGAACAACGCCGAATGCGTCGACACCAAGCTGGCTCAGCGGTTCAACATCAACAAGATCAGCAAAAAGCTGGCGCTGAAGTGGCTGAAGAAACCGGGCGTATATTGCACCGCCTCACTCCCCATCCCAGGCCGCTTCGACAGCGGTGGCCACCCCGTGTCCGACCATGTCAAAATTCCGGGTAAGTTTATTCGGTTTTGATGGCGACCACGCCGCCGTTCGGCGACAGGGGAAAGCGGAATAGCAACCTCGTTCTGCTCCCCCTCGACACCCGCCTTCCCGCCCCCCATATCCATCACTATGGATGCCCCGCCCAAACCTTGGCCGACCGGCCTGTCTGAACAATGCGAACCGCTGGTCCGGCGGGTGCTCGCGCCCAATGCTTCGCCCTATACCTTCACCGGAACCCAGACCTATATCGTCGGGGCCGGGGCCGAAGTGGCGGTGATTGATCCGGGGCCGGCCGATTTTGGGGCTGGCGGAGAGCCGAGCCCGTTCAAAGGCGCGGATACCAACGGGATCGGGCACGTCGATGCCATTTTGGCGGCGGTCGGCGCTGCCCGGATCAGCGCGATCTTGTGTACCCATACCCACCGCGATCATTCCCCCGCCGCAGCCCCGCTGAAAGAGGCAACCGGTGCGCCCATCATTGGCTGCGCGCCCTTGGTATTGCGTGATGATGGCCCGCGCGCCGACAGCGCCTTTGACCAGTCCTATGCCCCCGACCGGGTGCTGACCGATGGCGAACGCTTGTCCGGGCCAGGCTGGACGATTGAGGCGGTGGCCACGCCGGGGCACACCAGCAACCACTTGTGCTATGCCGTGCTGGAAAGCGGCGCGCTGTTTACCGGCGACCATGTGATGGCCTGGTCGACCAGCGTGGTTTCGCCCCCCGATGGCGATATGGCGGCCTATATGGCGAGCCTGCAGAAGCTCTATGAGCGCGAAGACAAGGTGCTTTACCCAGCCCACGGCCCGGCGATCACGCGCCCACGCCAGCTGGTCCGCGGGATGCTCGGCCACCGCCGCAGCCGCGAGGCGCAGATTGTCCGGCTGCTGGAAACCGGCCCGCAGGACATTCCGCAGTTCGTCGCCGCAATGTACAAAGGGCTCGATCCGCGGCTGACCGGAGCGGCGGGGCGATCGGTGCTGGCGCATCTGATTGATCTGAAGACCCGCGGACTAGCAGCGGAGGATGGTGCGGCATGGCGGCTGATCTCCTGACCCCGACCAGCCCGGCACGCCTGCCTTGGCTGATCACCGGCGGCGCACTGGCGCTGGCGGGCTGGCTCGGCTGGCAAGCCTACGGCCCGCAGGATCACGGCGATCCGATTGCCACCAGCCTGACCGCGTTCGAGAAAGCCAACCGGTTGACGGTGTTTTCCGCCCAGTTGGCTCCGGTTGTCAGCTCCCAGGACGAACGCGGCTATGGCTTGCTTAAATCGCGCCAGATCGCGGTGATCCCGGCGCGGGTCGATTACACGCTCGATCTGGCCGCGCTGGATGCGGGGCGGTTCCAATGGGACGCGGGCGGCAAGCGGCTCGACGTGGTGCTGCCGCCGCTACAGGTGTCAAAACCCAATCTCGATGAAGCCCGCGCGCAGTATTTGCGCGAGGGGGTATGGATCACTGGCCCAGCCCAAGCCAAGCTGACCCGCGACAATACCGTGCTGGCTGAACAACAGGCCGCCCAGCAGGCCGCCACCCCAGCGCTGCTGGATCTGGCGCGCGGATCGGCCAAGCAGGCCGTGGCGCAAAACCTTGCGGTACCGCTCAAAGTGGCGGGATTCGGAGATATTGAAGTTACAGTCCGCTTTGAGGGCGAAAAGGAAGCTAAATGACCATCCAGACCGAAAACCTCTCCGGCGTCGATATCCGGGCCGAGATCGAGCGGCTGCGCAAGGACCGCAATGCGGTGATCCTGGCGCATTACTATCAGCGCCCGGAAATTCAGGATCTGGCCGACTATATCGGCGACAGTCTGGAACTGTCCAAAATGGCCGCCGCGACCGATGCCGAGGTGATCGCGTTTTGCGGGGTCAAATTCATGGCCGAAACCGCCAAGATCCTCGCACCGGAAAAGACCGTGATCCTGCCCGATCTCGACGCCGGGTGCAGTCTGGAGGACAGCTGCCCGCCCGAAAAATTCGCCCAGTTTCGCGCGGCCAACCCCGATCACATCGCGCTGACCTATATCAACTGCTCGACCGAGGTGAAGGCGCTGTCCGACATCATCGTCACCAGCAGCAGCGCCGAGACGATCCTGAGCCAGATCCCCAAGGACCAGAAGATCATCTTCGGCCCCGACCGGCATCTGGGCGGATACTTGTCGCGCAAGTTCGACCGTGAAATGCTGCTGTGGCCGGGCGTCTGCATCGTGCACGAAGCGTTCTCGGAAACCGAACTGCTTAAGCTTAAGGCCCAGCACCCCGGCGCGCCGGTCGCAGCGCATCCTGAATGCCCGCCGCACATCGCCGACCACGCCGATTACATCGGCAGCACCAGCGGCATCCTCCAGTTCGCCAAGACTTTTACCGGCCAGACCCTGATCGTCGCGACCGAACCGCACATCATTCACCAGATGGAATTGGCAGTCCCCGACAAGACCTTCATCGGCGCACCCGGAGCCGACGGGCAGTGTGCCTGCAACATCTGCCCCTACATGGCGCTCAACACGCTGGAAAAACTTTACCTCGCCTTGCGCGATCTGAAGCCGCAAATCCAGATTGAAGAAGGCCTGCGCCTGCAGGCGAAGAAGAGTTTGGACCGGATGCTGGAGATGGCTAGCGGGACTGTGGGGAAGGGTGATTTGGGGGCGCGCTGATCTAGCGGGTCGCGGTTGCACCATCGCGTTCGCGCAGATCGTTGTGGATTGTGGTGGCGGCGAGCGCAGCCTGGCCGGTCGCTACTGCAATTTGGTCAAGACCGGCGGTGACATCTCCTGCGGCGTAAAGCCCCTCGAGCCCGAGGCGCTGGTGCCGGTCGACCACCACGCAACCATCCTCGTCGCAGCGCAGCCCGAGCCGGTCGATCAGTTCGGTATTCGGCACCGATCCCAGCGCAGGATAGATCGTGTCGACCTCGGCCTCGCCGCCACCCGTGTAAACCAGCCGGACCGTCGCCGGGCCGAATTCATAGTGCGCCACCGGGCGGGGCTCCCAGTGCACACCGGCTGCGGCCAACGCGGCCCGATCAGTCTCAGTCAGTTCGCATTCGGTCGATGTAAACAACGTCACATCCTGCGTGAATCCGCGCAAGAACAGCGCTTCGTCCACCCCGTGGCTGTCGGCCCCGATCACCCCGACCCGCGCGGTGCGATCCGGGCCGCCCGCTTCATAGCCGTCGCAGATCGGGCAATAGCGCAAGGTCCCGGCGGCGAGCGCGGCCGCTTCCGCTTGCCGGTCAATCTCGGCGGGCCGCCGATTGTCGACCCCGGTCGCAAACAACACCGTGCGCGCGACGAGGTCGATACCGTCGCCGCGCAGCAGCCAGCCTGGTTCGGCGCGCGTAATCTCGGTGATGTTACCAGCGCGAAATTCTGCACCATACTTCGCGGCGTGAGCGCGCATTCGCTCGAGCAGCGCAGGCCCAGGCAGGCCGTCCGGGAATCCCGCCAGATTATGGCTGGTCGGGATCAGCGCCGCGCGACTGCCCCCGCGATCATAAACCACTACCGCGCGGTGAAAACGGGCCAGATAGACCGCTGCGGCAAGCCCCGCCGGTCCCCCTCCGATGATGACGCAGTCGATAACCATGCGCCGGGAACCGCTGACACCCGGCTCGGGTTCCGTCACCGCACCGGCAGCCCAAACATCAGCGCCCGCGCATACTTCACTGGCGGGGAGCCGAAGCTCAGCACCGTGTCGTGATACCGGCGCAATGTGAACTGCTTGCCCCAGCGCTTCTCTGCCTCCGCCCGAAGCAGCCGGTGTTCTTCATAGCCGGTGAAATAGCTCAGCAATTGCACCGAGCTGAGGTTTGCGCGGACCCATTTGCCTGAGGCTTCACGTTCGGCCTGAAAGGCACCTTTTTGCATCAGGTCCATCGCCTGATCCCGGGTCATCCCTTCGGTGTGGATGCCGATGTCGAGCAGAGTATTGGTCACGCTGCGCAGCCGCATTTTGAGGACGGTCAGCTTGAACAGCGGATCGTGATCAAGATAGCCTTCGTCCTTCATCACCCCTTCGGCATAGACCGCCCAGCCTTCGACAAACGGCCCCGACCACAGCATCGCCCGCAGCGGATTGTCGGTCCGGTTGGCATGATCGAGCTGGAGGTAGTGCCCCGGCATCGCTTCATGGATCGACAGATCGTGGATCATGTAATCGTTGTATTCGGACAGGAAACTGGTCGCCTGCGCGTCGGTCCAGTCATCCGGGATCGGGCTGACCGCGTAGAAATTCTGCTGGCCCTTCTCGAACGGTCCCGGCGGATCGTTATAGGCGACCGCATTGCCCTGCTGGAATTTGGGCATGGTGATGATCCGCACCGGGCCATCGGGCATCCGGATGAAGCCCTTCTGGCGGACGAAATCGGTTGCCGTCTGCGTAGTTTCGCGGGCGCGCTGTTCCAATTCCTGGCGTGGCGGACGTTTGGCATAGGATTTGGCCAAGGCCGCTTCGATCACAGCCTGCTGGACCGTGGGCGAGGGGTTGGCCGGACAGCCCATGCTGAGCTTGCTGTCTTTGATTACCCGGCAGGCAATCTGGAACATCTCGGCCCGGATTTCGGCTTTGGACTTCAGCGCGCGGGCTTTCAGCACCGGACGGGTCATGTCGCTCATCAGGCCGAATTTCATCTTCTGATCGTAGAGCTTGGCACCCAGCCGGAAGTCGCCTTTGGCCTGCGGGATCAGCACTTCGTCGAGCCATTTCTGATGCTCAGCCACGCCCGCTTTCAGCCCCGCGAGCGCCGCATCGAACTGGGTCCGCTGCGCCCCGGTCAGCACGCCCGCCTGGGGCACCAGCATTGTCTCAGCAATTTCGACAATCCCGGCGTTCTGGCGCGAGACGGTTTGGGCGAAGATCAGCGGGACGCGGGCCGGAACCAGCTCGCTCCGGCTGGCGCGCAGCATCCCGGGGATTGCCTCCATCCGCGCGGTTGCCGCTTTCAACCGCACATCCCACGGCGCGAAATCGCGCGCCGCCAACGTGTAAAGCGCGCCGCCCGCAATATCGTTGTAGATCTGTGGGTTCCAGGCCCATTCCTGCAGCACGTCGTTGGCGAAGATGCGGTATTCTAGCTCGTTCTTGAGTACCAAATAGTCGACCTGGCTCGACGGGCTGAGCCGCGCGTAATTCAGGTCGGCCAGTTGCATCAACAGACCAATCGAAACCATCCTGCGTTGCTTGCGGCCGCGCGCAGTGACATCGGGCAGACGGAAATCGTGTTTGTGTACGCCCAGAGCGGTCGCCTCAACCGGCGAGAAGTGCAGCGAAGTCGCGATGAACTGACTCGCGATGCCCTTGAACTGAAACTCATCGCTCGTTTCGGGCTGGACGGAAGGGGCGGCCGGGGCGGCGCCATGGCTGGCGGTGATCGGCAACAGCGCCAACGCGGCCAGCGGCAGGGCGGCAAACAGGGCATATCGCTTCATCGGGTCTCTCCCCCTTGGTAGGTCAGTGGTGCAGGCTAGCGCGGCTTCAGTCCTGCGTCGAGCGGGCCAATACCAACCCGATCCCGACCAGCGCGATCCCGGCGAAATCGAGCGGGCCCAGCACCTCGTCAAAGCGCAGCCACCCGACCAGCACCGCGACCACCGGCTGGGTCAGCAGCGCCAGCCCGATCACCAGCGCCGAAAAATGCCGCAGCGAAAATATCAGCAGGCCCTGTCCGATCAGCTGACTAAGCAGCGCCAGCGCCACCACCGGGCCCCAGTTCGTCGGCCAGACCGGCTCGCCCAGCCACAGAGCGATCCCCAGCAGCACTGGTAGTCCGGCGATGCTCGACCAGCTCAGCAGCGACCAGCCGCCCAGGCTGGCCCGGTATTTCTGCAGGATGATGATATAGCCCGAATAGAGCAGCCCGGCGGCGACACAAAATAGGTCGCCAATGGCCGTAGTGGTGCCGATTTCCAGACTGCGCCCCAGCAGCACCGCGCCGCCTGCCAGCGCCGCCGTGATCGCCAGCCATTCGCGGACGTAAGGGCGGCGCTGCAACGCGATCAGCCCCCAGATCATCACCACCAGCGATCCGGCATTGCCGAACAGCGAAGCATTGGCCATCCGGGTCATTCCGATCCCGATGTGCCAGAACGCGATGTCGAGCGCGAAGAACAGCCCGGCAGCAGCAATCGCCCAACCGATCTTCCCGCCAAACCCGCTGAGCTTTTGGCCGCTGAACCGTGCCAGCAGGAGCAGCACCGGCACCGCCAGCGCCAGCCGCCAGAAGGCTGACGAAACCGCTCCGCTATCAGCCAGCCGAACCGACCACGGGCCTAGCGCCAGCGCGACATTGCCCAGTAACAGCGCAGCGAAATGCCAACCGTTCCAGTCCTTTTGCGCGGTTGCGTTCGTCATGGCCTTGCCTTAGCGAGCCAGAGTAGATTGCAAAACGAAATCGATGGAGGATGCCTTGAACGAAGCCCTATTCCAGCCAATCCAACTGGGCGCGATTGCGGCCAAGAACCGGATTTTGATGGCCCCGCTGACCCGCGGCCGGGCCGATGCCGGGATGGTTCCCAACGCGATGATCGCCGAATACTATGCCCAGCGCAGCGATGCCGGGCTGATTATCAGCGAAGCCACCGGGATCACGGTCGAAGGATCAGGCTGGCCCGCCGCGCCGGGTTCGTGGAACGACGCCCAAACCGAGGGCTGGAAGCTGACCACTGATGCCGTCCACGCCAAAGCCGGCAAGATCGTCATGCAATTGTGGCATATGGGGCGGCAGGTTCACCCCGATTTCCTGGGCGGAGAGCCCGGCATTTCGGCCAGCGCCACCACCGCACCCGACTACGCCCACACCCCGACCGGGCGCAAACCGCACGAACAGGCCCGCGAAGCCAGCAAGGCTGATATCGCTCGGATCGTGGGCGATTATGTCCATGCCGCTGCGAACGCGAAAGCTGCCGGGTTCGATGGGGTCCAGCTGCACGGCGCCAATGGCTATCTGGTCGATCAGTTCCTGCGCAATAACAGCAATCTGCGCACCGACGAATATGGCGGTTCGCCTGAAAACCGCACCCGCTTCATGCGCGAAGTGCTCGAAGGGCTGATCGGCGTTTGGGGCGCCGACCGGGTGTCAATCCGGCTGTCCCCCAATGGCAACTCTCAGGGCTGCGACGATACCGATCCAGCCAGCATTTTCAGCGCAGCGGCGCGGGTCTGCCAAGAGTTGAAGATCGGCTTTGTCGAACTGCGCCAGCCTGGCCCCAATGGCACTTTTGGCGCTACCGAAGTGCCGCAGCAGGACGGGCTGATCCGCTCGATCTATTCCGGCCCGCTGGTGCTCAATTCGGACTATACAGCGGCTGAGGCCGAGGCCGACGTTGGATCAGGCCGGTGCGATGCGATCAGCTTTGGTCGCCCCTACATTTCGAACCCCGATCTCGCCTCGCGGATCAAGGCGGGTGCAGAATGGTCGCCCAACGTTAACGTTCCGAAAAGCTGGTATCTGCCAGGACCAGAAGGCTATACCGATTACCCAGCGCTGGAGACAGCAACGGCATAACAAAAAGGGTCTGCGATCATGGCGGTACGTTCGTGGCTGTTCGTTCCTGGCGACAGCGAAAAGAAACTATCCAAAGCCGCTGCGGCGGGCGCCGATGTGGTCATTCTGGATCTGGAAGATTCGGTTGCCAATGCGGGCAAGGCCCAAGCCCGCGCGCTGACCGCGGCTTGGCTGGGCGCACACCGCCCGCAGGTTACCGGCGGCAAGCGGCTGGGCCGGTGGGTCCGGATCAATTCGCTCGACAGCCGGATGTGGCGCGATGATCTGATCGCGGTGCTGCCCGGCGCGCCGGACGGGATCATGCTGCCCAAAAGCATGGGGCCCGAATCGGTGGTTCAACTCGCCGCCGAACTGTATGAACTGGAAGGCCGCAGCGGGGTTCAGGCCGGATCGACCAAAATCCTGCCACTGGTTAGCGAAACCGCTGCCGCCGCTGTTTCGATCCCGAATTATGTCCCGGCGTCATTGCCGCGGTTGGCCGGGCTGACTTGGGGCGCAGAGGACCTCTCCGCTGCAATCGGAGCGACCCGCAAGCGCGACAAGAACGGCGAATGGACCGACGCGTTCCGCTTTGCCAGGATCCAGACGTTGTTGACCGCCCACGCCAAAGGGGTGTTCGCGATCGACACGCTTCACGCCGATTTTGCCGACGAAAAGGGCCTGAAACGCGCTGCCGAATCCGCCCGCGCCGATGGCTTTGCCGGGATGCTGGCGATCCACCCGGCGCAAATACCGATAATCAATGCGGCTTTCACCCCCAGCGAAGCAGAACTGACTGAGGCCCGCGCGATTATTGCTGCGTTTCAAGGCAATCCCGATGCCGGAGCCTTGCAAATCGACCGGCGGATGATTGATCGCCCGCACCTAAAACTGGCGCAGCGAGTGCTGGGGATCGAGGAATAAAGCAGCCGTTTAAGTTGCCGCGCCGCAGCGCTGAACCGTCCCCCAAATCGCCCTAGCCGCAAACTTTTTTTTCGCGGCGGGGGAACCGTACGGCGTTTCGATGATTTCCCATGAAGCCCAACCCTAGGGTACCATGAGGAATCACCATGACCACACGTTCGTCCATGCGCCGCAGCCTCGCGCTTGCCGCCACAGTATCCGTTTTCGCGCTCGCCTCGCCCGCGCTGGCTGATTGCGATGTCACCACCACCACCAACCCGGGCGACACACTCGCCTGCACGGTAACCACCACCACCGATACGACGGCAGCTGGCTTCCCTTCGCTCAGCCGCAACTATAACTTCGTTTCGAGCGCACCCGTATTCATCAACGTCAATGGCGCAATCGATGGATATGGCATCGCGCTCAACGAAACTGGGGGCTCCAGCACGGGCCTGATTTTCAACAACAACAGCTCCGTCACCGTGAATGCCGGCAACACCGCTTCGGCTGGCGGCGGCAACGGCGCAGTGCGGATCACCACCCTCGGCACGCCGGTCACCTATCAGGGCACCGGTTCGATCACCAATCTGGGGACCGGCGATGGTTTGCAGATCGATACCAGCGCAGCGCTGAGTGCCGCTCCGATCGTCGTCAACACCAGCGGAGCGATCCGCGCGGTTGCAGGCAACGGCGTGGTCCTGCTGGCACCAACCGCCGGTAGCACGATCAATGCCACGTTCGGTTCCGTCACCACCACCGGGGCTGGCTTCACTGCCGTCCGCACAGTAACGACCACCGGCGCGCAGACTATCAACACCGGCACGATTACCTCGGCCGGCGGCGGGCTTGACGCTTCATCGACAACTGGTGCCATCGTCACCAACGTCACCGGCAACGTCTTGTCCACCAGCGCCCTTGCCCCGGCAATTTCGCTGGTTTCAACGGGCGGCCCGGTTACGCTGAACGTCACAGGCGGCAATGTCACCAACGCCGCTGGAACGGCAGTTCGTGCCGATGCCGGCACCGCTGCGATCGTCGGCATATCTGCTGGACGCACCGTTTCGGGCGCAACCGCGATCCTTGATCTCAATACCCTTGGAACCTTGGCGGTAAACAACTCGGGCACGCTGACCGGCACGACCTATGCTGTCCAGTCGGCGGCACAAACGTCGATCACCAATGCCGCCAGCGGCACGATCACCGGACGCGTTCTGCTGTCCGGGCTGGCTGATACCTTCACCAACGCCGGAACCTTCAACACGTCGCTGAGCAGCGATTTTGGCGCTGGAGCCGATACTTTCACCAACAACGGCACGGTCAACGTCACGGGCGCAACCACGTTTGCCAACCTTGAAAACTTCAGTAACGGCGCAGCCGGGACGATCAACCTGGCTTCGGGTTCCAGCTTTGCTGCACCCCAGTCGGTCAGCTTCAACAACGCCGGGCGGATCAACGCCGAAGCCGGCGTGCTGGGCATCACAGCGCCAACCTTCACCAACGCGGCGACCGGCATTCTTGACCTTCAGGATGGCGCGACCGGCGATATCACCACTATCACTGGCAACTATGTCGGCGTTGCCGGAAGCCAGCTGCAAATCGACGCACAGGCCGATCTGTCCGCAGCCGACCGGATGGTTGTGACCGGAAATATCAGCGGAAACACCACGCTGAACGTCAACTACCTTGGAACTACTGCCACTTTCAACCAGGTTGGCGTGCTGGTGGTCGATGGCGGCGGCACGACGGCAGCCGGTTCATTCACGCTCGGCGCATCGTCGGTCAACAATGGCTTGCTGACCTATAACTTGCGTCAAAGCGGGGCGGATATCTTCCTTGCCAGCAACTTCAACGCCGGTGTTACCGCCCTTGCGCCGTTCGCCCAGATGGGCAGCGCGATGTGGTATCAGTCGTTCGATGCCTATCATGATGGGATCGCCGGACGGCATGGCTACCGCCAGATCGAAGGCACGCCCATCGGTCTGTGGGCCAACCTGTACCTGAGCCGGGACAAAGCTGGGATGACCTCAACGACCAGCACGCTGTTTGGCCAGACCCAGACCTACTCCAGCGAAATCGAGAACCATCGCCGGGGCGCACAGGGCGGGATTGACTTCAATGTGGCTGGCTTCACCATCGGCGCAACCGCTGGTTACGAGCACAACAAGGCCGATAACGGCAGCTTCGCCGAGTACGATATCGAAGGCCACAACTATGGCGCTTATGCCCTGTTTGGCAGCCAGGTCGGGCTTTACGGCGGGGTGATGTACAAGCGCGATAACTACAAGATCGCCTATTTCGATAACGCCCGCAGCTTCTCGCTCAACACCGGCAGTGCCCATTCGGACGGCTTTGATGGCGAGTTGGGTTACCGCACCACCGGCGAAGACATGAAGTTCGACCTCAATGTCGGTATCTCGCGGGTCAAGACCTCGATCGATCCGTTCACCCTGTATGGCGCAACTTTCAGCTATGATGATGCTGTCAGTATGCGTGGCCGGGTTGGCGCGCGGGTGATCTTCCCGCAGGTCATGGGCTTGTTCGTGGGCGGTAAGGTGTTCCACGAATTCAAGGATAACAACGAAGCGCTGACGATTGTAAGTGGCACCAGCACCGATACGCTGCTGCCAAATCAGCGCGGCACCACCTACCGGGTCGAAGGCGGCTTTGGCGCCGATGCCAAGGGCGGTGCGGTCATGACGATTTGGGCCGATTTGGGTAAAACCAAGGGAATGGGTGTGCGCGCCGGTTTCCGCTTCTGATCCTCTGACCAGAGGTTCTGATCCTGCGAACAGGGGCGTGCGGTGGCGCGCCCCTGTTTTGCTGTCCGGAGCTGTTGCCGCAGGCCGCGTGGCTATTCGCTGATCGGCTCTTCGGCGGGTGCGGCCGCAGGTTCGGCCACTACCGCAGCGTCAACCTTGGCGCTGGCCGGCTTCACCTCAGCCTTGTCACCGGCTTTGGCGCTGCTTTCGGCTTTGGGTGCGAGCGGCGCCTGTGATTTTACAGAATCGAGCGGGATCATCGCATCGCTGGCCGATCCGGGCAGGATTTCACCTTGCGCAGTCCCGGCTCCTTCGGACTTTTTCGCCGCATCATCGCTGCAGGCCGTCACCGCCATGGCCAGCAAAGCGGGCGTAATCCACTTGGTCATCAGGAACCCTCCACCGGGCAAGGCCGGTCCAGCGCCGCCAGAAATTGGTCGGCGCGCTTCAGCAATGCCTCATCCCAGGCATCAAAATCAACCGTCAGGCCGAGCCGTTCGAGACTGGTCACCCCAAATTCCGCAATCCCGCAGGGCACAATCCCGCCAAAGTGTGACAGATCGGGCGCGATGTTGATCGAAAAACCGTGCATCGTCACCCAGCGGCGAACCCGCACGCCGATCGCGCCAATCTTGGCCTCGCGCCCATCAATATCGCGGGTCCAGATCCCGATCCGGCCCGGTGCGCGCCAGGCTTCTATGCCGAAGTCGGACAGGGTATCGATCACCCAGCCTTCAATCGCATGGACGAACCCGCGCACATCGCGGGACCGGCGTTTGAGATCGAGCAGGACATAACCGACCCGCTGCCCCGGCCCGTGATAAGTATAGCGCCCGCCGCGCCCGGCCTCGACCACTTCGAACCGCGGATCGAGCAATTCGCCCGCCGCTGCGCTGGTCCCGGCGGTATAGACCGGCGGATGTTCAAGCAGCCACAGCAGCTCTTCCGCGCTGCCTTCAGCAATCGCGGCGTTGCGCTGGGTCATGCTCTCCAGCGCCTCGCGATAGGGCACGGGCGCAGGGCTGCGGCGCAATTCGATTCCGGGCGGAAGGGCAAATGCCATGTCCCGTTGCGTGGCGGCAATTTCCGTGGTTATCAAGGGGGCATGAACACATCCTCCCCCACCGCTCCGCCACGTTTTGACAGCAACCGGGCCTGGCTCGACGCCAGCGGCATTGTTTCAGTCAATCGCGACACGCTGATCGCAATGGCTGGGGTGTTTATCGTTCTGCCCGCCTTTACGCTCGCCGTGCTTAACCCGCCGCCCGCCCCACCCGAAGGCGCCGACATGAAAGCGGTGCTGGAACTGCTCGGCGTCTATTTCAAACAGGCTTGGCCGGGCTATCTGCTGGTCGGTCTGATCAACACCATCGGGACCATGGCGATGCTGGCGTTGTTCGGCCACGCCAGTCGGCCCACGGTGGGCCAGGCGATCAAGCAAGGGCTGATCACCACGCCAGTGGCGCTAGTGGTTCAAATCATTCAGGGCTTCTTGGTCAGCGGAGCGATCCTGCTGCCATCGACTTTGCTCGGCCTCGCCGGATCGCCGGGACTGGCTGCGCTTGGGGTGCTGATTGGGATCGGCTTTGCGATCTATCTGGCTGTGCGGCTGTGCCTGTCCAACGCGGTGATCGCGATTGACGGCTTGCGCAATCCGATTGCGGCGCTGCAACGCTCGTTCATGCTGACCAAGGCCAACGCCGGCCGGCTGCTGCTATTTTTCGTGCTGCTGGTGCTGGCCTTCGCAATTTCGATCCAACTGCTGCAGCTGGTGATCGGACTGCTGGCCGAACTGCTGGCGGGTGGCGAAGCCGCAGTGATGATCGCGGCCTTGACCGGATCAATCCTCAGCGCGGCGATGACAGTGTACTTGCTGGCCGCAATCGCCGCCAGCTACCGCCAGTTGGCCGGATCCGCAGCCCCATAATCGGTTGTAGACAAGTTTGAAGTGCAGGAGCAGCTTGCTGCAATTGGGTACAGACAAGGGGAATACTATGCAGTTCAGCGCCTCCCGCGCCTTTTCCGAGGCATTCGAGATATTGAAAAGCCGGTTCGGGGTGCTGATCGGCACCGCGCTGATCTTTTGGGCTGGGCTGATCGTAGTCACCGGCGTGTTCAGCGGCACGCTGATGGCCGGGGCGATGGCCGGTGCTGCGGCGGGGGTGGATCCCGATCCGGCCCAGATGTTTGCCAGCATGGGTTTTTCAATCGTGCTGTTCTACCTGCTGATTTACGCGATCCAGTTCGCCATGGTGATTGCCTTGATGCGGCTCTGTTCGGATCGCCACCCACCATCCATTGGCGATGCGATCGGGACCGGCCTGCGCGGAACGCCAACGATGTTCGGAGCGGTGATCCTGTTGGTGATTGTCGGAATGGTGGCGGGACTGGTGTTTGGGCTGGTGTTCGGTGCGATCTCTGTCGCGCTCAATTCAGGGGTTCTTACCGTCCTGCTGGCAATCGCCGGGCTGGTCCTGACGCTCTACATCTACGCGCGGCTTTCCATGCTGACCCCGGTGATCGCGATTGATGAGGAGCGTAATCCGATCCGCGCGATCAGCCGCAGTTGGGCGATGACCGGACCTGCGGTGGTCAAGATCGCACTGGTGATCGGGCTGGCCGCGGTCATCGCCGTTATTGCCGTGCTGGTGCTGGTTGCCGCAACGGTCGGTACTGCCGCTCTGTCCGGACAGCCGCCCAGTGCTCGCGGGATCATCGGGCTGATTGCCGGGATGATCGCTTTCGGGGTGACAGTCGGGCTCTATTTCAATGCGCTGTTCGCAGCGATCCATCGCCAGGTTTCGGGCGGATCAGCAGCGGCCGCCAGCGCGGCGTTTGAGTAACGGCGATACGGCGGGGCGCGCGCCGGTGCGGTGCCCCGTTTATTCCTTCCAGCCCCAGTAAAGCTTGCACGGCAGCACATTGAGCGGCTCATAGCCCTCATCAATGTGGCTGAAATGCGCGGCCATGAAATCGCGCGCCTTGGCGGTGAATTGATAGACCAGAAACGCCCCGCCGGTGCGCAGCACCCGGTGCGTGGCCGAGGCAATCGCCGGACCAATCCCGTTGGGCAGGGTTGAAAACGGCAGGCCGGACAGGACATAGTCGGCATGATCAAAACCATGCGCCTTGACGATGCTCTCGACATCAGCGGCTGAGCCCAGCACGGGCACGAACCGGCTGTCCGAAATCGTTGCTTTCAGATAGTCGATATAAAGCGGATTGGTATCGATCACGATCAACGTACCATCGCGCGGCAGGCGTTCCAGCACCGGACGGCAAAAAGTGCCGACGCCGGGACCGTATTCGACAAACAGCTTGCATTCGTTCCACTTCACCGGCGCCAGCATCTTGGCGATGGTGAAACGCGACGATGGGATGATTGAACCGACCATCACCGGATGTTCGATAAAGCCCTGCAGAAAGATCCCGGTGGGACCCATCAGCGTTTTGACCCGGCGCTTCAGGCGAAGCGACAGCGGCTCATGGGCGAGCTCGGAGGGATTCATGCGGTCTGGCAATCCGATCGTTGGCGTTGCGCCGCCTTCACAAATTTGACCGCCCATTGCAAGGTGCGAACGAGCAGGTTAGCGACGAGTTGATGTCCCGCCATGATCCTTCGTCCAGCCCGGCCGTGCCCGGCGCCACCTCGACCCTGCCCGGCTGGCGGGTCGCGCTGCTGTTTATGGTGATGCTGGTGACCGCTGCCGGGAACACCGCGATGCAATCGGTCATGCCCTCAATCGGTACCGCATTGAAGGTCGAGGATTTCTGGATCAGCCTAGCCTACACGTGGTCCGCCCTGCTGTGGATGCTGTGCGCGCCGATGTGGGCCCGGCGGTCTGACCGGCGCGGGCGCAAAGCGATGATGGCAATCGGGCTGATTGGCTTCATCGCCAGCTTCAGCCTGTGCGGTCTGGCGCTGTGGCTGGGCCTCAACGATGTGCTCGGCGGGGTGGCGACATTGCTAGTTTTCGCAGCTTGCCGCTCGCTCTATGGCGGGTTCGGATCAGCCGCGCCGCCCGCGGTTCAGGCCTATGTTGCCAGCCGCACCAGCCGGGCCGAGCGGACGCAATCGCTATCGCTGATTTCATCCAGCTTTGGGCTGGGAACGGTGATTGGCCCGGCGTTGGCTCCATTTTTCATCTTTCCCGGATTGGGATTGGTCGGACCGTTTATTGCGTTCACGGTGATCGCAGTCGTGGTTCTGGCGGCCCTGCGGGTGTGGTTGCCCGACGATTCACCAGCCTATGCCGCGCGCGGCGGAATTACGGCGGCGCCGTTCAGCGCCAATTCGAACAGCAGCAGCCAGGCCGAGGACGATGACGAGGATGACGGCGCGCTGCTGCCAACCGATGTGCCCGATCTGAAATGGGCTGATCGGCGGATGCGGCCCTGGCTGCTGGCGGGGCTGCTGGGCGGCCATGCTCAGGCCGCAGTCATGGGCCTGATCGGTTTTCTGATCCTCGACCGGCTGGGCTTGCGTGACAATCCAGCGATCGGCGCTGCGCCAATTGGGCGGGTGCTGATGATCGGCGCTGGCGCCACGCTGCTTGCACAATGGGGCCTGATTCCGCTGCTGCGGCTGGGGCCAAGGGCCTCGGCGCTGTCCGGCATTACCGTCGCAGCGCTGGGCGTCGCATTGATCTCGATCGCCTATGACGAACACGCCATTGCGGTCGGGATGGGCCTCGCTTCGCTCGGTTTCGGGTTGTTCCGCCCCGGCTTTACCGCCGGTGCCTCGCTGGCCGTCAGCCGGGCTGAACAGGGCCAGTCGGCCGGGATCATCGCATCGGTCAATGGCGCGGCCTATATTCTGGCCCCAGCGGTGGGCGTTTGGCTTTACGGCCATTCGCCATGGATCGGGTTTGCCGCGATTGAGCTGTTGTGCCTGGCCGTGATCGTGCTGGGGATCAAAGGCATGACCTCTGATGGCGAACTGCTGAAACCGCGCGGCAGCTAAAGGATTTCGCTGACCGTTTCTTGCGGACGGCACAGCCGCACGCCTTTGCCGGTTTCTACCAAAGGCCGCTCGATCAGTTTCGGATCGGCCACCATCGCGGCAAGTACAACCGGATCGCTGGCCTGCGGCAAGCCGCGCTCTTCGGCATCGGTCCCGCGCAGGCGCAACCCTTGCTGCGGGGTGATCCCGGCATCGCGGTACAGCTGCGCAAGCTTTTCGGCGCTGGGCGGGGTGATCAGATATTCGATTACGGTCAGCTCGACTCCCGGCGTTTCTGCCAGAATCGCGAGAGTTTTCCGCGAGGTTCCGCAGCCTGGATTGTGCCAGATAGTCGCTTTCATCGCCGCCTCCTTGCGCTCTGGATTCGCCCTTAGCGCGGCTATGCGAAACTTAAAAGACAGGTTGAGCGATTAGACTCTTGCCAATGCGAGTCA
Organism: Novosphingobium sp.; assembly: GCA_043756025.1. Classification (GTDB taxonomy): domain Bacteria; phylum Pseudomonadota; class Alphaproteobacteria; order Sphingomonadales; family Sphingomonadaceae; genus Novosphingobium. The sequence continues at coordinate 14,643 of JAYURW010000129.1, read as the reverse complement.
TTCGCATTATCGGCGCTCTTGTTCTTGCAAATCATTCTCAATAAGGATTACGATGTCCACTCCCAAGCGCTTCTGCCGTCTTGCCCTCGCCGCCTCAGCCGCCCTCGGGCCGCTCAGCTGGGCTGCTCCGGCGCTGGCAGAAGGAGCGGACGACGAGGCCCCCGCAATCATCGTTTATGGCCGCCCGGATGGTTACGACACTGAAAAAACCCCGACCGCGACCAAGACCCAGACCCCGCTGATTGATGTTCCGCAAGCGATCAATGTGATCAGCCGCGAGCAGATGGACGATCAGGGCGTCGAATCGCTGGGGGATGCCTTGCGCTTCGTACCCGGCGTGTCGATCGGTCTGGGCGAAGGCCACCGCGATCAGATCACCCTGCGCGGTCAAAATTCCACTGCCGATTTCTTTGTCGATGGGCTCCGCGACGACGCGCAGTACTACCGACCATTGTACAACATCGAACGGGTCGAAGTTCTGAAAGGTGCCAACGCCATGATCTTTGGCCGCGGCGGCGGCGGCGGAGTGATCAACCGGGTGTCCAAAGCGCCTGAGTATGGCGCGACCAAAATCGGCCTTGCAGGCGGTATCGACAGCTTTGGCGGCTGGTCCGCCGCGCTTGATCTGGGAACGCCGCTGGGCAGCAATGCTGGCGCCCGGCTCAACGCGACCTACGAGCAGTTTGACAACCACCGCCAGGAATACGGCGGCCACTTCATCGGGGTGACTCCCACCATCGGTGCGCAGCTGGGCGAAGCCACCTCGGTGACGCTGACTTATGAATATGCCGAAGATCGCCGCCTGACCGATCGCGGGGTGCCGTCGCAGGGCGGCTTGCCGCTGAACGGGTACGACCAGACCTTGTTCGGTTCTCCCGCAACCAACCAGAGCGAAGTCACCGCGCACCTCGCCCACGCCCGGATCGATCACGAATTCTCAGCCAGCCTCAGCGGCAATGTCAGCCTGCAATTCGCCGACTACAACAAGTTCTATTCGAACGTTTATGCCAACACCGCGGTGAGCGGGACAGGCACGGTTACACTGGCTGCCTATAACAGCGGCACCGACCGGCAAAACCTGATCGGCCAGGGCAACCTGATTTGGAAAGGCAACACCGGATCGGTTGGCCACACCTTGCTGTTGGGGTTTGAAGCCGGCGACCAATCGACAATCGCCAATCGCCGCAACGGAGCGTTTCCGTCGGGCGCCACGGTTACGCTGGCGCAGCAGATCACCTTGCCGGCAGTCACCTTTCCTACGGTGACCAGCTCGACCACTTCAGACGCCAGCTACTGGTCGGTTTACGCCCAGGATCAGATCGACCTTGGTGATCACGTCAAGCTGGTCGGCGGGCTGCGCTATGATCGCTTTTCGATCCGGTCGGTCAATCTGATCAACCTGTTTGCGGGTGAACGCAGCGACGGAAAATGGTCACCCCGGCTCGGCCTGATCCTCAAGCCGCGCGAGAATGTGTCGCTCTATGCCTCATATGCGATCAGCTTTTTGCCGCAATCGGGGGATCAGTTCACTGTGCTCGATGCCACCACCGAAGCCCTGGCACCCGAAGAATTCCGCAATCTGGAAGCCGGGGTGAAGTGGGACATCAACGACGCGTTGGCCTTTACCGGCGCAGTTTATCAGCTCGACCGCAGCAACACCCGGGCGAACGATCCGATTTCCGGCAGTGTTGTGCTAACCGGCAAAAGCCGGACCAAAGGCCTCGAACTGTCGCTGGTCGGCCATGTCGCAAAGGGCCTCGACCTGTCGCTCGGTTATGCTCTGCAGGACGGCGAAATCCGGGCAACCACCGCCGCTGCCCCGGCTGGGCGCAAGCTGGCGCAACTGCCGCGGCATCAGGCTTCGGCATGGATGCGCTACAATTTTTCGAGCAAAATGGGCTTTGGCTTGGGCGTGCTTCACCAATCAAGCCAGTACGCGACGATCAGCAACGCGGTCCGACTGCCGGCCTATACCCGGATCGATGCGGCGCTCTATTACGAAGTCAGCGATCAACTGACGGTGCAGCTCAATGTCGAAAATCTGACCGATGCGAACTATTTCCCCAGCGCGCACACCGACAACAACATTTCGACCGGCGAACCGCTCAACGCAAAACTCACGCTGCGGATGAAGTTCTAGTCCGCTTTCATCGCCGGAACAGCCCGCGCGGCATCCTCGGGCGTAATCCCGGGGGCCGGTGCGGCGCTGATCGTTTCGATCCGGCGCGAAACCCGCCCGGCCCGCTGGATGGCGCGGACCAGCCGGGGGTAGACCCCGCAGCGGCACAGATTGGGAACCGCCGCGGCGATCTCCTCCGCTGAAGGATCGGCATTGCGGGCCAGCAGCGCGGCTGCCGCAATCGTAATGCCGGGCGTACAGAACCCGCATTGGATCGCCTGTTCGGCGACCAGCGCCTGCTGCACCGGGTGCGAGCGATCAGCCGAAAGCCCCTCAATCGTGGTCACCGAGCGGCCTTCCACTTCGGCCAGCGTCACCAGACAGCTGCGCAGCGCCTCGCCATCGATCAGCACCATACAGGCCCCGCAATCGCCATTGCCGCAGCCGTACTTGGTCCCGGTCAGGTTCGCGGCATCGCGCAGCGCCCACAGCAGCGGGGTCTGGGTATCAAGCTTGAATTCAACCGGACGGTTGTTGACGATCAGGCGCGGCACGCAGTTTGGCGCCTAGTCGCGCCAGCTGCGATCGATCTTGTCGATCTGGCGCGTCCAGGCGGCAAAGTCGGTCGCGCCTGGAAGCGTGCCGGGGATGCCCCCCTCGTGCAGGTCGCGCAGATGCACAGCCACCACTTCGTCAGAGACCACGATCGGCTTGCCCGCGGCCATGGTCGCCAGTTGCACCTCGCAGGCGCGCTGGAGTGACCAATGGGTGATGAAGATTTCGGAGATTGAACGGCCGAGGATCACCGGACCGTGGTTCTTCAGCATCAGGATGCGCTTGTCACCCAGGTTGGCAAGCAACCGCTCAGCCTCTTCGGCGCGAACCGTGATCCCTTCGAAATCGTGGTACGCCAGCCGTCCGGCAAAATTGCAGGCATAGAAATTAACCGGCTGAAGCCCGCCTTCCATGCTGCACACCGCCATCATCGCGGTGGTGTGGCTGTGACAGATCGCATGAGCCCAGGGCACGTGGGCATGAAAATAGCCGTGCTGGGTGAACCCGGCCTTGTTGACCGGATAGGCGCTGCCATCGAGCGTGTTGCCGTCAATATCGATCTTGACCAGATTTGACGCGCAAACTTCGGAATAGAGCAGCCCAAACGGGTTGATCAGGAACGCGCCGTCTTCTCCGGGAACTTTGGCCGAGATGTGGTTGTAAATCGATTCAGACCAACCGAGATGGTCGAAGATCCGGTAACACGCCGCCAATTCCAACCGGGCCGCCCATTCGGCCTCGCTGCATTCGAGGCTGCGCGCGCCAAGGTGGCTAGCGTGACTGCTGATCTGGGTGGCCATGGCGAACTCTCCACTTCGGTTGCTTTGAGCCACCCTAATCCAGTCAGCGCCCGATGGAAATGCGCAATCCAACCCAGACTGTGCGCGGCGTCCCCAGATCAATCGATCCGGCCTGATTGCGGGTAATGATTGTCTCGCCGGTCAGGTTTTCGCCGCGCAAGATCACCGAAACTTGCGGCGAAAGCGGTACAGTTGCAATGGCATCAAGCGTGGTCTGCGCGGGCAGCCGGTCGGTTTCCAGATCATCCTCAAACTGCGAAGAACTGTGCCGCAAAGTGCCCGCCAGAAGCCAACCTTCTGCCGGGCGCCAGGCCAAAGTCGTGCTGAACGCAAAGATCGGCACCTGCGCCGGCCGCTTGCCATCGAGCGCAGCCGAAGCCCCGCTGCCTTCAACCTGCGCATCAAGCAGCGATAACGAACCATCCCAACTGACTGCCCCGAGCTTGGCTTTGGCCACCAACTCAATTCCGCGCGAATGGACCGCATCGACATTGCGCCGCTCGCGCAAATTTGGCCCGATCGTGACATTGGCAATGGCGGCGTTGACGCGGTTGTCGAAAGCGGTGCCCTGTAACGCAAAACTACCCAGGGTCAGGTCAAACCCGGCCTCAAACCCGAATAGCCGCTCGTTCTCCAGCGCGGCATTGGCGCGAGTGGTGACCGGGAAGACCACGAACGGCCGGTACAACTCGTTCAGCGTCGGCTGGCGCAAACCGTTGTAGACCGAGCCGCGCAAAGTCAGGCCCGGCGCCAGATCGGCCAGTACTCCGCCGCGCAGCGACAGGTCCCAGCCCGACCGATCAGCAAAATTGCTGGTGGTGGTGACCACCCCGGACGCATTGCGTTGTTCAAAATGGCCATCGGCTACCCGCCAGCGATCTAGCCGCGCCGATCCCGTAAGCCGCAGCGGGCCAAGCTGCCGGTCATGCTCAAGATACAGCCCCAGATCATCATTGGTGCCGCCGGCCCGGCGGTGCGCGGTGACCGCTCCAGTGCCGCCGTTGAAAGCGGTTTCAAACATTTCCCCGCTGGCCCGGCGCCAATCAACCCCCATCCGCAGCGAATGAGCATCATCGACCGGTGGGCGCAATTCCAGCTTGCCGCCAAGCCCGGTGGATGGCGTGGTCTGCTGATCGAGCGACTTGCGAAACGTCGTCGAACTGATCACCACATTGCTGAAATCGCGCGCCTGAACATAGCCGAGTACGTCGAACTGCCAATCCCCACGCCCAACCAGCCGCAGCGAGGCGTCCTGCCCGCTTTGCGTGCTGTCAGCGCCGGTAAACCGCAGCGTGCGGTGATCATCATAGGCCATCACTTTGGCCTGAAGCTCAAGATCAGTGGCCACTGGAACCACCGCCCGCAGCGAGGTCGACCAGCCCTCGAACCGCGCCCGTGCGCTGGCAGGAACGCGCTGCGCCAGCGGTGTGGTCCAGAACCCCTGCCCGCGGTCCCAGCGCCCGCTGATCACCGCATAGCCTGCGCCCAGCCGCGGGTTCAGCGAAGCGGAAAGCTCACTATCCCCCCGGTCATTCAGCGCCGCCGCGCCCTCGGCCAACGGCAGACCAGCCGGATAGGCGCTGACCATATCGATCGTCCCCGCTACCGCGCCCGCGCCAAACGCCCCGGTCCCGCCGCCGCGGATCACCGTGATCCGGTCAAGCCGCTCCACCGGCAGCGCCGAAAACGGGACATGGCCAAAGAACGGATCGGTCACCGGCACCCCATCGAGCACCACCAGTGTCCGGCTGGAAGCATTGCCGCCCAACCCGCGCAACGTCACCCCCTGAGCAGTCGGATTGGCCGAGCGGCTGTCAGACCGGCGGAACTGCTGGAGCCCAGCCAGATTGGCCAGTATGTCCTCAAGCCGCCCAGAGGCCGAAGCAGCCATGCGGTCGCGCGCGAACGTGATCGCTGAATAAGCCGCCAACAACGGCGAGGGATCAAGCCCCCGCCCCGTCACCACGATTTCGGGCGCATCGGCCTTGTCCTGCGCCAGCGCAGGCGCAGCAAAAAGTGGCAATGTGGCTAAGATCAAAAAGCTGTGTCTGGTCATGGTTCCGCCGATATGGTGCCGCTTACGTGACTCGAACACGTGACCTCCGCATTACGAATGCGATGCTCTACCAACTGAGCTAAAGCGGCAAACCAGAGCCAGAAATTGGAGGCCCGAGCCGGAATCGAACCGGCGTGCGCGGATTTGCAGTCCGCTACGTAACCACTCCGCCATCGGGCCTCGCTCTTGTTCTCACAAGAGGATCGCGCCACTAGCTTAGCGGGCGCGGGCGTGCAAGCGGGTTCATGAAATCCGCGCAAAGCTGACCAGTCGCAGGATCGGATCGGCCGCTTCGAGCCGGACCACGATCCGTGTTCCCGGCTTGACCCGGTGGGCGGCAGTGCGCGCCACGATCGGCAGATCGCACAGCTGAATTCGCGCGCCGGCCTCGCCCAGATCGGTGACCACGGCCGCGAAGTCCTCACCCTCACGCCCGACCAGCAGCGCCGCTTCGGCCAGATCAACCACCGCGCGCTCAACCTGCCCGCTGCGGGCCTGGGCCTTGTCCATCACCGGGCCGAGCCGGTTAAACGCCGCGCTGACTTCAGCCGGGACCGGCAGGCCATTCGCCACAGCCAGCGCGGCGCGGATTACATAGCGATCAGCCAGCCGCCGCAGCGGCGCGGTCATGTGGCAATAGGTTGCGGCCATCGCGGCGTGCCAAGGGACTGCGCCGGGCTGATAGGGTTCATACCCCGCTCCGTTCCCCGCGCGGCGGATCGCCAGCATGAATGCTGCTTGGCGCGCGTCGGCGGGATCGAGCAGGCGCTCGAACTGTTCCAGCGTCGCCTGTTTGGGCCAGTTCAGCCCGAACGCTTCGGCAGTATGCCGCAGGCGGTTCTGGGCACGTTCGTCCGGCTCTGCCATCACCCGGAACAGGCCGGTTTGGTTGGCGAGCAGCATATCAGCCACTGCCAGATTGGTGGCGAGCGACATCGCCGCGTTGCTTCGTTCGGCCACTGACAAAGGCCGCAGCCGCAGCGTGAAGTGCCCGGCCGCATCGCGCTCTACTTCCTGTTCGGGGGGATCGACTCGGGCGGCGCCGCGCGCGTCATCGGCGGCGGCGATCCGGCGGGCCAGTTCGGCAAAGCCGGTCGGCAGTTCGTCATCGCGCACGCTATCATAGGCCAGTTTGGCCCGGCTGCGGATCACCGCCCGCTCCACCCCTTGCAGCACGGCTTTGCCGGCGGGATCGATCCGGCTGGTAAAGACGACCGCGGGGCGCGGGCCATCAGGCAACAGGCTGGCAGCGCCTTCGGCCAAGACGCGGGGATAGAGTCCGGCTTTGCCATCGGGCAAATAGGTTGTTTCGCCGCGCTGCCAGGCTTCGGTATCGAGCAGGTCACCATCGGCGACGAACCAGGCGACATCGGCAATCGCATAGTGCAGCAGCAAATCGCCGCCCGCTTGCTCAATCGAGAACGCCTGATCGAGGTCAGTCGAACTGGCGGGATCAAGCGTGACGAACGGCATCGCGGTGCGATCGGTGTGTTCGCTGGGCGTGCGCCGGGCCGCGGTTTCGGCAGCCGCATCGACGTCTGCCGGGAACCCTGTCGGCACTTTGAACTGGCCCCGGATCGCGGCGAGGCCCGCAGTGAGCAGACGGTCAGGATCGTGCAGCGCTTTCATTCGTCTGCGCTAGCGGGCTGCAGATGTCTTGCCAAGCGCGCGGCTAATAAGCGCGAATGCGGGTCCGCAGCATTGTGCTGCTTTAGGCCTATTCGAACCCGACAAATCGCGTGGCTTCATCCACGGCTTTGCGTTCGGACACGACCGCGTTGGCCGGAAAGCTCTCATCAGGCCAGCCGAGCGCAACGGCCTTCATGATCACCTGATCGTCCGGGATCCCGGCGTGTTCGCGGACCACCGGGCTTTGCATGATCCCTTGGCTGTTGATCACGCAGCCCAGCCTGCGCGACCAGGCCGCGTTGACCAGCGCGGTGGTTACTGCACCGCAATCGAACGGGGTATCATCACTGCCGTTCAGTTCCTTGTCATAGGTCACTATCACGCAAACCGGCGCGTCGAATTGGCGGAAGCCGCGCAGCACCCAGTCCTGCCGGGCCGGGGCATCATCGCGGGCGATGCCCATTGCGCCGAACAGCTGTTTGGCGACCCCAACCTGCCGGTCACGGTGGACCCCGGCAAAAGGCACGCCCTTACGGAATTCACGGCTATCGGGCTCGCCCGCCAGCGTGCGTTCGGTATTGCCCTGCCGAATTCGGGCGAGCGGCTCACCGGTGATCACGTGAAAATTCCACGGCTGAGTGTTCATCGAGCTGGGCGCCCGCATCGCCAGCGCCAGCACGTCCTCGATCAGCGACCGCGGCACCGGCTTATCAAGATAGCCGCGGATCGAGCGGCGCCCCAGCACCACGTCGTCAAAGCTCAGCGGATCAGTGTTGATATTGCTCATGGGTCGACAAACTCACCTTTACGTTTTTGCATCTGGCTCATCACGGCTTCAATCTGGTTCTTGCTGCCGATCAAGGCCTGCTGTTCGACGCTTTCGGCCATCAGGATCTCGTCGGTTCCAACCTCAAGGTAACGATTGAACAAGCGTTTGGCCGCACGCTGGGCATTGGGATTGCGGTTCGCAATATCGGCGGCAATCGCCATAGCCCGGTCCAGCGGGTTGGGATCGACATAGGTCGCGAAGCCGAGCGGTCCTGCTTCGGCGCCAGAAAACTCGCGGTTGGTATAGGTCAGCTCGCGCAGCACATCGTCGCGGACCAAGCCCTTCCAAAGGGCATAGCCGCCCATATCGGGGACCAGCCCCCATTTCAGTTCCATCACCGCCAGCCGTGCGGCGGGGTCAATCACCCGGATGTCAGCCCCGCTGGCCAATTGCAGTCCGCCGCCAAAACAGACCCCGTGAACCGCCGCGATCACCGGCACCGGCAGCTTGCGCCACAACAACGCAATCTGCTGCGGTTGGTTGGCATTGCCGTGGGTGCGGTCGGTCAGCGGAACCCGGTCATGTCGGTCGGTATTGGCCATGCTGGTCAGATCGAGTCCGGCGCAAAAGCTGCGCCCCTCGCCCGCCAGCACCACAGCGCGCAGACCCTTCAGATCATGCAGCACATGGCCCACATCGATCAGGGCGGCAAACATATCAGGATCGAGCGCATTCATCTTGTCGACGCGGATCAGACGAACCTGAGCCACCCCATCGTCATCCAGCACGATGCTGACCCGTCCCGACGGTTTGACTTCAAGCGACATCGCGATCTCTCCCAGCTGCTAGTGTGCGGTCAGGCCGGCTTCCTCGCCCAAACGCAAGGGCTGGTCCAGCACCAATTCACGCCCGCCGAGCATAAACGGACGCGATGTCGGCTGCATCCGATAGGCCCCATCGGGCAGGGTTTCGATCACGCCGTCGATTCCGGCCAGCCGCAGCTTGGCCCGCAAGCGGCTGATGTGGACTGCCAGACTGTTGGTTTCTGGCCGAAAGGCCAGCCGCCAGACATCGCTCAGCAGTTCACCCGGCGAAACCGCTTCGCCCGGCACATCAGCGAGCCGCCACAACAGCGCAAATTCGCGCGGGTGCAGCCCCAGCCCGCGCCCGGCCACAAACCCTTCGCGCGAAAGCAGGTCGATCTGCAGCGCACCGTGATAGCGAAAGCGCGGAAGTGACTGGGCGAAATGCGCCAGCCGGACCGCCCGGTATTCGAGTTCTTCAAGCGAAGTTCCAAAATCGATCGCATCGCCAAAGCCCAGCCGGAGCATCCGGGCGCGCTCGCTCGAATCCGAAACTTCCAGCATCATCATCCACTTGCGTTCAGGTGTGGTGGCCCCGGCCATCTTCAGCCATTGTGGCAGAGCCAGCTCTTTGGGCCGCCCGAGCAATGCATAAGCTTTATCGCTGGCCGAAGCGCGATGCTCCTCCAGTAAATGCCAGCCTAACTGGCGCAAGTCATAGGCGGCGGGAACCGGTCCCGCCGAAAACCAGCGAAACTGCCGCAACTTGCCCTCACAACGGCTTGTCGACCCTGTGATCATGGCTGCACATAATGTTGAGCTTGTGCAAGGGGGGGAAACCCTTAGCCGCAGAGCAGTTGAGGCAAACCAGCTCAGGCAGCGGTGGTGTTGACCCCCATCGAGGCGAGGTAGCGGCGGATGTTGCGCGCAGCCTGGCGCAGGCGCTGCTCATTCTCGACCATCGCGATCCGGACAAAGCCCTCACCTTCCTCGCCGTAACCCACACCGGGTGCCACAGCGACTTCGGCGTGGGTTAGCAGCTGCTTGGAAAATTCGAGGCTGCCCATTTCTTTGAGCGCTGGCGGCAGCGGGGCCCAGGCGAACATCGAGGCTTTCGGGCTGGGGATGTCCCACCCAGCCCGGCCAAAGCTCTCGACCAGCACATCGCGGCGTTTTTGATAGAGCACCCGGTTAGTCTCAACGATATCTTGCGGACCGTTGAGCGCGGCGCAGGCGGCGGCCTGAATCGGGGTGAAGGCGCCGTAATCAAGGTAGCTCTTCACCCGTTTCAGCGCAGCGATGAGCCGCGGATTGCCAACTGCAAAGCCGACCCGCCAGCCAGCCATGCTGTAGGTCTTGGACATTGAGGTGAATTCCACCGCGACATCCTTGGCGCCGGGCACTTGCAGGATCGACGGTGTCGGATTGCCGTCAAAATAGAGCTCCGAATAGGCCAGGTCCGACAGCACCCAGACCTTGTTCTCCTTCGCCCAGGCCACCACCCGTTCGTAAAACGCCAGATCGACCGTTTCGGCGGTCGGGTTCGACGGGTAGTTGACAATCAGGATCGAGGGGCGCGGCACGGTAAAGGCCATCGCCCGCTCAAGCGCGGCGAAATAGGCATCGTTCGGCGTGGTCGGCACCGACCGGATTGTCGCGCCCGCAATGATAAAGCCAAAGGTGTGGATCGGGTAGCTCGGGTTGGGGGCCAGCACCACATCGCCCGGCGCGGTGATCGCGGTGGCAAGGCTGGCGAGCCCTTCTTTGCTGCCCATGGTCATCACCACTTCGGTTTCGGGATCAACCTCCACCCCGAACCGGCGGCCATAGTAATTGGCTTGTGCTTTGCGGATGCCAGGAATGCCCGAGCTGGCCGAGTAGCCATGGGAATCAGGCTTCATCGCCACTTCGCACAGCTTTTCGATCACATGGGCCGGCGGCGGCAGATCAGGATTGCCCATCCCCAGGTCGATAATGTCCCGGCCCGCGGCGCGCGCCGCTGCCCGCATCCCGTTGACTTCGGCGATGACATAGGGCGGCAGTCGCTTGATGCGGTAGAATTCCTCGGACATTGGACCTTTCCAGATTTGCAGGCGCCAGATCGCAGCGCGCGCCCGCCTTATTGAGGATCGGGCCGCTTTGCACCAGTCCGATTGAGAAAAATCGCCATTCCAAGCAGCGGCAGCCCCCAGGCCGCCCAGGCATTGGCAGCATAAAAAGTGCTATAGCCGCGCGGATCGCCGTAAAGCGCGAACAGCGCCAAAAAGATTCGAAAGAACACCGCCCCGCTGGTTACAGCTGCGAGCAGGAGCATTGCGGTGCGGTGCCGGGCCAATCGCCGGCCACGGATGGACCCGACCCCCGCCGCCAACAGGCCCAGCCAGACCGCACCCTGCGCGGCAAAGCCCCAAGCGGAAACCGGCGTCACCGGGGCAATCAGCGCCACCGGGAACGCAGTGATCCCGGCCAGCAGCACCACCGGCACCGTGATCCACGCCAGCCGCCGATGCCAGCGGCGCTGGCGGCTCAGCAGGATCATCGCCGGGACCAGCAGCAAAGCCAGACCGCCCGCGATCATATGGGCCGGAAATGTCCAAGGCAGCAGCTCAGCTTTGATATAAAGTGCTTCTGGAAAATCATCGACCAGCCACGGTGCGCGCAGCGCTTTCCATGCGGTCTGGATTACAAACAGACCGATTGCTGTTACCAGTAGCGCCAAAGCGGCCCGGCGCGCAAAGCTGCCAGTCCTGCTGCGAACTTGTGAGGAGCCTGCCATGACCGCCTTATTCCACCGCACCGCACTGTTGTCGATTGGCCTTGCCGCGCTGACTTTGGCGGCTCCCGCTTCATCCGAAGCGGCCAGCAGTCCGTTCTGGGGGCGCTGGAAAGTGACCAGCGACGGTGATGCTCCGGTGTTCTCGTCGCGGGGGCGTGAATACAAGACAATCGATATCGCCTCTTGTGGCAAAGATTTCTGCGGGGTCAGCGTCAAGGACAATGGCCAGTGCGGCCCGGTCCTATTCCGCTTTTTGATGAAGCGCGCCAATGGCGAGAACGAGCTGCGCGGCCACGGCAAATGGGGTGGCGGGCGCAAGAATGTTCTGGTCTGGCTGTTCGACGGCGGAAAAGATGGCGATCGCCAAAAGATGCAGCTGTACTTGGGCGATGGCTATAATTTTGGTGAAAGGTCAGCGAATATGCCCAAATTCGACGCATCCTATCGCCATTCCGGCGCGGCCAAGTGCAAGGCCCGCTAAGCCAGAGTTGACCATGACCCACCCCAAGGATCCCGCCGAACTGCTCCACACGCTGTTCACCGCGCCGCAGCAGCTGTTCGCACAGTTCGTCCCGAATGCGGGTGCAGTGCCAACCGGCGATCTTGAGCAATGGACCACGGTGGCGCAGCGGCTGCAAGCGATGTGGCTGACCTTTCAAAGCGAACAAGCAGCCGGCGCAGCGAAAAAGTTTCCGGCGATGCTGACCGACCCCGGTCAGTTTGGCGGGATCATGCAAGGTTGGCTCAAAGCCTTGCCGCTGGCTAATCCTGATACGCAACAGCGGCTGTGGGATGAAAGTCTGGCGCTGTGGGAAGGCGTGTTGGGCCAATACGGAATTGGCCCAAAAGCGGGTGACGCTGACGCAGCCGGGCCAGCCCTGCCGCGCAAGGACCGCCGGTTTGCCGATCCCAAATGGCGCGAGCGGCCGTTCTATGCGCTGATCCACCAAACCTACTTGATGCTGGCTGAGCAGGTGCTGGCCTCAGCCGATGCGGCCGATGCAGGCGATCCGGCCAAGCGCGAGCAACTCAAATTCGCCGCGCGGACCTTGGTCGAGGCGCTCAGCCCGGCCAACTTCCCGATGCTCAACCCACTGGTGATGGAAAAGGCGGCGGAAACTGGCGGCGAAAGTCTGGTCAAAGGCTTCGAACATCTGCTCGGCGATCTCAAACGCGGGCAGCTGACCCATGTCGATCCAGGCGCGTTCAAGCTGGGCGAAAACCTTGCCGCTACGCCGGGCAAAGTCGTCCACGAAACGCCGCTGTATCAGTTGCTGCAATATAGTCCGACAACCGCGAGCGTGCTGGAAGTGCCGCTGGTGATCTTTCCGCCGTGGATCAACCGGTTCTACATCCTTGATCTGTCCCCCCAGAAAAGCTTCATCCGCTGGGCGGTGGAACAGGGGCTGACGGTGTTCGTGGTTTCGTGGAAATCGGCCGATGCCAGCATGAAAGACGTGATCTGGGACGATTACATCGCCGCCCAGATTGAGGCGATCGATACGGTGCGCGCCCGGCTTGCAGTGAAATCCGTTCACACCATCGGTTATTGCGTGGCCGGAACCACGCTGGCGGCAACGCTGGCGCTGCTGGCCCGGCGCGGACAGGCGGACAAGGTCAAAAGCGCGACCTTCTTTACCGCGCAGGTCGATTTCAGCCAACCCGGCGAACTGAAAGTGTTCATCGACGATCAGCAGTTGGCCGCGCTGGAAAAAATCTCGGCTGAAACCGGCTACCTCGATGGGCGCTATATGTCGGCAGCCTTTAACCTGTTGCGCGGCAACGATCTGGTCTGGAACTATGTCGTCAACAACTACCTGCTGGGCGGTGACTATCCGGCGTTCGACCTGCTTCACTGGAACGGCGATGTCACCAACCTGCCGGCCAAATGGCACATGAGCTATCTGAAAGACCTCTACCGCGATAACCGCCTGGTAGTGCCCGACAGCCTTAGCGCAGGCGGCACCCCGATTGACCTGACCCAGATCGAAACCCCGGCTTATATCCAGGCCGGGCGCGAAGACCACATCGCACCGGCGCCGAGCGTCTGGCACCTGATGCACCATTTGCGCGGGCCGCGGACCTTTGTGTTGGCCGGATCGGGCCATATCGCCGGGGTGGTCAACCCTCCGTCAGCGGGCAAATACCAGTATTGGACCAATGCCGGGCCGGCCGAAAACTTCGCTGAATTCGTGGCCGGAGCCAGCGAGACTCCGGGCAGCTGGTGGCCGCACTGGATCGACTGGCTGCGCAGCCAGGAAAGCGCCGAAGTGCCAGCCAAAGCCAAGCGCGTGCCCGGGAGCACGGGTGATAAAGTGCTGGAAGATGCCCCAGGCAGCTATGTAAAATCACGCTAAACGTCTGATTTATAACGTAGCTCACATTTTATGCTGCACTGCAACAAAACCCCTTGACTTCGCAAGCGCAATATCTATTTTGTGCAGTGCAACATGAACCGCGCCGGAGAGCCGCTGCGGATGCACTGCAAAAGGAATTGATACGATGGCCGAAGCCAACGAAGCCAAGATCGACACCGCCAAGGCCGAAGTTGCCGCTGAAAAGGCATATGCCCAGGCTGCTGCTGCGGTTGAAGTGAAGACCGCGCCAGCGGCCAAGCCTGCACCAGTCGCCATGAAGGTTGCTGCTGCCAAGCCAGTCGCCGCCAAGCCGGTTGCCGCCAAGAAGACCATTGCTGCCAATAAGGCCGCTACCCCTAAAAAGCCTGTCGCCAAAAAGGTCGTCAAGGCTGCCCCCTCGTTCAAGGACACCATCATGACCAAGACCAAAACCGCTGCCAACGATTTCACCGCCAAGGTTCAGGATACCGTTACCGAAGCGCAGGACCGCGCCAAGGTGATGATTGAAAAGAGCCAGGCCATGTTTGGCGAAGCCGGCGAATTCACCAAGGGCAACGTTGAAGCTCTGGTCGAATCGGGCAAAATCATTGCCACTGGCCTGCAGGACCTCGGCAAGGACTATGTCGCCGAAGGCAAGACCGCACTTGAAACCGTTCAGGCTGATTTCAAGGAATTGACCGCGGTCAAGACCCCGGCTGACTTCTTCAAGCTGCAGGGCGAAATGCTGCGCCGCAACTTTGACGCTGCCGTTGCTTCGGGTTCGAAGTATTCGGAAAAGA
>JAYURW010000128.1:0-41488 GCA_043756025.1 Novosphingobium sp. | reverse complement strand
ATCGTTGTCGAATTGCGAAGCTTTCCAGGCGCGCCGCATGCAGGCGCGCTTCCGCAATGCCCAGGGCAAGCCGGAACTGCTGCACACGCTAAACGGATCAGGCCTGGCGGTCGGGCGCACACTGGTAGCTGTGCTGGAGAACTACCAGCAGGCGGACGGCAGCGTAGTCATTCCAGAGGCGCTGCGGGGCTACATGGGCGGGCTGGAGAAGCTGGCGCCGGCGGCATAATCCGATGGGATGGGCGGCAAAGCGCACAAATTTCTACTTTTAGCGTTTTGCCCCTTCCGTTTTCGCCTAGGCTTGCTATAATCTTGTCCTCGCAGCAGTAAGCGAACAGAATTTGAAGACCACCCTTGTGCTACTTACCTGGCCAAGAGTTCAAACGAAGCACCGGAGAGGTGGCAGAGTGGTCGAATGTACCTGACTCGAAATCAGGCGTACGTTAAATCGTACCGTGGGTTCGAATCCCACCCTCTCCGCCAGAAGCGCAGCAGCCCGCCCCGTGCGGGCGTTTGTGTTTCTGGGCGGCGGACAAGCCCGGCAAGCGGTGCCGCTTACAGTTGCTGAAAATCGCTCATAAGCCCTAATGAACGAAAAGCCGTGTCGCTGAAACTCAAGGTCCTGCAAAGCGCGGTCTGGCGCTGAAAGCGCCCCCCTGATCGAGGCAAAATAGCTGGTAAAGTACAGCAAGACTTGGCAGTCATCAGCAATGGTCACCAATTCAAAGAAGCCGTTGCCAGAAGCCGCCCCTGCAACCGGCGCTGCGGCGGGAACGCCAACTTCATACGATGTCGCACTTCGGGCTGGCGTGTCTCAATCGGCAGTTTCACGGTGCTTTCGTCCGGGTTCCAGCATCGCCCCCAAGACGCGCGCGCGGGTGATCGCGGCGGCGCGCGAGCTGGGCTATTTCCCCAATGCGATGGCATCCGGGCTGATCACCAAGCGATCAAATCTCGTCGCCGTGCTCATTTCCAATCTCACCAATCTTTATTATCCAGAAGTGCTGGCCGAGATAACGCGGCGGTTGTCTGATCGCGGAATTCGGGTGCTGCTGTTTGCGCTGCAGGCCGAAAGCGATGTCGATGCGATGCTCGATCAGGTTTGGCGTTACCGGGTCGATGGCGCGATTGTTGCGGCGCGGTTGTCACCGGCCCAGCTGAGGGACTTTGCCCGCCACCGCGTGCCTGTGGTGCTGTACAACCGGTTCGGCGAGGGCGAACCGGTGCCGAGCGTCTGCTGCGATTCTGTCGGCGGTGAACGGCAGTTGGTCGAGCGGCTGATCGCAGCGGGGCATAGTGTTTTTGGGATCATTTCAGGCCCCGATGACAGCTATGTCAGTCAAGAGCGGGTGCGCGGCGCACAACAGCGGTTGCACGAGCTGGGTCAGCAGGCGCTGCTGGTAAAAGGCGCTTTCGATTATGAAAGCGGTCAAGCTGGACTGAAAACACTCATGGCGATGACCGGCAACACGCTCGACGCGCTCATTTGTGCCAACGACTTAATGGCGATCGGCGCAATTGACTGCGCACGCACGGAATTTGCCCGGCGCGTGCCCGAAGACTTGTCGATTGTCGGCTTTGATGGCGT
Source organism: Novosphingobium sp. (assembly GCA_043756025.1). Taxonomy (GTDB): domain Bacteria; phylum Pseudomonadota; class Alphaproteobacteria; order Sphingomonadales; family Sphingomonadaceae; genus Novosphingobium. The sequence continues at coordinate 39,900 of JAYURW010000128.1, read as the reverse complement.
CGCGCCCGCGATGTGGTCGAGCTATCAGGTCTCGACAATTCGCCAGCCCGTTCGGCGTATGACAGAGGCTGCGGTGGCGATGTTGATCGAACGCATCAACGACCCCGAGCTGTTGCCAGAGGTACGGACCTTTGGCGGCGCTTTGGTCGAAGGTTCGTCGGCCCGGCTGGATAACCGGGCCGACGTAAACTTACCCTAGAACTTGATGCTGCCGCGCAGACCCCACAGCCGGGGCGGTGCGTAGCTCGCCTGCAGGTTGCCGCCGCCGCCATAGACGAACCGGGTCGCCGTGGCCTTGTCAGTGACGTTGGTGACAAAGGCTTGCAGCGAGAAGCGTTCGTCGAATTCCCAGGTCAGCCGCAGGTCAAGTTTGGCGAACGCAGACTGCCGGTCGAGCACCGAATTGATCGCCTGGCCGAAAAACGCGCCGGAGAAATTGAGTTGCGCGTAAGGGGTCAGCTTGCCGGCGCTGCCCAAGTCGATGTCGTATTGGACGGACACCGATCCCGAATATTCTGGCGAATGCGCAATCCGGTTGCCAGCCAGATCGCAGCCATAGGCCGCACTGGGCTGACCAACGCCGCCAGTGCCCGGGATCAGGCCGCAGTCATAACCGACTGCGAACAACCGCCGGAACCCGGCCGGTGCAGTTGTCACCCCGTTGACGACCGTAGCCGGTGCCAGGGCATCGGGGACCAAGATCGACGTGCCGAACGGTGCCGCAACCTGATTGTACTGGGTGTAGCGGGCGTTGAGATAGGCAAAGCTGGCGTTGAAGGTCAGCGCATCAACCGGGCGCCAGATGGCTTCGACTTCGAAACCGTACGAGCGCGCCTTGCCGCTGTTTTCGATGATCGACAGGGTGGTGTTGCCAACCGGGATCTGCCGCTGCTCCTGCAACCCGCTGTAGCGGTTGTAGAATGCCGACAGGTTCAGCTGGATGGTGTTGTCGGCAAAGCGGTTCTTCGATCCGATTTCAAACGCGGTTACCGTTTGCGGATTGAAGGTTTGACGGCCCAGCGCCGCAGCGGTCTGGCTGCCGTTAAAGCCGCCCGAGCTGAACCCGGTCGACGCCGAAGCGTAAAGCAGGCTCTGATCGGTTACCTGATAATCGAGCCCAACTCGCCATGTCACCTTTTCGAAAGTCGCCGTGTTGAACGTCGCTCCGTTGAAAATGGTAGTGTTCGTGGTCAGGCACTGGAAGCCCGGCTGCGGCAGCGGGATCGTGACATAAGTGCAATTGGTCGCGCCGCCTTTCACCCCGAAGGAGCTTTCAGGAATGGGGCCGGTTGCCAGCGTGATCGCCGTGGCATCAATGGTCGTTCCGCCGATCAAGGGCAGAATTGCGTTGGCATTGGCGAAACGGAAGTCCTTGTTGTCGCGGGTCCAGCGAACGCCGCCGGTCAGCTTCAACTGCTCGCTCAGTGCAAAGCTGGCCTGCCCGTAGAAGGCGAGCGAGCGGGTTTCGGCCTGAAGCTGCTGGTAGAAGCCATTTCCCTGTGGCCGCGTGATGTTCGGCAGCACGTTGCGGATGATCTGCGGAAACTGCTGGCTGATGAAAGTGCCGTTCAACTTGTCTTTGAAATAGTAGGCCCCGATGACATATTCAAACGGGCCGCTGCCGTTGGAGATCAGCTGGATTTCCTGGCTGAAGGTCTTCGCCGAGGTAAACTGATAATCGACCCCGATCTGGTTGCCGGAAAAATCGTTATCCTGCGTCCGGGTCGTTTTGAAATCGCTGAACCCGGTGATCGACTTGAAAGTGACCGACCCAAAATCATAAGCGATATTGGCCATTCCGCTGTAATTTTTGAGGTTTAGCGAGCCCTTATAATCATTGTCGATCAGATAGGGATTGCCCGGCGCAAACAGCGGCACGCCAGCATCGATGGTCAACGGCGCGTCGATAACGCCGTCGCGATTGCCGCCACGAGTGTTGAGAATAACCGGCGTCGCGTTGAACAGCTGGGCGTTTGTTGGAACGTAGAAATAGCTGCCGACCAGCTTGTAGCCGAACGCCGAACCGCCGTTGCCGCCGCGCGATGCATAGTCGAACTTGAATGTCGCGGTCAGCGCGTCGGAAGGCTCGAACTTGATCGCTGCACGGAAATAGGAGTTGTCATCGTCAAACAGATTGCCGCCGGTCGGATTGATGTTTTTCACAAACCCGTCGGACTTTTCATAACCGCCAGCCAATCGCACTGCAACGTTTTCGCCAAGCGGAGCGTTAACAAAACCGGTCAAGCGGATCTGGTTGTTGGACCCCACCGTGATATCGCCGCCGCCCATGAATTTCGCGGTTGAGGGCGCCGCGGTAACAACAGAAATGTTTCCGCCAAAGGTGTTGCGACCGTATAGCGTTCCCTGCGGTCCGCGCTGAACTTCGACGCGCTCAAGGTCAATAAAGCCAAGGGCACCCTGCGAAGAGCGCGATTGGTAAATGCCGTCGATGAAAAAGCCGATGGTTGTATCAGCGTTCACATCAACGCTTTCGGTGCGGACGCCGCGGATGGCGGGGCGCGCGTCAACGCCGGAGCGCCCGAAAGTGAAGCCGGGAACCAGTCCTTCGAGCCGCGAGACATCGGTAAGTCCGATCTTGGCGATCTGGTCGGCGCCGAATGCCGAAACCGAAATCGGCACGCTCTGCAGATTCTCTTCGCGGCGCTGTGCGGTTACGACGATATCGGTGACGCCGCTCTCTTCTTCGGCAGCGGGAGCGGCTGTTTGAGCGTGAGCAACCACAGGGCTCAGGCCCCATGCGAGCGCGAGCAGCGAAACCGGTGCTAGTCGGCGCGACGTGAAGTGGGCTGCGTTCATTTGGTAGTTCCCCCTGATTTTCGAATTTGATCGGGGCAATAAACCGCTTCGGACAAGATTGCAAACGCAGTCATTGTATTTGCGCAACAGTCCCGAAAAATTCGCACGTGACGCTGAGGGAAGGCTGACATTTGGCTGTTTTGCTGGGCCTAAAGACACCGCTTGCATTTGCATTCGTCCGCATTAATGCTGCCGCCGACAGGGAGCTGGATTTGACCAACGCGACGATAACTTCCGCATGGATTCGCGCCGCTGATCTGTCGGTCACGCGGCGCTTTGGCGCTCTGGGCTTTTTGCTGATCGCCTATTTCTGCTACGCCTGGTCGTGGAATACGGTCGATATCCTGCGGCCTTATATTAAAGAGAGCCTGAATCTCTCGCTGACCCAATCGGGATCGCTCTATTCGCTGCAGTCGGTTGGCGCGATCATCGGGGCAGTCGTGATGGGCCAGGTCGCTGACAAAATCGGCCGCCGCAACGCGCTCAGCATTTCGATGATCGGGTTCGGCACCGGCATTCTTGCGGCGCTGCTGGTCAAGGATTACACCCAACTGATATTCCAGCGGGCCTATCTCGGTTTTTTCATGGGATCGATGTTCCCGATCGCCGTCGGCATTTATTCAGGCTTGTTCGCGCGCGACGTGCGCGGACTGGTCGCAGGATTTGTGCTGGGGACTTACAATGTCGCGGTGGCGGCACTGGGGTTTCTATCGGCAGCGGCATTTCGCAACGGCTATGACTGGAAAGTGCTGCTGTGGATCGGCGTCGTTCCGATTGCGCTGTCGCTGTTCGCGCCGTTGTTCATTCCGGATGATCGCAAACTGATCCCGATGGATGGGATCGCGGATGGTCAGGCGCTGGCAAAAGCCAAAATTCCGATCACTGAACTGTTCGCTCCGGGCGTTGCGCGCCAAACGATCCTGCTGGCAACCATGACCGGGCTCAATTTCTTCGCTTACCAGGCCTTTACCGGCTGGGCATCGACCTATCTCAAAACGGTCCGGATGATCCCGGATACGGTCGTTGGCGACGTTCTGGGTTGGCAGTTTGTTGGCGCCGCAATCGGCGGACTGATCTGGGGCTGGATCAGTGACCGGCTGGGGCGGCGCGCAGCGGCCTGGGGCTTCATTATCGCCGCGGCCATTATACCGATCTATCTGTTCGTGCCGATGGAGATCGGACTGCTTGAAGCGACCGGTTTTGTTTACGGCGTGATGCTTTCATGCAGCGCAATCTGGGGGCCGTGGCTGTCCGAACTCTACCCGCCGCATCTTCGCTCGACCGCCGCATCGATCTTCAACTGGGGCCGGGTTATCAGCATGACCGCGCCGCTGATTACCGCGCCGCTCGCCGATGCATTTGGTCTTGCTCCGGTAATGTCGCTTGCGTCAGTCAGCTTTATTGCCGCCGCTGTCATCTGGCTATCATTGCCCGAAACTCTTAAACGACCGGCCTGATGCGCTGGAATGATCTACCGCAAGTGCGCTCGCCGATGGGCCGGACGCTGGGTGATTTGCTCGAGGAAGGTCCGCGGCGGCAGGATCTCCCGGGCTATGACGCCGTGTACCGCGATTTCGTGGATTACATCATCCGCTGCACCCACCGCATTTGGGAACAAAAGAACGTTGGCTTGTGCCGCACCCACTATGCACCCGATTGCGCGATCCACACGCTGGCTGGCCCAGTGACAGGGGTTGAAGCGGTGGTCCAGAACACCATCACGACCTTGGGCGCCACGCCGGATCGGTTGCTGGTCGGTGAGGATGTGATCTGGTCGGACGATGGCCCAAGCGGCCCGCAAGCAGGCCTGTACAGTTCGCATCGCATCGTCAGCCGTTCTACCCACATGGGCGACGATCCGCTACTTGGGGGCGCGACGATGGTATCGAATGGGGTGATGACCATCGCCGATTGTCTGTGCCGCGAAAACCGCATTGTCGAGGAATGGCTGGTGCGCGATAATTTGCGCGGGGTGCTTCAGGTTGGCGGTGATCCTTGGGCAATTGCGCGCGCCCAAGCGGCTGCCGATCTGGCCGACGATCAATCGCGCCATAACTGGCGGGCCGCGGCAATCGCTCGAACCCGCACTGAAGCAAGTATCGCCATTCCCGAAGGCCACCCGGCAACCGTTCCAGCAGCAATGCTGGCCGCTGCGTTTGGCGAAGACCGCTTTGGCGAAGCGGCCGAGGCCTTGTCGCCCGCCGCAGAAATTCGCTGGCCGACTAATCGGCACGGTTATGGACGCGGCTTCTGGATCGGGTGCCTTACACAAATCCGTGCCAGTTTGCAGGACGCGGCTTGGCGGCTTGAGCACGTCGCCGCGCGCCCCTTGCCTGGAGACGATATCGCCGTTGCACTGCGCTGGTCACTCGTGGGCACGCATCGCGGCGGCGGTCTGTGGGGCCCGGCGAGTGACCGCGAACTGCTGATCATGGCGGTTTCCCATTACCGCCTGCGAGCCGGGCTGATTGTCGAAGATATAACTGTCTTCGATGAGCTGGCGGTGCTGCGCCAGATTGCGGGAGGGCTAGGCGCATGAGCGCGGCCGAAACACTGCGGACGCTTGCCGCTGGAAAACGCCCGACGTCGGGCCTGCTTCACACCGCACGGCTCGAAGCATTCGGGGCCGAAGTCTATGGCGAAGAGGCGATTGTTGAAAGTTTTCGCTACGCGCCGTTCGAACTTTCAAACGCCGCGATAGCCGTTGAAGCGTCCGGACACGTTGCGATCTTTGACGGCGATACCGCGCTGATTGCCGACCTATCCGGTGAGAATATTGCGCGGATTTGGCGGCTTGGTGCCGGTGCTGCCGTATCGGGGGAGCCCGGCGTATCTGTCGCGTTCGATCCTGATCTCGCGCAAGCGCGCGGAGCCGTGTTTGTGGCAGCCACGGATCATCCCGTCCTTGCCGCCGAAGCGCTGGAATGGGTTGAACGGACAGGGCGCGCGGTGGTTTGTGACGACCCAAATCCATACCGGGCGCGTGCCTTTGCACTCCGCGCATTTGGGACAATGGAGCAGGGCGCTGCGCTGTTTGCGGTTTACCGATTGGTGGGCGAGCCCAAGCGATCATCCGGATTTTCGCTGGCGGCAGCGCACTGGAGCTCCGGCGATTTCCAGATCGTCCGCGACGCCGCCGGCGAATCTGCCGTGATCGAGCGGGCCTGGACCCCGAATGCCGCCGGACCAGCAAGCCACGCCGTACCAAAGGGTCTGAACCCATGACTGATTGCATCCTGACCACCCACGTTGGTTCGTTGCCGCGATCGAAAGCCGTGACCGATCTGGTATTTGCGGCAGAGCGCGGCGATCCCGTCAATGCCGATCAGTTCGACGCCGTAATCGGTGCTGCTGTCGATGAAGCAGTGGCCAAACAGGTCGCCGCCGGGATCGATCTGGTCAGCGATGGTGAGATGTCGAAGATCAGCTACGCGACCTATATCAAGGACCGCATCACCGGGTTCGACGGTGACAGCCCGCGCACACCACCGGCCGATCTCGAAGATTTTCCCGCTTTCATGGCCCGGCAGAATAGCAGCGGCGGTACGCCCAGTTATCGCCGCCCGAAATGTGTCGGGCCGGTCGCGCCCAAAACGCTGGCACCGCTTGACGATGATTTGAAACACATGGCTGCTGCGCTGGCAAAACACAGTCCGGTCGGCGGGTTTATGAACGCGGCCTCGCCTGGGGTCATTGCGCTGTTTCAGCCCAATGAACACTACGCCACCCAGGACGCCTATCTTGAGGCATTGGGCGAAGCGATGCGGCCCGAATATGAAGCGATCGTTGCGGCTGGGCTGATACTCCAACTCGATAGTCCAGACCTCGGCCTTGGGCGGCACATGATGTACAAGGAGCGCAGCGACGCCGACTATCTGATGCTGATCGGGATCCATGTCGAAGTGCTCAATTCGGCGCTGCGAAATGTACCGGCAGACCGGGTGCGGATGCACGTTTGCTGGGGCAATTACGAAGGCCCGCACACCCACGATGTCGAAATGGGCGTGATCCTGCCGACGCTGATGCAGGCGAAACCCGCCGGACTGCTGTTCGAAACGAGCAACCCGCGTCACCAGCATGACTGGAACTATTTTGCCGAGATGCTGGACATCATTCCGGAGGACAAAGTGCTGATCCCGGGCGTGATCGATAGCACGACCAATTTTGTCGAACACCCCCGGGTCGTCGCCGAACGGATCGAGCGCTATGCCGGGATTGTCGGGCGCGAGCGCGTGATCGCCGGGACCGATTGCGGCTTTTCGACCTTTGCAGGTTTCGGTGCAGTCGATCCTGATATCGTCTATGCCAAGCTTGGCGCGCTGGCTGACGGTGCGGCTTTGGCGAGTGCAAAACTATGGTGACATTCCGTGATCGGCTGCGCGCCGGGGAACTGCTGGCGGGGACCTGGATCAAAACGCCGCACCCGCACGTCGCCGAAGTGCTGGCGCTTTCGCCGCTTGATCTGCTGGTGCTCGATGCCGAGCACGCCCCGTTTGATCGGGGCAGTCTCGATGCCTGCATCATGGCAGCGCGGGCGGGGCGCAAGCCGGTGCTGGTCCGCCCGGCTTCGTCAGCCCACGAGCAGATCCTGAACGCACTCGATTGCGGCGCGGATGGGGTGATCGTGCCGCATATCCGCTCTGCCGCCGAAGCCAGCGCGCTCGTCCGGGCCTGCCACTATGGCCCGGCGGGAACCTTTGGCGCGCGCGGCTTTGCGGGCTCGACCCGGGCCGCAGGCTATACCACGCTGGGGATGGCCAAACACCGCGCCGCCGCATCAGGCGTAACGGTCATCGCCCAGATCGAAGACGCTGAAGCCGTGGCGGCCATTGAAGAAATCGCGGCAGTCGAAGGTATCGACGCGCTGTTCATCGGGCGCGCCGATCTGACAATTTCCTACGGTGCCGAAACCCCTGACGATCCGGTTGTCGTCGCGGCGGTCGAACGGATCTGCGCGGCGGGCAAAGCGGCCGGACGCACAATTGGGATGTTCCTTGGCCGCGTTGGCGATGTGCCGATTTGGCGCGCGCACGGTGCGAGCCTGTTCGTGCTGCAATCGGATCAGGATTTTATGCTGCAAGGTGCCGCTGCCCTGGCCAGCGCGGTGGTGACCGACTAGCCGCTGACGCGGTAGAGCGCGCAATCCGCGCTGGTTGTCAGTGACCGGGTAACCCCAACCGGAACAGTAAGTGTATCGCCTTGTTCCAAGGTGAGCGCGCCGTCTTCCCACGTCATCGTTAGCGAGCCGCTGTGCACGAACAGCACTTCGGGGGCCGATGGTGCCACGGGCAGGCCGGTTTCATCGGCTACCAGATCGATCCGTTCGAGCGTAAATGGATGCGGCCAGGATAGCGGCGCGTTTTCGCCAATGATCGGGGCCGTCGCTGGTTCTGCCCTTGACCCCGCCAGCGGCAGGCCGGGTCCGCGCCAGACCAGCGCTTCGGCTTGCGCGGGAGTTGGCCGGTTCAGCGCGGCGACTTGCTCAGCCGAGGTGCGCGGCATCGGGCGTGCCGCTGCGGGCAATTGCTGACCCGCCGCCGTATCGACCAGTTGCCCGCTTTCGAGCAAAACGAGGCCATAATCAGCCGCCATGTCGAATACTTTCGGGGCCCACAGCACCCGCCCGGGGTCGTCGCCGCCCAGCACCGCGAACAGAAACCCGGCCTCATCACCGATATTGGTGAAGCCGCGGAACATCCCGGTCGGCAGCGAGATCACGTCACCGGGGCGGCAGACCAACTGCGCGTCGTCACCATGTTCACCAAGGTCGAACCGCCAAGTGCCGGTCTGCACGACGAATACTTCTGCCGTATCATGGCTATGCTGCGAATTGACGCAGCCCGGCGGTTGGCGCGCGCCGCCGATGTTAAAGCCGTGCGGCTCGGCAATGTGCACATATTGCTCAGGATTTTCCGAAACGCCGGGCCCGATGATCGTGAAATTCTCTTTTGCTTCCGAACCGGGCGAGCGGGTGTCGATAAAGGCGTGATAGCATGGGCGCAGATCAGCATAGCGGACCACCCGCGCAGACATGGCTTTGGCCGTCCAGCGGCTTTGCGATGGTGTCGCGGTCATTCGGGCGTTCTCAGCATCGCTGGGGGTTGCAACGTTTTGCATTCGCAGTCAATATGATTGCATGACAGAAAATATTCCCCACAACCCTGATCCACGCGGTATTTTCGCGCCCGATGCGCTCGAACGTCTGGCACCGGACCATATCCTCGATGCCTGCCGTCCGGTGGATCGCGGCCAAAGTGCGGCTTTCGTGGCCTCAGCGCTGCTTAATCCGCTGGCGCAGGCCATCCCGAATTACGAAGTCCGGGCCGATATTGCGATGCGCGGCAGCTTTAAGGGCGGGGACTGGACTGCCGCGAGCGGGCACCTTTGCGGCGTTCTTGCAGCTCCGCTATTTGGCATCCCGGCGAGCGGGCGGGTTGTTTACTTGCGGTTCGGCTGTTTCCAGCGCTGGGCCGGCGGACAGGTAACGGAATCGATCGTGCTGCTCGATCTACCGGCACTGATGATCCAGGTCGGCGTATGGCCACTGGCCGCACCGCTCGGTCCCGATCTGATGGCGCCGCCGCCGATTGGCGGAGCTGCGATCTGGCCGCAAGGCGATGGCGCGGCCAGCCTGGCGATTGTCGAGGGCATGATTGGCGGCCTGATGAAGTTCGACGGCTCGCTCAAGAAAATGAATATGCGCGCCTTTTTTGCCGAGGATTTCTGGTGGTTCGGCCCGGCTCCGATCGGAACATTCCGCGGCTTTGCCGACTATGAACGCGGCCATGCGACCCCTTTCCTGACCGCGTTTCCCGATCGGGTCGGCGGAAACCATCGCGCCCGCTTTGGCGATGGCGATTTCGTTGCCTCGACCGGCTGGCCCAGCATCACCGCGACGCACAAAGGCGGCGGCTGGCTGGGTGTGGCGGCGACGGACCGGGCCATTACCATGCGGGTGATGGATTTCTGGCGCGCCGATAGCGGGATGCTGACCGAAAACTGGGTGATGATCGACATCCCCGATTTGTTGAATCAATTGGGCATCGATGTGTTCGCCGCCCTCGCTGACAGGAACTGATTATGGCTGAATGGCTGAAGCGCGGCACGACCAGTGCGGCCGGTGCGGACAATGATCGCAAAGTGCGCGATACGGTTGAAACTATCCTTGCCGATATCGAAATGCGCGGCGATGCGGCGGTTCGCGAGCTGTCGATCAAGTTCGACGGCTGGGACCGTGAGAGCTACCGGCTGAGCCCGCAGGAGATCGAAGCCTGCATCGATCAGCTGACCGGGCAGGATTTGAAGGACATCGAGTTCGCCCAGACGCAAGTCCGCAACTTTGCGCAGATCCAGCGGGATTCAATGAAAGACGTTGAGGTGGAAACGCTGCCGGGCGTTGTTCTGGGGCATAAACACCTGCCGCTGAACGCTGCGGGTTGTTATGTTCCGGGCGGAAAATATCCGCTACTCGCTTCGGCCCACATGAGCGTAATTACCGCAAAAGTCGCAGGGGTATCGCGCATCGTCACTTGCGCCCCGCCGTTTGGCGGCAAGCCCGCCCCCGCGATTGTTGCAGCACAAGCGATGGCGGGCGCGGATGAAATCTGGTGCCTTGGCGGGATCCAGGCGGTTGGCGCGATGGCAATCGGAACGCAGAGCATGGCGCCCGTTGATATTCTGGTCGGCCCGGGCAACGCTTTTGTGGCCGAGGCAAAGCGGCAGCTGTTCGGGCGGGTCGGGATCGACCTGTTCGCGGGGCCAACAGAAACGCTGGTGATCTGTGACGAGATTGGCTGCGACGGCGAACTGGCCGCGACCGATCTGCTTGGTCAGGCCGAGCACGGGCCAGATTCGCCCGCGATTTTGCTCACCACTTCGCGCCAACTCGCCGAAGACACCATCCGCGAGGTCGAACGGCTGCTGACTATTCTGCCGACTGCCGATATTGCGCGGCGTGCCTGGGAGAATTTTGGCGAGGTTATCCTGGCCGAAGACGATGCCGAAATGGTCCGCATTGCCGATCAGATCGCCAGCGAGCACGTTCAGGTTATGACCCGTGATCCCGACTATTTCCTCAACAACATGACCAATTATGGGGCGCTGTTCCTCGGCAATCGGACCAACGTCAGCTATGGTGACAAAGTGATCGGGACCAACCACACCCTGCCGACCAAAAAGGCCGCGCGTTATACCGGCGGGCTATGGGTCGGCAAATTTCTCAAGACCTGCACCTACCAGCGAGTGCTGACCGACGAAGCTTCGACCATGATCGGCGAGTATTGTTCGCGGCTTTGTGCGCTCGAAGGCTTTGCCGGGCATGGCGAACAAGCCAATATCCGGGTCCGCCGGTATGGCGGCAAAACCATCCCTTATGCCGGCAAAGCTGACGTCGCTTGAACTACCCCAAAACACCAAGCTTCCGCCTCGATGGGCGCCGAGCAATCGTGACCGGTGCAGGACGGGGGATCGGGCTCGCTGCAGCAGCAGCGCTGGCCGATGCCGGGGCAGAGGTGACGCTGGTGGCGCGTTCTGGGGCGGAAATCGAAGCGGCGGCTGGGGCGATGGGCGGCACGGCTGCAGTGCTTGACGTGTCCGATATCGCCGCCGTAAAAGCCTTTTTTGCGGTGCGTCCGGCTTTCCACATTCTCGTCAATAACGCTGGGACAAACCGGCCCAAATCAATGCTGGAGGTGAGTGAGGACGATTATGACGCGGTTTACGGTCTCAATGTCAAAAGCGCTTTCTTTGTCACGCAGGCCTGTGTCCAGCGGATGATCGCCGAACAGGTCGCCGGTAGCCTCTTGCACATCAGCAGCCAGATGGGCCATATTGGCGGGGTAAACCGGTCGATTTATTGCGGTTCAAAATGGGCGCTTGAAGGCATGAGCAAAGCCATCGCGCTTGATCTTGCCCCCCACAACATCCGCAGTAATACCATCGCGCCCACTTTTATCGAGACGCCCATGACGAAGCCTTTTCTCGACGACCCTGCGTTCAAAGCTTCAGTGCTGTCGAAAATCAAACTTGGCCGTCTTGGCCAAGTCGAGGACTTGATGGGTGCGGTTGTTTTTCTGGCCTCTGATGCGTCGGCGTTGATGACCGGAACGAGCATGATTATCGACGGCGGCTGGACGGCAGAATGAACGCAATGCCAAAGCCGCTCTGCGCAACGTCCTCGCCCGAACTGGTGGCGACGCTTGAGACAATCGATGCCCGGCTGCGGTGGCTGTCGGCCTGGACAATTCACAACGCAAACCATCTGCGCGACAGCCGGGACGGGCTGAAAGTCGGCGGCCATCAGGCCAGCTGCGCGTCGATTTCAACGATCATGACCGCGCTGTATTTTGCTGCGCTTGGTCCCAATGACCGGGTCGCGGTCAAGCCGCACGCCGGCCCGATCCTGCACGCGATCCATTATTTGCTGGGCCAGCAAAATCTTGAACAACTGCAATCGTTTCGCGGATTTGGCGGGATGCAAAGCTATCCAAGCCGCACAAAGGATCTCATTCCGGTCGACTTTTCAACCGGATCGGTCGGGCTTGGTGTGGCCGTCACGGCATTCGCCTCGCTGGTCCAGGACTATCTGATTGCCCACGGCAAACTGGAACAAGCCGACGCTGGACGGATGATCGCATTGATGGGCGATGCCGAACTTGATGAAGGCAATATCTACGAATGCCTGATTGAGGGTTATAAGCATGACATTCGCAACTGCTGGTGGATAGTCGATTACAACCGCCAATCGCTTGATGCGACGACCGCCGACCGGATGTTTGACCGGTTCGATGACATCTTTGAAACTTGTGGTTGGCGGGTACTGACGCTCAAGCACGGCAGATTGCAACGCGAGGCTTTCAAGCGGCCGGGCGGCCAACACCTCGAAGCGTGGATCGACAACTGCCCCAATGCCGATTTCGCGGCCTTGACCTATCAAGGCGGGGCAGCATGGCGCGAACGCCTGCTAAAAGATCTGGGCGGCGAACAAGAGTTTTGCACGCTTCTGGCCGATCATGATGACTCCGCGCTGGCACGATTGATGACCAACCTGGGCGGCCATTGCATCGAGACGATCCTTGATGCCTTTGCCAAAGCGGCTGACGATCAGCCAACCTGCTTTATTGCCTATACGGTGAAAGGTTATGGTCTGCCGTTCGCGGGGCATAAGGACAATCACGCCGGGCTGATGAACCCAACCCAGATTGAGGCCCTGCGCGACCAGATGGGCATTGCGCCGGGCGACGAATGGCAGGCCTGGTCCGGGCTGAGCGATGCCGCCAGCGCCGCTGTCAGCGCATTTGTTGCCGCTTCAACGCTCAACCAGAAAGTGGCAGATCGGCCATTTTCAGCCGTTCCCGTGCCAGACCGGTTTCCGGTTCCCGAGGGGGATGAACAGGCGACCCAGACCGCCTTTGGAAAAGTCCTGCTTGATCTGACCAAATCGGGTCACGAACTTGCCGATCACATCGTGACCACTTCGCCTGACGTTACAGTATCGACCAATCTGGGGGCCTGGGTGAACCAGCGCGGGCTGTTCCGGCGCAAGGACATGGCGGATGTATTTGCCGCCGCGCGGATACCTTCAGCGCAAAAATGGGCGGCGCGTCCCGCCGGTCAGCATATCGAACTGGGCATTGCCGAGAGCAATCTGTTCCTGATGATGGCAGCAGCCGGGCTGGCCGGGCCTTTGTTTGGCTCGCGCTTGCTGCCGATTGGTACTGTCTATGATCCTTTTATCGCGCGCGGGCTCGATGCGCTGAATTACGGTTGTTACATGAACAGCCGGTTCCTGCTGGTTGCCACGCCGTCGGGCGTCACGCTGGGGCCGGAAGGCGGCGCGCATCAGTCGATCAACTCGCCTTTGATCGGCATGGGACAGCCGGGGCTGACCTATTATGAGCCCGCCTATGCCGACGAATTGGCGCTGCTGATGCAGCATGCCTTCGGGCATATGCAGGCGGATGATGGCGGCGCTGTCTATCTTCGGCTTTCCACCCGCAGCATCGCGCAGGTCAGCCGCGAAAATGACCGCTGGGAAGCCGGCGCGATCAAAGGCGGCTATTGGCTCAAACCCCCGGCACCTGGGACTGAAGCGGCGATCATTGCGACGGGCGCGGTCATGCCCGAGGCGTTGGAGGCCTGGGACCAATTGCGCGACGACATTCCGGGCATCGGGCTGCTGGTGGTAACCTCCCCGGACTTGCTCCACCGCGGCTGGTCGGCCGCGCGCGCCGGGCGGTGGCGGGGCGGTAGCGAACCGGCCCATATCGCGGCACTGCTGGGCGCGCTGTCACCGACTGCAGGCCTTGTCACGATCATCGACGGCAGCCCCGGGGCGCTATCGTGGATCGGCGGCGTGCGCGGCAATCGGGTGTCCCCATTGGGGATCGACCGGTTTGGGCAAACCGGTGATCTGCCTGATCTTTACCGGGAATACCGGCTCGACACGGCGGCCATACTGGACGCTGCCGCTGAACTGTTTCTGTGACCGCGAATTTGGGCGGCTGACCAGCCCAGCAAGGCTGCCCCGGCTAGACCCTGCGGATGTTGGGCAGCATCACGTGCAGCCACATCAGCGCGAGCAGGTACGAAGAGGCGGCGAAGACGAACAGCGGCATATAGCCGTAGCCACCGACCAGCAAGATCCCGGTCAGCTTGACGATCCCGGCGCCGCCCATGTTGCCCATGAACGCGCCAAACGCAGTCACCCGGCCGACTTTGGCGCGCGGGACGACATCGGTGATCGTCGCAAAGATCGACAGGGAAAAGCCCTGATGCCCGGCCATCACAACACCCATCATAATCGCGACCGGCCAGAATGAATTGAGTTGCGTAATGAACGGCAAGGGCGTGACGACCAGCGCCGACACCAACATCACCGTCTTGCGGACCCGGTTGACCGACCAGCCGCGCTCGAGCAACCGGGTCGAGATCCACCCAGCGAACAGCGCACCCAGCGCCGACCCGGCAAAGGCAATGCCCAGCGGTACGGCCAGTTCCTTTGTCGTCAGATTAAATGTCTTGCGGTAAAAATCGGCGAGCCAGAAATTGATGAACCACCAGGTCGCATCCGAAATCGCCTTGGCCACGCAGATCGCCCAGGTCCGCCGTTCGCGCAGGATCGGGCCATAGGGCGCGGCATCATCGTTATAGTCGAGCGTTTCATCCTCAGCCGCATCATCAAACTGGATCCCGCGGGCCAGCAGCAACCAGGCCGCCAATGAAATGAACCCGGCCACACCGCCAAAGATCAACGCTCCGCGCCAACCAAAAGTCAGCGCGAGGAACGGGATAAAGAACGGCAGCGAAATCGTGCCGATGCTGGCGATCGCGGTGCCAACGCCAAATGCAAACGAGCGCTTGTCCGGCTCAAACAGGGTCGCAACGGTCTTGATCGTTAGCGGGGTCTGCACCGCTTCGGTCGCGCCGAGGCCGACCCGCGCGGCCACAACGTGCCAGGTCGTAATCGCCCAGCCGTGGGCCATCGCCGCCAGGCTCCACGCGGTGACCCCGCCGATCATCGATTTGCGCACTCCCAGCCGGTCAACCAGCCAGCCAGTGAACAGGAATGAAAAAGCCGCCGCCATCTGGGTGTAGAACCCCAGATCGCCAAAGTCCTTGTCATCCCAGCCAAAATCGGCCGACATATCGGGTTTGAGGATTGCGATAATCGGGCGGTCCATCGCGTTGAAAATCCCCGCAACGGACAGGATGATGAACAGCGTCCAGCTAAGCCGGCTGTTGATTTTCTGAACCTGCACCTGCGCGCACTCCCCACTTCGGCCGATCCGCCGTTTACAAAAAACTGGGGCCTCCGCCCGAAAGCGAAGGCCCCAATAGCTTTAGTCCAGAACCATGCCGATCAGAAGCCGACCCGCAGGCTCACGCCGAAGTAGCGATCTGCATCGCGCGGGATCTGGTAACGATAGGCGCCGCTGACGCCGCCGTTAATGATCGCCGCTGCATAGGCCTTGTCCAAGACGTTGCGGACATGGAAAGTCAGCTTCCAGCCGTCGCTGGGATCAACCAGCGAGATCGAGGCGTTGACCAGCCCATAACCGGGGATGGTCCCCAGGTTGCGCTGCACCGCATCCGGCGAGAACAGCGAAAATTGCTTGGACTGGAAGTTCATCGAAGTGCCGATGGCGATATCGGCGAAGTTGCCGGTAACGAAGCGGTGTTCGAACGAAACCGAACCCTTGACCGTCGGGGCATAGCCCAGCTTGGTCCCGGCTGGAACGATCTGTGTGGGTAGAGCCCCCGGCGCGGCGTTGAACGCCACGACGTGGGCATCGGTGATCGCGATACCGGCGTTGAACGTGGTGTTGCGGCTGGGCCGATAGCTGAGGTCAACTTCAAGCCCGGTCGAGGAGATCGACCCGGCATTGGTAAAGCGGGTCACCACCACGCCAGAAACCAGATCGGGATTATTGGCCTGGAAGTTCTTGTACTTGGAATAGAACGCCGCGATGTTCAGCGTCAATTTGCCGTCCATGAAGGTGTTCTTCAGGCCGACTTCGATCGAATCTGACGTTTCCGGCTCGATCACGTTGGTGCCGGTTCCGGTCAGGTTGTAGAAGATGTTGTAGGCCGGGCCTTTGTAGCCGCGAGCATAGCTGACATAGCCCATCACATCATCGCTGAAATCATATTGCAAAGCGACTTTGCCCGAGAAATTGTCGTTGCTGGTGCTGGTCCGGAACGGAACGCCATTTGAAAACGGCAAGGCTGCGGCGACGGCAGTGGCTGGTGCTGTGCCCAATCCGATCAAGCGAATATATTCGTTGTAAACGCCCTGATCGAAGTTCCCCTGGATCCCGGGACCGGCCAAGGTGGTGACGCGCTGATGGTAAACCGAGAGCTTGTCATTGGTATAGCGAAGCCCGCCGATCAAGCGTGCTTTGTCGCCGATCTTGAGAGTTGCCTGACCAAACAGCGCGAAGTTATCAAACACCGATCCGAACGTCGCCGTGCCCGAAGGGAAAGTCGAAGCGTTGGCGTTGACGCTGCCGCAAGGGATCAGAACGCCTGTCGGCGCGCCTACCGCAGCAGTGCACTGGGTGACATTGCGAGTGAAAGTCCGCTCGCTTTCGGCTTTCGAATAATAGGCGCCGATTACATAAGACAGGGTCTGATCGCCCGGCGAAGTCAGGCGGATTTCCTGGCTGAACGTGGTCGACGCTTGCGGACCGTTATCGTGCAATTGGACGAAGCCGACATAGGCCATCGGCAGCCAGTCACCATCACGGATTTCGGTGTTATCCCAGCCGCGATAGGCGGTGATCGAGGTCAAGGTATGGCTACCCACGCCCAGATCGATCTGGCCCGAAATGCCCCAGCCTTCTTCCTTGGTGGCGGTCACCAGGTTTTGCGCAACGCTGCGGCTTTCGGCGCCCTGCTGTGTTGGGAGTACGCCAAAGGCCAGGCTGGTGCTGGGCACACCGGCGCCGGTCAGCGGGCCGGTGCCGATGACGTCAGCGCAGCAATCGTCGTCGTTCTTGTAATAGTCAGCCGCGACGTAAACCCGCAGGTTGTCGCTTGGTTCAAACAGCATCTGGCCGCGAACGCCCCAGTGCTTGTACCCGTTAACCCATTCATTGGTGGTGGTGTTGCGGATGTTGCCATCATATTCGCCATAGAAGCCGGTCACCCGGGCGGCCAGATCCTGGCCCAGCGGCAGATTGACAGCGCCTTTCAGGCGAACTTCGCTGCGATCAAAATAGCTGGCTTCTAGCGATCCGCCAAATTCGTGCTTGGGCATCTGGGTGGTGATGTTGACCACGCCGGCCGAAGCGTTCTTGCCAAACAGCGTACCCTGCGGGCCGCGCAGCACTTCGATCTGCGCCACGTCGACCATGTCGCTGAACGCTTCGCCCGAACGGGCATAGACCACGCCGTCAACCACGGTCGACACCGAAGGTTCACCGGCGATCGAGAAAGTGGCAGTGCCAACCCCGCGCAGGAAAATCGTCTGGTTGAGCGTGGTGCCGGATTTCAGGAAGTTCAGCGACGGCACCATCTGGGCGGCGCTTTCGATGCTGGGGCGGCTGGCATCGGCCAGATCTTCGCCGCTCAGCACGGACACTGCGACCGGAACCGATTGCAGGCTTTCCGAACGCTTTTGGGCGGTCACGACGATTTCGCCGGGAGCCTGATCGTCAGCCGCAGCGGCGGCGTCCTGGGCATAGGCCGGAGCGGTGAAAGCGGTAATCGCCAGCACAGCTGCGGAAGCACGAAGCATAGATTTCATCGGGTATCCTCCCTCCACTACCAAGCCGGAAATTCCCGGTCATGGTTATTGCGCAATGTGGCTTGGCCAACGGAATGATTGTCCGCGCTTTCCACTTGTGACGCTTGAATTGCGTCGATTGCCTCGATATGTCAAGCGGTGTCATACGGATTGCTCGGAAGCGTTGCGATAGCGCAACAGCATGGGCGGAGAGGGGCAGAATCGGCGTGAAAGGCGGGTTCATTGAATGCGAAGACGGCTTTGACCTGCGTTTTGCGGGCCGAATCGTCCTGTCGCATCGGCCCGGCAGTCCGGTGCTGGCGATGGCCTGTGGCAATCCCAGTGTGGAGATGGTCCGGGGCAATTTCCGGATCGAAGACAGCCCGCAAAATGCTGTTTGTCCAGACAGCTGGGAGCTTTCAGGCAACGCCTTGCTCCTGTCTGATGGCACTGGTCCGGCGGCGCGGCTGGAGCTGGCGGGCAATGCCCTGTCGGTTACGCTGCTGCGGCCCGGCTATGACCGCATCCACCTCTATTTCCACGCCGAGCCGGGCGAGGCGGTGTGGGGCGGGGGCGAGCAAATGAGCTACCTCGCGCTGAATGGCCGGGCTTTTCCGATCTGGACCAGCGAGCCGGGCGTCGGGCGCGACAAGTCGACCGAGCTAACCCAGCAAATGGATGCGGCCGCGATGGCCGGGGGCGATTACTGGAATACCAATTATCCGCAGCCGACCTTCCTGACCTCGCGCTGGCAGGCGGTGCATTGCGACGCAGAGGCCTATGCGGTGCTCGATTTCACCGATCCAGCCCGCCACCGGGTTGAAGTTTGGGCACCGGCCACGACGTTTGAATTGTTCGCCGCCGATGGTCCGGTGGAGCTGGTCGGTCAGCTATCCAGTCGGTTTGGGCGCCAGCCGCCGCTGCCGGATTGGGCGATTGGCGGGGCGATTGTCGGGCTGAAAGATGGCGCGCGCAGCTTTGACCGGCTTGAGCAATTTATTGCAGCCGGTACGTCGGTTTCAGGCCTGTGGTGCGAGGATTGGGCCGGGATCCGCGAAACCAGCTTTGGCCGCCGCCTGTTCTGGGATTGGCGCCGCGATAATCAGCGCTTTCCCGACCTTCCCGAACGGATCGCGGCGCTGGCGGCGCGCGGGATCCGCTTTCTGGCCTATGCCAACCCGTATCTCTCGGTCGACGGCATCCTTTACGAAGAAGCGTTGGAAGGCGGGCATTTCTGCCTGAGGCAGGATTCCGATGCGGTTTATCTGGTTGATTTCGGCGAGTTTGACTGCGGCGTGATTGATTTTACCCGGGCAGAAACGCGCGTCTGGTTTGCCGAAAAGGTGTTGGGCCGTGAAATGCTTGATATCGGGATCGCCGGGTGGATGGCCGATTTTGGCGAATATCTGCCCACCGACGTCCGGCTGGCCGATGGCTCAGACCCGATGGAAGCGCACAACCGCTGGCCGGTGCTGTGGGCCGAAGTCAACGCGATGGCGCTGGCCAGCCGGGGCCAGACGGGCGAGGCGGTGTTCTTCATGCGCGCCGGATTCAGCGGCGTTCAGGCGCATTGCCCGCTGCTGTGGGCCGGGGACCAATCGGTCGATTTCACCCGCCATGACGGGATTGGCACGGTGATTACCGGAGCGCTTTCGGCTGGGCTGGTGGGCAATGCCTACAGCCATTCGGATTGCGGCGGCTACACCTCGCTGCTCGGCAATATCCGGACGGAAGAGCTGATGCAGCGCTGGTGCGAGCTGGCCGCTTTTGCCCCGGTGATGCGCAGCCACGAGGGCAACCGCCCGGACGATAATCTGCAATATGACGGCACGCCGCAGCTGCTGGCCTGCTTTGCCCGGTGGAGCCGGGTCCACGCGCACCTCGCCCCTTATGTCCGGCAGTTGTGCGATGAGGCCGTTGGTTCGGGTTTGCCCGCGCAGCGCCCACTGTTCCTGCATTACCCCAACGATCCAGCGCTTTTTGCGGTGCAGGACCAGTTCCTCTACGGTGCCGATCTACTGGTGGCGCCAGTGATTGAACAAGCGGCGGTAGCGCGGCAGGTGATCTTTCCAGGCGAAGGGCCTTGGCGGCATTGCTGGACTGGGCAGGATTTTGCCCCCGGCCTGCATGACGTACCTGCACCAATCGGCCAACCGCCAGTATTCTACCGCCCGGACAGCGCCTTTGCCGCGCTGTTCGCCGGGTTGAACGGAGTGCTGGGTCAATGAGCGAACGGTCGAACATTAGGGACGTAGCGGCGCTGGCCGGGGTGGCGGTCAAAACCGTCAGCCGGGTGCTGAACGGCCACCCCTATGTCAGCACCGATACCAAAGCGCGGGTCGAAGAAGCGATGCGCGCGCTCGATTTCCGGCCCAGCGTTGCGGCGCGGATTTTGTCGGGCGCCAAAAGCAACCAGATCGCGCTGATCTATGACAATCACAGCCCGTTTTATATGTTCCAGATCCAGACCGGCTGCTGGGAATATTGCAAGCTGCACAATATCCGCCTGCTGGCCCAGCCGGTTGATGTCGCCGATCCGCAGGTTGGTGAACAGGTTCGCGGGTTGGTCACCGAAACCCATGTCGATGGGATCATCCTGTCATCGCCGGTGACCGATTGTGACCCGGTGCTGCGGGCGCTGGAATCGATGGACATTCCATTTGTGCGAATTTCGCCCGGCACCAACCACGCGCTGACCAGTTCGGTGTTCATGGACGATGCTCAGGCGGCGGACGACATGACCACCCATCTGATCAACTACGGCCACCGCCGGATAGGCTTTATCAAAGGCCACCCCAACCATATGGCCTCTGACGAACGGCAAAGCGGCTATCGCCGCGCTTTGGACCGGGCTGGGATCGGTTATGAAGCCGCGCTAGTTTGCGAAGGCGCATTCGATTTCGAAAGCGGCGTGCGCGCAGCCGAGCATTTCCTGGCGATGCCCAACCGGCCAACCGCGATTTTCGCCTCGAACGACGATATGGCCGCAGGCGTTCTGGCGGTCGCGCATGATCGCGGGATCGCGCTGCCGGATCAGCTTTCGGTGGCCGGGTTCGACGATACCACACTGGCCCGCACCGTCTGGCCGCCGCTGACGACAATCCACCAGCCGATGGCCGAGCTGGCCCGCACGGCCACCGAAATTCTCATTGCCGGGGGTGATATCAACCATCGCCGTCTGCCCCACAAACTCGTCGAGCGTGCATCGGTCGCGCCACCAGCCAGGAATTTTGTATGAGCACACTGCCCCTGCCGCCCGCCACTCGCACGCTTGGTGCCAGCGGAATTACCGTTTCCTCTGTCGCCTGGGGAATGTGGCGTCTGGCCGAAGGCGGCCGCACTGCGGCTAAGGCGGCGCTGCTGGTTCATGCGGCGGTCGATGCCGGGATCAATTTCCTCGATACGGCAGACATCTATGGTTTTGACGGCAGCGGCGGGTTTGGCGATGCCGAGGCGCTGCTGGGCGAAGTGCTTAGCGCCGAGCCAGCCTTGCGCGGGGCCATGGTGCTGGCGACCAAGGGCGGGATCATGCCGCCGCTACCCTATGATCAGAGCGAGGCCTATCTGCGCAGCGCAATTGACGTCTCGTTGGCCCGGCTGAAGACCGACCGGATCGATCTGTACCAGATCCACCGCCCCGATATCCTTGCCCATCCGCAGGAAGTGGCAAGGGTGCTGGACGATGCGGTGACAGCCGGCAAAATCCGCACGATTGGTGTTTCGAACTTCACGATGCCGCAGATCGCCGCGCTCAATCACTTCCTTGGCCATAAACTGGTGGCGACTCAGCCTGAGATCAGCGCGCTGCGGATCGATTGCTTTGAAAATGGCGAGCTCGATCAGGCGATGCAACTGGGGCTGACCCCGCTGGCGTGGTCGCCGCTGGGCGGCGGGCGGATCGCCGGGGCTGACAGCGCGCGCGACAAAGCCGTGATCGCCGAGCTTGACCGGGTTGCCGCCGCCAAAGGCATCTCGCGCAGCGTCGCAGCTTATTCCTGGCTGCTGGCGCATCCCGCCGGGATCATTCCGATCATCGGATCGCAGCAGGCCGACCGGATCGCCGAGGGCGTTTCGGCGCTGGGCGTCCAGTGGGACCGGACCGATTGGTACGCGGTGCTGGTCGCCGCGCGAGGAGAACGACTGCCATGAACCAGCCGGCAACCCAGCCCCAATGCGAAGTTTCGTGGTTTTCAGCCCTGTGCGATGACGATTACGAATTCCTCGGCGTGCCCGATCCCTATCTGGCTTCCAGCTGGGAACACTGCCGCAATATCGTGATGCGCGCCGAAGAAGGCGGGTTTGACAACGTGCTGCTGCCATCGGGCTATCAGCTCGGGCTCGATACCACCGTGTTTGCCGCCGCCATGGCGACGCAGGTCAAGCGGATCAAGCTGCTGTGGGCGGCCCGGATGGGCGAAGACTGGCCGCCGCAACTGGCCCGCCGGATCGCGACGCTCGACCGGATTCTGGGGCCCAATGCTGCCGGCACCGCTGGCCGCCTCAACGTCAATATCATCTCGTCCGATATGCCGGGCGAGAAGATCGAAAGCGGGCCGCGCTATGCCCGCGCGACCGAAATCATGCGGATCGTCAAGACGCTGCTGAATGGCGAGCACCTCGATTTTCAGGGCGAGTTTTTCAATCTCAAGCTCGATCCCGCGCGGATCACGACGATTTCCGGCAAGTGTCCGCCGTTCTACTTTGGCGGGCTGAGCCATGAAGCCCGCGAATGCGCCGCCGAAGCCGCCGATGTCTATCTGATGTGGCCCGATACGATGGATAAGGTCCGCGAAACCGTCACCGACATGAAGGCCCGCGCCGCCGCCAAAGGCCGGACGCTGAAGTTCGGCTACCGGGCCCATGTAATCGTGCGCGAAACCGAGGATGAAGCCCGCCAATATGCTGACCGGCTGCTGTCCAAACTGGACGATGAGGCCGGCCGGGCGATCCGCGAAAAGTCACTGGATGCCAAGAACTTTGGGGTTCAGCGCCAGCAGGAATTGCGCGGCGCAGCAGACGGTGATGGGTTCGTTGAGGACAACCTGTGGACCGGGATCAGCCGAGCGCGCTCTGGTTGCGGAGCGGCGATTGTCGGCACCCCCGATCAGGTGATCGCCAAACTGCGGGCCTATCAGGACGCCGGGATGGAAGCCTTTATCCTGTCCGGCTATCCCCACGTGAATGAGTGCGATATGTTCGCGCGGTATGTTTTGCCGCAGCTTCAGCACGGTCCGCTGACGCTGTGAGTCTTCAGAAAGAGGTGCAATCTTGACCATCCGGATCGTCGCTATTGGCGGCACCGTCAATCCCGGGTCGACCACCGAGCAGGCGCTGCGGCTAGCGGCTGCGGCGGCGGGCGCGGGCGGGGCAGAAGTGCAGGTGTTCGGCGGTGCTTACCTGTCAAATCTGGCTCACTACGGCAGCAGCGCACACCAACAAGGCGATGGCGGCGAACTGGTCGAAGCGGTCCGGGCCGCTGATGGACTGTTGATCGCAGCACCCGGCTATCACGGCACCATTTCGGGACTGGTCAAAAATGCGCTCGATTATCTGGAAGACCTCTCGAAGGATCCCCGGCCTTATCTTGAAGGGCGTTCGGTCGGCCTGATCGCCACCGCCTATGGTGATCAGGCGACGATGAGCACGCTGATCACGATGCGCGCTATTGTCCATGCCTTGCGCGGTTGGCCGACCCCGATGGGTGCGACGATCCGAACCTACCACGGGCTGTTCTCGCCCGATGGAGAATGTCTGGAGGACCGGGCACGGTTGCAGCTTGAACTGGTCGGTCAGCAAGTTTTGCGCGGGGCCCGGGCTTTTGCTGCAACGGCAGACGAACAATGAACGCGTCGTTGGAACAGGCATTGGCCGCCCTTGCGGCGGGTCAGGTGATTGTCCTGACCGGCGACCGGCTGCGCGGCGGGGATATTGATTTCGCCATAGCCGCAGGCCACGCCACGGATGAAGCGGTGAATTTCATGGCAACCCACGGCCGCGGGCTGATCTGCCTCGCGCTGACCCCGGCCCACGCGATGCGGCTGGGGATCAGCCTGATCAATCCGGGCAGCGACCGCCAATCGGGCCGCCCGCATGGACGTTCAATCGAAGCAACCACCGGCGTCACCACCGGCATTTCCGTCGCCGACCGCGCGCGGACGATTGCCGTGGCGATTGATCCGGCTTCAACCGGGGATGACCTCGTCAGCCCCGGCCACGTTTTTCCACTGATTGCGGCGGCCGGCGGCGTCGCCGAACGTCCCGCTGCGTTGGAGGCCGCCATCGAACTGTGCCGCCGCGCCGATGCCGGGGACGCCGCAGTGATCTGTTCGATCATGCGCGAAGACGGCGAAATGGCCCGGATCGAGGATCTAGCTGAACTGATCGCGGCGCATGGCATCTGCGTGGCCGATGTCGGGGAATTGTTGCCTTCTTAGTGCGGAATGTCTTCGTTCTTCGGGGCGCTCGGCACTGACAGGTTGGCGCGGGTCATCAGCAGGGTGAACGGCACCACTGCCAAAGTCATCCACATCATCAAGTAGAAATCGTTGAGGTAGGCGATCATCGCTGCCTGCCGGTTTACCTCAGCGTCAAGCATCCGCAGCGCCGCTTCGCCAAAGGTCTGAAACCGGTCAAGTGTGGAGAAATCGACTACTTGCGTGAACGAGGCGGTGATCTTTCCCGCGAGGTCCGAATGCGAAGTTTGCAGGTTCCGCGCGAGCATAGTGGTGACGATTGAAATCCCGACCGACGATCCGATCGAGCGGGCCAGATTGAGCACGCTCGATCCATCAGTGCGCAAGTGCGGCGGCAGCGTGGCAAAGGCGCTGGCGTTCATCGGGATAAACACCAGTCCCATACCAAGCCCCTGGACAAAGCCGGACGAGGCGATGTGCCAATAGTCGGTCTGGAGCGTCCAGCCAGACATTTCCCACAGTGATAGAGCGGCGATGCTAAAGCCGGCCGCGATCAGGATTCGCGGATCGAACCCGCGCCGGACCAGTAGGCCGGAAAGTTGCATGGTGATCACGGTGCCAACCCCGCGCGGCATCATTGCCATGCCGGTATCGATGACGCTGTAACCGAACAAGCGCTGCAACATTGGCGGCAGCAGCGCCATTGTGGCAAACATCACCACGCCCATCGCAACGCTGAAAAATATCGCAAAAACCAGATTGGGATCGGCAAACAGCGTGCGGTGAAACAGCGTATTTTCGGCAGTGGTGAAATGGATCACGGCCATCCATGCGGCCGACAGCGCGAGGAACAGGTAAATCCAGCACTCAAACGATTCGAACCAATCGATATGGTTGCCCCGGTCCAGCAGCAGCTGGATCGAGGTCAGCAAAATGCCGATCATCGCATAGCCCGCCAGATCGAACCGCCGCCGCGCAATCGGGCGCGAGGGCAGCAGCGTCAACATGATCGCCAGTGCGATAATTCCCAGCGGCAAATTGACGTAGAACACCCAGCGCCAGTTCCAGTTTTCGGTCAGCCAACCGCCTAGAATGGGGCCCAATATCGGCCCGATCATGATCCCCATACCCCACATCGCCATCATCTGCGGCTGGCGTGAAGGTTTGTTGGTATCGACCATCGCGGCCTGGCTGAGCGGCGCGATGAAAGCCCCGGTGGCACCTTGCAAGGCGCGGAAGATCACCATTTCGGTAATGTTCTGGGCCATTCCGCAGAGCATCGAAGCCAGCACAAATCCGGTTACCGAAGCGATAAACAAGCGGCGCGATCCGACCCGATCTGCCAGCCAGCCAGTCAACGGCATGGTTACCGCAACCGCGACGATATAGCTGGTCAGCACCCAGCTAACCTCGTCCGAAGTCGCCCCGAGGCTCGATTGCATATGCGGGATTGCGACATTGGCGATGGTGCTGTCGAGGATCTGGATCAACGATGCGACCATGATCCCGACCGCCAGCAGAGTTGGGTTCCGGGCCGGCAACAGCGCTATGTCATCGTCCGCGGTAGCCACCCGGGGCGGCGGAGCGGCGCGCGGACGGTTGGCAGCAGCGCTGGCCATCGCGGGTTTAGCGCCGACGGCCGTCGGTGAAGACCGTCACCTTGGTCGACAGGCCCGAGATTAGCGGACGCGGGCTGGCTTCATCGAGTACAACCCGCACCGGCACGCGCTGGGTCACTTTAACCCAGTTGCCGGTCGCGTTCTGCGCGGGCAGGACCGAAAATTCGCTGCCGGTGCCTGCCCCGATCGAGGCCACATGGCCTTTCAGGACCAGTCCGGGATAGGCATCGAACCGCACCTCGACGGATTGGCCCACCCGCATATCGGCCAGATCGGTTTCCTTGAAATTGGCTTCGATATAGGCGCTGCCATCGGCCACCAAGGTTAGCACCGGCACACCCGAAACAACTTGCTGGCCGGTCTGGAGCCGCCCGGCCTGGCTAATCTGCCCAGCAATCGGCGCCCGCACTTCGGTCCTCCGCAGGTTCAGTTCGGCCACCCGGCGCTGGGCCTGAGCCGAGGCGACTTGCGGATAGACCCCCGGTATCTGGCGACCAGAGGACAGCTTGGCCGCCGCTTCCTGCCGCTTGGCCTGAGCCAGCCGCAGCTGTTCCTGCGCCAAGGTGACCTGGTATTGGGCGGCTTCGAAATCCGCCTTGGTCGTAAAGCCCTTGCGCCAGAGCGCTTCTTGCCGGGTCAGGTTGGAGCGAGCAAAGGCGATGTTTTGCTGGGCAGCCGAAATATCGGCTCCCGAAAGCGCGCTGGCATTGGCCGCCGCGATCTGATTGGCCTGCGCCGATGCCATTGCCGCATCAGCCTGAACGATCTGCAATTGGAACGGTTCGGGATCAATCACGAACAGTAGATCGCCGGCTTTGACCCGCTGGTTTTCCCTGACCCGCACGTCAACGATTTGCCCGCCAACCTGCGCCGAGACTGAAACCTTGTCGAGGTGGACATAGGCGTTGTCGGTGCTGACCTGGCCTTTCAGGCTTTGCCAATAGACTAGCCCCGCGACCAACAGCAGCAGCGGCAACGATAGCATCAGCGCCAGTCGCCCCCAGCGGCGCTTTGGTTTGAGCGGCGGCGTTGCCTCAGTATTAGCCGGGTCGGCGATGATCGGCGTGTCGGCTTCAGCCATGGGTCAACTCCAGCCCGGCGCGGGCATTGCTAAAGTTCTCACGGATGGTCTCCAGCATCAGGGTCAGCGCCTCGCGTTTGGGAGGATCCAGCCCGGCCAGCATTTCGCCTTCCAGATCGGCCAGACAGGCGCGGACCTGATCGATCACCTGGCGGCTCCGTTCGGTCAGATGCAGGCGCCAGGCGCGGCGATCGGCGGGATCACGGTGGCGCTCGATCAAGCCCGATTCTTCCATCCGGTCGATCATCCGGGTCAGCGAGATCGGCTCAACTTCCAGCCGCTCGGCATAAAAGCCCTGATTCTCACCCTCGGTATGGTGCAGGATCAGCAGCAGTCGGGCTTGCGGACTGGTCATTCCCAGTTCGCGCACCCGCGCATCAAACGCCCGCCGCAGCAGGCGTGCGCTGTCAGACAGCAGATAGGGCAAAGTCAGCATGACTAGGCATATAATAGACCTGCTTATCATAAGCAAGGCTTGACACTGCCCGACTTGCTTCGATAGGCGATTGCCAAATTTAACTGTTCGGTTAAACCAACCGCCGAACCGACGTTTGATGAGGAGTGCCGCGATGGCTATCAAGACCCGTATTACCGAACTGCTGGAGATCGAACATCCGGTGGTCCAAGGCGGGATGCAGTGGGTCGGCACGGCCGAAATGGCCAGTGCGGTTTCCAACGCCGGGGGGCTGGGGATTATCACCGGGCTGACCCAACCGAGCGCCGAAGCGCTTGCCGCTGAAATTGAACGCTGCAAGGGGATGACCAGCAAGCCGTTTGGCGTGAACATGACCGTGTTCCCAACCATCAACGCGCCGGATTACAAGGCCTATACCCAGGCAATCATCGATGCCGGGATCAAGATCGTCGAAACCGCCGGGACGCCCGCGGTGCGTGAACTGTGGGAGATGATGAAGCCGCACGGAATCAAGATCCTGCACAAATGCACCGCCGTGCGTCACGCGCTTTCGGCGGAGCGCGCTGGGGTCGATGTGATCTCGATCGACGGGTTCGAATGCGCCGGGCATCCCGGTGAAGATGATATTCCCGGACTGATCCTGATTCCGGTGGCGGCCGATAAGGTCAAGATCCCGCTGCTCGCCAGCGGCGGGTTTGGCGATGGGCGGGGCCTTGCGGCGGCGCTGGCGCTCGGCGCTGATGGCATCAACATGGGCACGCGCTTTACCGCCACGGTCGAGGCCCCGATCCATCAGAATTTCAAGCAATCGATGGTCGATCATGACGAGCGCGATACCGCGCTGATCTTTCGCACCTTTCGCAACACTGCCCGCGTCGCCAAGAACGGCATCGCGCAGGCCGTGGTTGCGGCCGAGGCCGAGGGCAAGGATTTCACCGCCGTTGCCGATCTGGTCAAGGGCGTGCGCGGCCGCGAAGGTCTGCAAACCGGCGATACCGAACACGGCATCTGGTCGGCCGGTATGGTCCAAGGCCTGATCCACGATATCCCGACTTGCGAGGAACTCGTCAGCCGGATCGTGGCTGACGCCGAAACCATCATTCGCCAGCGCCTGTCCGGTATGCTGGTCTGAACCGGACACTTTTGAATTGACCCCGATCCCGTTCATGCTGAGCTTGTCGAAGCACTGTCCTTGTTCTTTGTGCCGCGTCCAATGACGACCGAAGAACAAGCCAGCCCTTCGACAAGCTCAGGGTAGACGGGTTTGGGGACAGCGAAATTTGTATTCCAGAAAGAGGACCAAAACTCATGGCCGAAGCCTATATCATCGACGCAGTCCGCACCCCGCGCGGGATTGGCAAGCCCGGCAAGGGCGCGCTTTCGCACCTCCACCCGCAGCATCTGGCGGCGACCGTGCTGAAAGCGATCAAAGAGCGCAACCACCTTGATACCGCAACGGTTGACGACATCATCTGGTCAACCAGCACGCAAAAAGGCAAGCAAGGCGGCGATCTGGGCCGAATGGCGGCATTGGCGGCCGGCTATGACACCAAAGCCAGCGGAACCACGCTCGACCGATTCTGCGGCGGCGGGATCAGCTCGGTCAACTTTGCAGCGGCATCGGTGATGAGCGGCATGGAAGACTGCGTGATTGCCGGCGGCACCGAAATGATGAGCTACACCTCGGCCATGGGCGCCGAAGAGGCCAACGCCGGGATCAAGCCGATGGGGATGGGCTCGGGCAACCCAGCGCTCGACATGCTGCACCCGCAAAGCCATCAGGGCGTCTGCGGCGATGCGATTGCGACGATGGAAGGGATCAGCCGCGAGGCGCTCGACGGCCTGGCACTGGTCAGCCAGCAACGCGCCGATGTCGCGATCAAGGAAGGGCGTTTCAACAAGTCACTGATCACCGTCTATAACGACGATGGTAGCGTCGCGCTTGACCGCGAAGAATTTCCCCGCCCAGAAACCACTGCCGAAGGGCTTGCCGCGCTGAAGCCCAGCTTTTCCGGGATCGCCGACTTTGATTTGGGCGGAACGACTTTCCGCAAGCAGATCAACCGCCGCTATCCCGATCTCGAAATTCAGCATTTCCACCACGCCGGTAACAGTTCGGGCGTGGTCGATGGGGCGGCGGCGATCCTGCTGACCAGCAAGGACTATGCCGACCAACACGGGCTGAAGCCGCGCGGGCGGATCGTGGCCTATTGCAATCAGGGCGATGATCCCACGCTGATGCTCAATGCCCCGGTTCCGGCGGCGAAAAAGGTTTTGGCCAAGGCCGGGCTGAGCAAAGACGATATCGACGTCTGGGAAATCAACGAGGCATTTGCGGTAGTGGCTGAAAAGTTCATCCGCGATCTCGATCTCGATCGGTCGAAGGTCAATCCGAACGGCGGGGCCTGCGCATTGGGTCATCCGATCGGCGCGACCGGCTCAATCCTGATCGGCACCGCGCTCGACGAACTGGAGCGCACCGGTGGCCGCTACGGCCTGATCACGATGTGCGCGGCGGGCGGCATGGCCCCGGCAGTGATTATTGAGCGGCTGGACTGAGGCGCTAAACACTTGTCCCCCTCCCCGGCGGGGAGGGGCTATTGCCGGGTCCGAACTGACGGGGTAGCCTTTCGGCCATGACCGACCTGCTCACCCAAATCGCCCAGATCGTTGGCCCGCAAGGCTTGTTGACCGGCGCTGACGTTTCGGGCCGGGCCGCCGATTTCATGGGGCTGAGCACCTGTCAGGCCAAGGCGATTGTCCGCCCGGCCAGCACCGCCGAACTCTCATCTGTGATGAAACTGTGCCATACCGCCGGGCAAGTGGTGGTGCCCGCAGGCGGCAATACCGGGCTGGTCCATGGCAACGTCTGCCAGCCGGATGACATCCAGATTTCGCTGGAGCGGATGCGCGGGATTGGCGCGATTGATCCCGTTGGGCGGACCATGATCGTCGAGGCGGGCTGCCCGGTGCAGGCGGCGCAAGAGGCGGCGGCGGCGCAAGGGCTGAAATTCGCGGTCGATTGGGGCGCGCGCGGCTCGGCCACGATTGGCGGCGGGATCGCCACCAACGCCGGGGGCAATTCGGTAGTCCGTTACGGTATGATGCGCGACAACGTACTGGGGCTGGAGGTGGTGCTGGCCGATGGCACGGTCATCTCCTCGCTCAACGTCTTGCTCAAAAACAACGCGGCTTATGATCTGAAACAGCTGTTTATCGGTAGCGAGGGGACGCTGGGGATCGTTACCCGTGCGGTGCTGAAATTGCACCCGGCGCCGCTTTCGACCGGCACCGCGCTGCTGGCATTGGAGAGCTTTGAAGCGGTGCAGAGTCTGTTCGTGCAGGCGGGCCAGCGGCTGGGCGGCATGCTGACTTCGTTCGAAGTGATGTGGGCCAGTTTCTACGAACCGATCGCAATCGCATCGGGCCGCCACACCCCGCCGCTGCCCGGTGGTCATGCCTGTTACGTGATTGTCGAGGCCAGTGGTACCGATCCCGAGCGCGACGCCGAATTGTTCGAAGCCGTGCTGGGTGAAGTGCTGGAACAGGGCATTGCCGCCGACGCGGTGATCGCCGCCAGCAAAGCCCAAGCCGCGCAGATCTGGGCGATCCGCGATGATATCGAGGCGCTGTTTGCCTATGCTACGCCCTCGGTCACGTTCGATATCAGCCTGCCGATTGTGGCGATGGACGGTTATGTCCGCGATCTGGAACTGCGTGCGGCCGAGGCTTTGGGCGCGACCTGCAAGCTGATCGTGTTCGGCCATATCGGCGATGGCAATCTGCACATTTTGCTGGGAGCAGAGCCATTTACGCCCGAAACCAAACACCGGATCGAGGAGCTGGTCTATTCCGGCCTGATCCCGCACCATGGCTCGATCAGCGCCGAACACGGCATTGGCTTGGAAAAGCGTGACTGGCTGCACATCACCCGCTCGCCCGAGGAGATTGCGCTGATGCGCACGATCAAGGCGGCGCTCGATCCCAAGAATCTGCTCAACCCCGGCAAAGTGCTGGCTTAGGAGAACCCGCGATGACCGCGCTGACTGTCGAAATTTCCGATGCCATTGCCACTATCACGCTCAACCGGCCCGACCGGATGAACACCATTTCTTCCGCCATGCTGGACGAGCTGACCCGGACCTTTGTGGCTGTGAATGAAAACTCCGCTGTGAGGGTGGTGATCCTGACCGGCACCGGCCGCGCGTTCTGCGCCGGGCTCGATTTGAACGAGGCTTCGGCCGGGCAGGGGATCGGCGGCAAGGATCGCCGCCCGCCTGAAACCATCGATCTGCGCAACACGCCGCCGACGGTGCTGTTCGCGATGGACAAGCCGGTGATTTGCGCGCTCAACGGGTCTGCGGCGGGTTACGGCATGGACCTCGCGCTCGGCTGCGATATCCGGATCATGGCCGACAATGCCAAGCTCGCTGCCGCGTTCGTCAAGCGCGGGGTGGTGCCCGAATCCGGCGGAACCTGGTTTCTGCCGCGAATGCTCGGCTGGGCCAAGGCGGCGGAGATTATCTTCACCGGGCGCACGCTCAGCGCCGCAGACTGCCTGACCGAACGATTGGTCAATCAAGTGGTTCCGGCGGACGAAGTGGCGAGCGCCGCCCGCGCGATGGCGCTCGAGATCGCCGCCAATGCCCCGATGGCGGTGCGCGCCAGCAAACGCCTGATGCGGATGGGTCTGGACGAGACGTTTGAGACGCACGTCCAACACGTTTACCTGCAATTGTTGCCACTGTTCGCCAGCGATGATTTCAGGGAAGGGGTAAGCTCGTTTCTGGAAAAACGCCCGGCGGTGTTTGGGGGGCGGTAGTGGGCGATCGATCCTCCCCGGAACGGGGAGGTGCCCCATCGGGGCGGAGGGGCCGAAAGCTCTCCTAATCAAACGACGGGGAGGCGGCACGCTTCCGGCCCCTCCGTCACGCGCTTCGCGCGCGCCACCTCCCCGTTCCGGGGAGGATCTCAGTCAATATCGACTAGCGCCCCAACAACACCCCGCGCCCGACATCGCGGGCATTGATCGCTCCGCTCAGCCCCAGCGCAGTGCGCATATCCTGCTTCATCAGGCCCAGATAACGCGTCAGCGCGGCCTCTCCGCCGGCTGCCATGGCCAGTGCCCACGGCCGCCCGATCAGCGCCGCCTTGGCCCCCAGCGCCAGCGCGCGGACCAGGTCCTGACCGGTGCGGATGCCGCCATCGACCAGCACGGTGGTCTGATCGCCCACGGCGTCTGCGATGTACGGCAGCATGGTCGCGGTTGAGGCTACGCCGTCAAGCTGGCGCCCGCCGTGGTTGCTGACGATGATCCCATCGGCGCCGATCCCGACCGCAGCTTTCGCGTCCTCAACATCGAGAATGCCTTTCAGCAGCAGATTGCCTTTCCACTCCCCGCGCAGCCATTCGATGTCCTTCCAGGTCACCGAATTATCAAACTGCCCCGCCATCCACTGCATGAAATTGGCGACATTGCCCGATCCGGTTCCGGCGACATATTTGGCCACCGTACCCAGCCCGTGTGGGCGCCCGCGCAGGCCGACATCGAGCACCCAGCTGGGGCGCAGGGCATAGTCAATCGGCCCCGCGCGCAGCTTGCCCCACGGGCCAAGCCCGCCGGCCATCCCATTGCGGATGTCGCGATAGCGGGTGCCGAGCACCGCCAGATCGATGGTGAAAGCCAGCGTTCGGACCCCCTGATCCCAGGCCCGGGCCAGAATATCGCTGACCACGCCGCGGTCCTTCAGCATATAGAGCTGGAACCAGAACGGCTTGTCCGACACCTGCCCGACTTCCTCAGGCGAGCAGACGCCGACAGTCGTCAGGCAGAACGGGATCCCCGCTGCGTCGGCTGCACGCTTGGCCTGAACTTCGCCGCGCCGCGCCGTCATCCCGCCCATGCCAACGGGCGCGAGGACCAGCGGCATGGCCAGCTGCTCACCAAATAGTTCGACCGAGCAATCCAGCTTCGAGGCATCGCGCAGCACTTTTTGGGTCAGCTGCACGGCCTCCCAATCAGCGGTGTTGCGGCGCAGGGTCACTTCGGCTCCAGCCCCGCCATCGATGTAATCGAACAGGAATCGCGGCAGGCGGCGCTCGGCCTTGCGCCGGAAATCGCTGTAGGAAGCGGGCAGGAGGTTGAGCGATTCTGCCATCAAAGCAGTGCCTCAATCAACCGCGGCCCCTTCGCCGCCAACGCTTCAACCAGCGCCGCACGGAAGCCTTCGGTGGTGTCGACTCGCACCGCGGGCACGCCCATGCCCTCTGAAATCTGGCTCCAGTTGATCGCCGGGTTGGTCAGATCGAGCATCGCCAGCGCCTTGGGTCCGGGGTTCTGCACCCCGACCCGCATCAGCTCGATGTTGAGGATCGCGTAGGACCCGTTGTTGAGGATGATCGTGGTCACATCGAGCTGCTCGCGCGCCATCGTCCACAGTGCCTGATTGGTATACATTGCCCCGCCATCGCCGTGCAGCGCGATCACCTTGCGGTCTGGGCAAGCGACCGCCGCGCCGACTGCCAGCGGCAGGCCCTGACCGATTGCGCCGCCGGTCAATTGCAACCAATCGTGAGGTTTCGCGCCTGCGCACATCAGCATTGAGGCACCGCCCTGGGTCGCGCCTTCGTCCGAAACGATGGCGTTTTCGGGCAGCAGTTCGGCCAGAACCGCGCCAAGGTTGGCGCTGTTAAGCTTGCCCGGTTCAGCCGGGAAACTGGACGCGGCCTGCACCAGTGCGGGCTCTGCCGGGGCGTCCAGTGCATCGGCCAGCGCCGTCAAAGCCGCCAGCGCATCTTCGCGCATTGAAGCAAGTCGGACCAGCGCGGCACCGGGCGGCGAGAGCCAGCTCGGCTTGCCCGGATAGGCGAAGAACGACACCGGCGGTTCGGCCCCGCAGAACACAATCGTTGTGAACTCTGCCAGATATGCCTCTGCCTGCTCACCGAAATAGGGCAGCTTTTCCACCGCAACCCGGCCCACGCCGCGTTGATGGCGGGCCGCAAAAGTTTCGGCGATCAGGCGTGCGCCGGTGGCCGCTGCGATCCGCCCGGCCTGCACCAAAGCGTCTTCGCGCAACGCGCGTCCGCCCAGAAACAGGCACTTGGGGCCTTCGCCGTTTTTGAGCGCTTCGGCAGCGGCGGCGACAGTTGCGGCGGGTGATTTCGGAGCGGCAGCAATCGCGGGCACGCTGACCGTCGCGGCGCCCTCAGTCCAGGCGTGGTCAGCCGGGACCACTACGGTCGCGACCTTGCCCGGATAGCTTTGCGCCACGGCAAAGGCTTCGGCACCGGCCTGGGCCAGATCGCGTTCACTGCGTGAGATGCGGACCCAGTCTGACATCGGCTGGGCGACGCCTTCGGTGTCAGAGGTCAGCGGGGCATTGAAATGTTTGTGATAAGTGGCGTGTTCGCCGACCATGTTGATGATCGGGCTACCAGCCTTGCGGGCATTGTGCAGGTTGGCGAGGCCATTTCCGAGCCCGGGGCCGAGATGCAGCAGGGTTACGGCGGGCTTATCCGCCATTCGCCCGTAACCATCGGCTGCGCCGGTCACCACGCCTTCGAACAGGCCAAGAATTGCGCGCATCCCGTGCTGGCGATCAACCGCGGCGACCAGCTGCATTTCTGACGTACCGGGATTGGCGAAGCAGACTTCCACTCCGCAATTGTGGAGCGTTTCGATAAAAGCCTCGGCGCCGTTCATGACAGTCAGTTCTCCCTTGAATCCTGTGGTAGCGCGGTCAACCACACGCGCAACAGGATTGTGCAAACAGGCGCGCGCGCTATGGCGGATGGACAAGTTCGGAGGCGAATGGCGCAATGAAATACGATGTGATCATTGTCGGGGCGGGACAGGGCGGGGCCTATGCCGCGATCCAGCTGCGCCAGTTGGGCTTTGCCGGCAGCATCGCCTTGATCGGGCGTGAAAGCGAGCCGCCTTATGAGCGTCCGCCATTGTCCAAGGAATATATGCTGGGCGACAAGGCGTGGGAGCGGCTGCTGATCCGCCCGGCTGATTTCTGGGCCGGCAAGAACATCGAGCTGCTGCTAAATACGGAGGTGACGGCGGTCTTGCCCGAGGCGCAGGCGGTAACCCTGTCCGATGGGCGCAGCGCCGAATATGGCGAGCTGATCTGGGCAACCGGCGGCGATCCGCGCCGGTTGTCGTGCCCCGGCGCTGACCTTGCCGGGGTCCACGGAGTGCGGACCCGCGCCGATGCCGACGCGATCCTGAGCGAATTGAGCGGCGTCACCCGCGCGGTGATCGTTGGCGGCGGCTATATCGGGCTGGAAGCGGCGGCGGTGCTGCGCAAGCTGGGCAAGGAGGTAACCTTGCTCGAAGTGTTGCCGCGCGTTTTGGCGCGAGTGGCGGGCGAGGAGCTGTCGATCTTTTTTGAGGCGGAACACCGCGCCCACGGCGTCGATCTGCGAACCGAAACCGGGATCGAAGCAATCGAAGGTGAGGGCCGGGTTTCGGGTGTTCGGTTGGCCGATGGGTCGGTGATCGATTGCCAGCTGGTGATCGTGGGGATCGGGATCGTCCCGGCGGTCTGGCCATTGCTGAGCGCGGGCGCAGCGGGCGGCAACGGGGTTGATGTAGACCTCTTTTGCCGCACCAGCCTGCCGCATATCTATGCCATTGGCGATTGCGCTGCGCATTCCAGCACTTTCGCAGATGGCGGCGTTATCCGATTGGAATCGGTGCAAAATGCCAACGATCAGGCTAGCTGCGCGGCTAAGGCGATTACCGGCGATCCGCAGCCCTACGCGGCGACACCGTGGTTCTGGTCGAACCAGTATGATCTGAAACTGCAAACGGTGGGGCTATCGGCCGGGTACGATACGGCGGTGTTGCGCGGCGACCCGGTGGAGCGCAGTTTTTCGGTGCTGTACCTGAAAGGTGGCAAGCTGATCGCCTGCGATGCGGTGAACCGGATCAAGGACTATGTACAGGCGCGTAAGCTGGTCGAGGAAGGCGCGGTGATCGACCCTGCTGATCTGGCCGATGCCAGCCGTCCGCTGAAGGAATTGGACCGGGCTTAAGCGGCCTGATGCTCCCCGGAACGGGGAGGTGCCCCGCAGGGGCGGAGGGGCCGAAACCTCTCCGATGGCTCGTCGCTTGCGGAGAGGCTTCGACCCCTCCGTCACGCGCTTCGCGCGCGCCACCTCCCCGTTCCGGGGAGGATCGTCCGGGTTAGCTTTCTTCTCGGCGGTAAGCAGGGAGCGCCAGCCCGAAGTGGATGGCTCCGCAGCGCAGCCCAAACCCGGCCAGTGCGGCGAGCGTCCAGCCCAGTTCGCGCGGCAACTCCAGAACCGCGGCTCCGGCGCACAGCGCGGATGCCAGCGCGGCGGCGGTGACATACAATTCAGGGCGGATGATGATCGAGGGCCGCCCGGCCAGCACATCGCGGATTACCCCGCCGACGCAGCCGGTGATCACCCCCATCAGCACCGCCGCAACCGGCGCCACGCCAAAGGCCAACGCCTTGGCCGTGCCCAGCACCGCATAGGCGGCAAGCCCGGCAGCATCGGCATAGTCGAGCAGTTTGCCTTCCCACCATTTGCGCGGTGTGTACCAAGCGATCAGCGCGGTACCCAGGCAAACCGGCGCGACCCACGGATCGCGGACCCAGAACACTGGTGCGCCGATCAACAGATCACGAACCGATCCGCCGCCGACGCCGGTGACCAGCGCAAAGAACGCCATAGTCACAAAGGTCTGCTGCATCCGCGCCGCCAGTAGTGCCCCGGTTAGCGCGAAAACGGCGGTTCCGGCCAGATCGAGCACGGCGGGGATCTGGGGCAGGGCGGCGCTCATCGTGCTGCCTTCCGCCGCCGGAACAATAGCGTGGTGCCAAACAGGCTGGTCACCAATGCCACCACAGAAAACAGCCACAGCAGAAAGTGGCTGGTATTTTCGCGGCCCATCGGGTCCATGATATGCAAGCCCCACATGAAATCGAACGCCCGCCAGAACTGCGTCCGCAGCGCGAGCATTTCGCCGGTGTCAGCGTCGATATAGACGTGGGTACCATCGGTGAACTTCGCCTGCCAGCTAGGCCGGGGCTGGCGCAGCTCAAGCGGGGCCTGATCGGCGGCAAAACGCTGCACGGCGGAAAGCTTGGCCTCCCCGGCAAAGGCGGCATCGGCCAAGCTGCGGGCCTCGATCTCTTCAACCGGGCCGAGCCGCGCGCCATCGAGGCCGGAAAAGCGCTGCTTGGATCCTTCGCCAAGCGTTACCACCCAGACCGGACGTCCTGCCTCAGCCACCAACACCAGTTTGGCGACAGGCCCGGCCAGCCGCGGCAGCGCCAGCTTTGCAGCATCGAGCGGCGGGGGCTCCGCCCGCAGATCGGTGCCGCGCACCCCGTCAATCGGGCGCAACGTCATAAACAGGCCGCTTACCGTCCACAGCAGCAACGGGATCGCGGCCAGCCAGCCCAGCCAGATGTGCCAGCGGGCAAAACGGCGGATCAGGTTGCCCCGCGCCATATCCGGGTCAGTCTTCGATCAGCTCTTGCAGCCGGTCCTTCAACACCTGGACGCGGGTGGCGGCTTCGCTGAAAGTCACGATGTCTTCGCGGTTGTTGCTCATCCGCGCTTCCTTGGCGGCTTCGCTATAGCCTTCCAGATCGACTTCGAGGGCATCGACCAGCATTTCGATCTCGTCGTTGGTCAGGGCAATGGTTTGGGTGTCGGCCATGGGATGCGCTTTCAGGTTCTGGTTATCGTCATTGCGAGCGAAGCGTGGCAATCCAGCGCCGCTCGGCTCTGCTGTGGATTGCCACGGGGCTTCGCCCCTCGCAATGACGAACGCCGGTTAGATGTGGATTGGTTTTCCGGTCACCGCCATCGCGGCTTCCTTGACGGCTTCGGCATGGGTCGGATGGGCGTGGCAGGTATAGGCGATGTCTTCGGATGTAGCGCCAAACTCCATCGCAAGCGCCACTTCGGCGATCATCGTTCCGGCCAAGGTCGAGATGATCCAGGCACCTAGCACTTTGTCGGTAGCGGCGTCGGCGATCACCTTCACGAAACCGTCCGGCTCGTGATTGGTCTTGGCGCGGCTGTTGGCCATCATCGGGAACTTGCCGACCTTGATCGCCAGCCCTTGTTCCTTGGCCTGCTCCTCGGTCAGGCCGACCCCGGCGAATTCGGGGTTGGTATAGACCACCCCGGGGATCACCGCATGGTTGACGATGCCGATCCCGGTGGCGATGTATTCGGCCACGGCAATGCCCTCGTCCTCAGCCTTGTGCGCGAGCATCGGCCCGGGGATCACATCGCCGATTGCGCGCACGCCATCGACGCTGGTACGGAAATCGGCCGCCGTATCGATCTGCCCGCGCGCGTTGAGCGTCAGCCCGATCGCTTTGATATTGAGGCCGTCAACGTTGGGGCGGCGGCCAATCGCGACCAGCACGCAATCGGCCTCCAGTTCCTCTGAAACCGCTCCTCCTGAGCCTGTCGAAGGACCGGCAGGTTCCAGCGTCAGCGTGGCCTTTTTGCCCTTGACCGTCGCGCCGGTCACTTTGGTGCCGAGCCGCAGCTCCATACCCTGCTTCTTGAAGATTTTGGCGGCGTCCTTGCGGACGTCCATGTCCATGCCCGGCAGCAGCGCATCGAGGTATTCGACCACGGTGACTTTCGCCCCCAGGCGGCGCCAGACCGAGCCCAGTTCCAGCCCGATCACTCCGCCGCCGATCACCACCATGTGCGCGGGAACCTTGTCCAGTGCCAGCCCGCCGGTGGAATCAACGATGATGCCCTTGTCGTTGTCGACAGCAACCCCCGGCAGCGGTGTAACGCTCGATCCGGTGGCGATCACGACCTCTTTGGCGGAGTAATCCTTGCCCGCAACAGTGACGGTGTGGGCATCCTTGAACGCGGCGGTGCCTTTCAGCCAGTCGACCTTGTTCTTCTTGAACAGGAATTCGATCCCGCCGGTCAGGCCCTTGACGGCATCAGCCTTGTCCGCCTGCAGTACCGCCAGATCGAGCTCAACCTTGCCCAGCTTGACGCCGTAACGGGCGAGCGAGCCATTGGCGGCTTCCTCAAACTTTTCCGAACCATGCAGCAGCGCTTTCGAAGGAATGCACCCGACGTTGAGGCAGGTCCCGCCCAGCGTCTCGCGGCTTTCCACGCAA
Organism: Novosphingobium sp.; assembly: GCA_043756025.1. Taxonomy (GTDB): domain Bacteria; phylum Pseudomonadota; class Alphaproteobacteria; order Sphingomonadales; family Sphingomonadaceae; genus Novosphingobium. The sequence goes on along the minus strand of JAYURW010000128.1, from coordinate 180 downwards.
GCCGTCTTCAGCCCCAGCTGCGCCGCCCGGATCGCGCCGACATAGCCGCCGGGGCCGGAGCCAATGAAGATCACGTCGTAGTCGTATTCTGCCATGGTGGCCTCCGTGGCGCGCGGGCTTCGACAAGCTCAGCCTGAGCGGGCCTTGTACAATTGGTTTTCTCGCAACACCCGCTCATCC
>JAYURW010000127.1:0-2697 GCA_043756025.1 Novosphingobium sp. | reverse complement strand
GCCTGACCAGATCAGGTCGCTGACCTGGCGCAGCAGCGCAAGGCCGAACCCGCGCTCGCTCGCCAGTTGGCCAAGCCGGGTCAGCCGGTGGATATAGGGCTGCTCCTTGGGGTAGGTCCGGGTTGCGAAATCCATCACCACCGGATCGGGCCGTGGCCAGCGCAGCGGGAGCCCGGCAAAGTCGGCGCTGCGCTGGCAATCGCGCATCAGGTAGCTGATCCATAGCGGATCGGCGTTGGCAAAGAAATCAGGCTGACGCACCGCGATCGGCAGCACCGGGCGGACCCTTACCTGCGCGTCCCAGTCCCGCTCAAGCTCGATCAGCCGCGGCGTCACCAGGTACGAATAGGGTGACCGAAACGACCAGAACAGGTCAACCTGTTGTGTCACAGGCTGCTCATGTCGATCACGAAGCGGTACTTGATATCGGCCTTCTCCATCCGCTCGAAGGCGTGCTCGATCTCGTCCATGCGGATATATTCAACCTCGGCGACGATGCCTTTTTCGCCGCACAGGTCGAGCATTTCCTGCGTCTGCGCGATCCCGCCGACACCCGATCCGGACACCGCCTTCTGCCCGCCGAGCAGCAGCCCCGAATGGAAGCTGGGCATCATGTCGATCATCCCGACGATGCACAGCGTGCCCTGCCGGTCGAGCAGGAACAGGTACGGCGTTATGTCGTGCTGCACCGGCACGGTATCGAGCAGGAAGTCGAAACTGCGCGCCGCGGCCTTCATTGCCGCCTTGTCAGTCGAGACCAGCACATGATCGGCACCGAGCTTTTTGGCATCGTCGCCCTTGGCCGGCGAAGTGGTGATCATCGTGACCTCCGCGCCCAGCGCCTTGGCGAACTTCACCCCCATGTGGCCAAGCCCACCGAGCCCGATCACGCCGACTTTGGTTCCCGGGCCCACGTTCCAGTTCTTGAGCGGCGAATAAGTGGTGATCCCGGCGCAGAGCAGCGGCGCGGCGGCGCCCATGTCGAGGCTGTCAGGCACGCGCAGCACATAGGGTTCGGCGACCACGATGGATTTGGAATAGCCGCCATAAGTCGGGCTGCCGTCGATCCGGTCCTTGCCGTTGTAAGTCCCGGTCACGCCTTCGCGGCAATAGTTTTCCTCGCCGTCGTCGCAGGCATCGCAGTGGCGGCAGCTATCGACCACGGTGCCGACCGCAACCCGGTCACCCACCTTGAAGCCCTTGACGTCGGGGCCGACCGCGCTGACCAAACCGGCGATCTCATGCCCTGGTACGAACGGGTAATTGGTCCGGCCCCAGTCATTGCGCGCGGCGTGGAGGTCTGAATGGCACACTCCGCAAAACGCGATATCGATTTCCACGTCCTCGCCGCGCAAGGTCCGGCGCTCGATTGTCATCGGGGCGACGCCTGAAGTGGGGGCAGTGGCGCCATAGGCTTTGGTCGCGGACATCGGTTCTCTCCTGGTTGATTGCGCCCATGCTGTAATCCCGCTTGCCCCAGGTCAATGCCCGCGTCATTAACCGGGCGATTAAATTTGGGAGAAACAGCAATGCGGATCGATTCGGACACGGCAGCGGTGGTCACTGGCGGAGCTTCGGGGCTGGGCCGGGCGAGCGCCGAAGCCTTGGCAGCCGCTGGCGCGAAAGTTGCGATTTTCGATGTCAACGAAGCCGCCGGGCAGGAAGTTGCCGACGCAATCGGGGGCGTGTTCTGCAAGGTCGATATCACCAGCGAGGAATCGGTGGTGGCAGGCTTTGCCAAGGCGCGCGCCGCGCACGGGCAGGAACGCATCACGGTGCACTGCGCGATGACCAGCCGCCGCGGCAAGACGCTGGCCTGGGACAAGGAAGCGGGCCAGCTCAAGCGGTTGTCAACTGACGATTATATCTACGGAGTGCAGGGCATTCTGGTGGCCAGTTATCGCATCGCCTCGCTTTCGGCCGAGGGCATGGCGGGGCTTGAACCCAATGAGGATGGCGAGCGCGGCTGCATCACGCTCACCGCATCGGTCGCGGCCCAAGATGGCCAGATCGGTCAGATCATTTACGGTTCGGCCAAGGCCGGGGTGAACGGGCTAGTGCTGCCGATGGCGCGCGATTTGTCGGACCTCGGCATCCGGGTCAATTCGATCATGCCGGGCATTTTCGCCACGCCATTGATGCTCGGCGCGAAGCAAAACGTGCTTGACAGCCTGGCCGCTTCGGTGCCGTTCCCCAAACGGCTGGGCAAGCCCGAAGAATTCGGCAGCCTGGTGCTCGAACTCGCCCGCAACGGTTATTTCAATGCCCAATGCATCCGCCTCGATGGCGCAATCCGCATGGCCCCGCGCTAACCAGATCATCTCCATTTTTGCCGATTGGCACAAATGGAGAGGACCAAGAAAGGACCGACATGACCTCACCATTTCGCGACAATCTGCTTGAAGGCAAAGTGGCCTTCATCGCCGGCGGCACCAGCGGCATCAATCTGGGCATTGCCAAGCGCATGGCCGAGCTGGGCGCCAAGGTGGCAGTGTGTGGGCGCAATCCTGAGAAGGCCGCCAATGCTGCCAGCGAGATTGGCCACGATGCATTGGGCCTTAGCGCCGACGTGCGCGATTTTGGCGCTATTCGCAGCGCGCTGGAGCAGACCCGCAATCAGTTCGGGCCGCTCGATATCGTGGTCTCGGGCGCAGCGGGCAATTTCCTCGCCCCGGTCCTCGGCATGTCGGCCAACGC
>JAYURW010000126.1:0-2724 GCA_043756025.1 Novosphingobium sp. | reverse complement strand
GTCAGCGAGGAGGCCGACATGTCCATGCCCGCCTGCCGCGCGGCGACCAGTTCGGCAGCGGTCGGAGCGGGCGAATGCGCGGCCGGCTTGGCATAGACTGCGTAGCCCGAGGTCAGCAGAGCTCCCGCCAGAATGATGCGAGCAGCGTTCATGATCAGTCTCCCGAATTCATCGTCACCACAACCTTGCCGATTGCTTTCCGTTCGGCAAGCAGCGTGATCGCCTCGCCGCCGCGTTCGAGCGGGAAGCTGGCGGAAACCTTGGGATTGATCTTGCCGGTCCGCAGCAGGTCGAACAATGTGGCGATGTGCACCGCGTTGGCCTTGGGGTCGCGCGCCGCAAATGCGCCCCAGAACACCCCGCATACGTCGCAGCTTTTAAGCAGCGTCAGGTTAAGCGGCAGCCGGGCGATACCCGCCGGGAAGCCGACCACGCAGAACCGGCCTTCCCACGCAATCGCGCGCACCGCCGGTTCGGAATAGTCGCCGCCGACGATGTCGTAGACCACGTTGGCGCCGCCGGGACCGCACGCCGCCTTGAATGCTTCGGCCAAGGCTTTGGACTGGTCCTTGTCGAGCGGCGCGACCGGATAGATCACCACTTCGTCAGCGCCGTGCTCGCGCGCAACGGCCGCCTTTTCTTCGCTCGACACCGCAGCGACGACTATGGCGCCATAAGCCTTGCCCAGCTCGACCGCCGCCAGCCCGACCCCGCCGGCGGCACCGAGCACCAGCAGCGTGTCCCCCGCCTTCAGGTGCCCGCGATCAAGCAGCCCGTGCATGTTGGTGCCGTAAGTCATCAGCAGCGATGCGCCGGTCTCAAAGCTCACCCCATCGGGCAGCGCAAACAGCTTGTCGGCCGGGGCGAGCACTTCTTCGGCCAGCCCGCCGTTGCCCATCATCGCGATGACGCGGTCGCCGACCTGCCACTGGGTCACCCCATCGCCAACGGCGGCAATCACACCGGATAATTCGCCGCCGGGCGAAAACGGCCGGGCCGGCTTGAACTGGTACATGTCCTTGATGATCAACACATCGGGGTAGTTGATCGCGCAGGCCTTGACCGTGATCAGAACTTGGCCGGGGCCGGGGACCGGGCTCTCGATTTCGTCGAGTTGCAAGGTCTCGGGCCCGCCAATGGCGTGGCTGCGTAAGGCTTTCATGCGGCTTCTCCCTGTGCCAGCCATGGCATTTTTGCCCGGGCCGTATGTTCATAAGCGGTGATCGCAGCGTCGCGCGCGAGGGTCAGGGCCACTTCGTCAAGCCCGCCCATCAGGCAGGCTTTGCGGAAGGGGTCGATCTCGAACGTGAACCGGTCCTGGAACCGCGTGGTGACGGTCTGCTGCTCAAGATCGATATGCACCGGATCGGTTTCCGCAACCGCCATCAGCCGGTCGATTGCGGACTGCGGCAGGACCACGGTGAGGATCCCGTTCTTGAACGCATTGCCCGAGAAGATATCGGAAAAACTCGGCGCGATGACCGCCTTGATGCCCAGATCGAGCAAGGCCCAGGCGGCGTGCTCGCGGCTCGATCCGCAGCCGAAATTATCCCCGGCAAGCAGGATCGGGCTGCCCTTGAAGGTGTCGCTGTCAAACAGGTTGCCGGGATCGGCGCGCAGGGTTTCGAACGCGCCGCGCCCCAGCCCATCGCGGGTGATCGTCTTGAGCCATTTGGCCGGGATAATCACATCGGTATCGACATTGGCGAGCCCGAACGGAATCGCGCGGCCGTCAACCTCGCGCAGCGGTTCCATCAATCGGTTTCCGGCGCGTCTTCGGGATGCGGCGGTTTGGTAGTCTTCTCGGCGCGCTCCTTGCGGTTGGAGGCATAGAGCAGCGCCGCGGCGAGCGCCGCCGAGCCAATCGCCGCGCCAGCCAGCGCGGCCTTGCCGGCCCAGCTGCTATCGGACTTGTCAGAGTTCTTGGTCATGCAATTGCTATGTCCATGCGCGCGGGGGGTTTCAAGGGTGCGCGTAGAAAATTCGTTTGAAGCGCAGGCGCAGACGCAGCGGCGCAGAGCGGATAGCTCCCCTCCCTCCCCACCGGGGAGGGGCTAAGATGCGCAATGTAAAACGGCAAGACGCTAGGCTGTTGCCCCATCCTTGGCAGTGGTGCCGCAGGCCATGCAGAAGCGGAAGAATGCCATTTTCCGAGCATCGCATTGGCTGCAATGATCGAACAAAGTCATGCCGCAGTGGACGCAGAAATTGGTCTCAATGCCTTCCATGCTGGCAATCGGCCGGTCGCAGCCCGGGCAGACCCTGGCAGCCATTTTCTTGAACGCCTCGTCATGGGTCACCCGTTTGCGGCGTTCTGTCTCTACCTGTTCCTCCTCAGCTTGCCGCTGCGCGAGGTAATGACGCATATTCTTGATCAGGAAATGCCCGGCTGCAAACGTCAGGATGATCCCCACGCCATAACGGATGTAACCGCCGTAACTTGGCAGATAAGGGACCAGTTCGAAAAAGAAGACATAAACTGACGCCAGCACCAGCCCGCGCGAAAGCGGCCAGTATTCGCCTTTGCGCTTCTTTGCCACGAGCCAGACGGCAAAGACCAGCAGCGGTAAGGTGATCGCCAGCCGCAGCATGAACACGCGCAGTTCCTGCCAGAACATGGCGCGTTCAAACGCGGGCGCGGCGGCGAGCTGCAACCGGCTCTCCTGATCGTGCAATGCGGTTTCGCGCTGCTCAAGCGGAAGCCGCTCATTCTCAAGCCCATTA
>JAYURW010000125.1:0-2732 GCA_043756025.1 Novosphingobium sp. | reverse complement strand
TCCAGCGCGGTGACACTATCGCCGGCCTGCGCCGACCGGACGGTGCTGCCCAGTTCGTCAAGCTTGGTCCGGATCAGGTCACTCAGCGGACCCAAGTGCTCGGCCACCGCAGGATCGGTGTTCTGCATAAAGCGCAGCTTTACCGCAGCGAGACTGTCCGGGAGCAGTTTGACCGCGCGGTTGTAAGGCTCGAGATAGGCCGGGTCGAGCGTCAGCAGATAGCCGCGCTGGCCGGTCTCGGCGTCGGTCAGCGCCTGATTGAGACTTTCCAGCCCCATCTGGGCGTCGGCTTCGGCTAGTGCGCCATCCCGTGCTGCCCGCTGCGCCATGCTTGACTGGACCAACAGCAGCCCGATGCCGACCAGCAGCGCGGTCATCGCTCCCAGCAGCCAAGCGCGCGGAATCGCCTGCAGCCGCAGCGACAGGCTTGCCGCCCACGGTGAAATCCGGTTGCGCACGTTGCGAACTTCCATCCCGCGCGCTTAGCATGGCGATCCCGCTTGGCGATAGGTTTGACTGCATCTCGGGGACAAGCGGGGGCGCGCGCCTTGCGGCCCTGCCAACCTTGCGCAATCACGCAGGCATGGCGATTCTTTCCGACAAATGGATCCGTAATCAAGCGCTCGAACACGGGATGATCGAGCCGTTCGTCGAAGCGCAGCGCCGCGATGGCTGCATCTCTTACGGCCTCTCATCCTACGGCTACGACGCCAGAGTCGCGCCCGAATTCAAGATTTTCACCAATGTGAACAGCGCTGTGGTCGATCCCAAGCAGTTTGATCCCGCCAGCTTTGTCGACCGTGAAACCGATGTCTGCGTGATCCCGCCCAATTCATTCGTGCTGGCGCGGACAGTCGAATATTTCCGGGTGCCGCGCGATGTGCTGGTGATCTGCCTTGGCAAGAGCACGTATGCGCGGTGCGGGATTATCGTCAACGTTACCCCGCTTGAACCGGGCTGGGAGGGCCATGTGACGCTGGAATTTTCCAACACCACGCCGCTGCCCGCCAAGATTTACGCCAACGAAGGCGCGTGCCAGTTCCTGTTCCTTCAGGGTAACGAGCCGTGCGAGATCAGCTATGCCGACCGCGCGGGCAAATACATGGGCCAGCGCGGGGTGACGCTGCCCAAGCTCTGACCGGCTTGTCGCGATGGTGTGGCGGCGATTTCGCTTGCGCTGGCAGCCGGTTGCGACAAACTTGAGCCTTGCAACAAGCGCCGGGGTGAGCGTCAGCCACCGGCCCAGCAGGAGAGCCGGATCATGAGTGCAATTGCCGCGTTTGTTGGCCGGGTCATGCTGGCCGCGCTGTTCATTCTTGCCGGGATCAGCAAACTGGGCGCGCTGCCGGCGACCGACAGCTACATCCAGAGTGTGGGCATGCCCGCCGGTCTGGCGCTGCCCGCCGCGGTGTTCGAGATTGCGGCTGGCCTGGCCCTCGCGCTGGGGATTTTTACGCGTTTTTTTGCGCTGCTGCTGGCGGGCTTCTGCCTGGTCACGGCGTTGCTGTTCCACAACAATTTCAGCGACCCGCTGCAGATGGCCAATTTCCTCAAGAACGTGGCGTTGGCGGGCGGTTTCCTGGTGTTGTTTGCGCAGCGCCACATGGTTTGGTCGTATGACACGATGCGCGAGCGGCGCACCGCTGACCGCAGCACTCGCGACGCCGAAATGCGCGCCGAGCGGGCTGAAGGCCGGCTTGAAGGCGCCCGCGAAGTGAGGACCCCGACCAATGAAGTCTGACCGCCCCTACGATATCGTTGTTTACGGCGCGACCGGTTACACCGGCCGGTTGGTCGCGGAATATCTATCTCAGAACTATCGGGGCAAGGGTCTCGCATGGGCGATGGCCGGCCGTAGCATGGCCAAGCTGGAAGAAGTGCGCGATCTGATTGGCGCGCCGGCGGATACGCCGTTGATCGAGGCCAATTCGGACGACCCCGCGAGCATGGCGGCGCTGGCTGAGAGCGCACGGGTAATTCTGACCACGGTTGGGCCATACCAGCTGTATGGCGAGCCGCTGGTCAAGGCCTGCGTCGCGGCCGGGACCGATTATGCCGACCTGTGCGGCGAGCCCGGCTGGATGCGCGAGATGATCGACAAGTATCATGCCGCCGCGCAGGCCAGCGGGACGCGGATCGCGTTCTCGTCGGGGTTCGATTCGATCCCGTTCGATCTGGGGGTATTGATGCTGCAGAAGGAAGCGGTGGCGCGCTTCGGCCAGCCTGCACCGCGGGTCAAGGGCCGGGTGCGCGCGATGCAGGGCACGTTCAGCGGCGGCACCGCGGCCAGCCTGACCGAGACCATGAAGGCGGTTGCCAGGAACCCCAAGCTGATCCCGATCCTGCAAAGCCCGTTCGGGCTGACCCCGGGCTTCGAAGGGCCAAGCCAGCCAATGGGGCTGATCCCCGAATATGAGGAAAGCGTGGGGAAATGGGCCGCGCCGTTCATCATGGCGACAATCAACACCAAAAACGTCCACCGCACCAACCAGCTGCTCGGGCATCCTTACGGCGAAGATTTCCGCTACGATGAAATGATGCTGACCAGTGCTGGCGAATTGGGTCAGAAGGCCGCGCATGCGGTGGGCGAAATGCTCAAGAACCCGTTCGGCGCCAAACCGCCCAAGCCGGGTGAAGGACCGAGCGCCGAGGAGCGCGAGAACGGGTTCTACGATGTGCTGTTCATCGGCGAATGGCCCGATGGCGCATCCATCCGCTACGGGGTCAAAGGC
>JAYURW010000124.1:0-2734 GCA_043756025.1 Novosphingobium sp. | reverse complement strand
CAGCCCACTTGTCATCGAAGAAGTTGCCCGGCGTGTCCTGCACTGGCGTTAGCGGTGCCATCCGCATGGCCAAGGTCATCGGGCGGTCGCCCGGCCAGATATGCCGCATCGGGTGGATCGTGGTCGGCACCGCGCGCGCCTGGCTGGTATTGTGGCAACTCGTGCATCCCGAAGCGACAAATGCGGCTCGGCCTTGCGCCATCACATTGGCACCCGCAGGCCGACCAGCCGGGGCCGGCAGCGAGATAAGGTAGGCATTCATCGCCAGCAACTTTGCTTCATTCAGGCGGTAGCCGATCGGGCTCGACAATTCACCGACCGCATTGGTTTCCTGCGCCTGGGATAACACATAGGGGTAGCCCGTGACGTTGGTATCGGCGAGGATCTTGACATAATCGTCGATCATTTCATCACCCGCCGCGCCTGCCAATTTATGGACGAAAGCGCGTCCACCCGGCGTTGTCAGCATCGTCTGGTCGAACAGTGTGGTGTATACCAGATTGCTGAAATCTTCGACTTTGGTTATCGTCCCTTCGCTGCCAAACGGCGCGGCCAGATCGGCGCGGAACATCGGCGTGTTGTGCATCGGGTTGCCGTTGCCGTCGAAGGTATCATCGAACATCCCGATCGGATAGAATTTGGGATTGCCAAAGTACGCGTCGAAATCGGCTTCGGTCGAACGCTCGGTGAGGCCAACCGGTGCGCGGCCCAGCGTCTTGCCCTTGTTGGCGGCAAGCTGCGTCTGCGCCACGGTGTAAAGTGCGCGCGTGTTCGCGGCGGCGGCGAAAATCGCACCCGTGTTAAGCTGATGATTGGCCAGCCCATCGATCCGGCTGCCAATGCTGCCGCCCTTGGCAACCTTGAACACCGATGCGTCGGTCATCGTGTGGCAGAGCGCGCAAGTGACACCGACCTTGTCGCCTTTCGGCGCGACCCCAATCACCGCACCGGCTTTGATCAACGCCAGCGTGACCGCAGGATCGTTGAGCAGCTGCGAACTTTTGCCGGTAGGATCGGCGGCAAGCTCTGCGCCAAGTTGCTTTTTGGTCGCCGCGTCGACCATGTCCGCATCGATTTGCAGGCCCAGCCCAAGCGCTTGCAGCGGGGTTACTTTGGCTGCGGCGATGCCTTGCGGAAGCCGGACAGCGTCAGTCCAGAACCCTTCGTTGCCAAAGGTTTCGGACCGGAAAACCTCACGCCCGGCGATCGCATTGCCGCGCTGTTGCGGCAGAGCAGCGCCTTGATCGGCCGGTCCCTCCATCGCCATGCTGGAGTGATCCATCTGCCCCGGGCGCGCTGCAATAGCCACGCCCGTGCATGATATGGCGACCGCGAGAATGCAAACCGACGGGGAAATCCTGAGGCTTCTGCTAATCATGGACTTTGCTCCCGTGGATGGGCTTTGGGGTGACGCACGGATATTAATTTTTAACAGACGAAACCGATTTTCGTTCCTGAAACCATTTGAATTCAATGGATTCCGCAGCACGGCCCCCGTTTATCCTTGGCCCGGCAGACAAAAAGTAAGGGTGTCTCGCGCAGAGAGCGCAGAGGACGCCGAGATTGGCTTTTGCTGTCGGCGGCCAATCTCATTTTTGCTGTATTGCGGAAAGTTTAGTGGCTTCGCCGAACGCATTAATTCTCTGCGCCCTCTGCGGCCTCTGCGCGCGTTCCTCTTCCACACCGGATTGACTTACACGCCTGTCAGTTCACAATGCTTCCCATGAGGATGCCCACAGCCATAATCGCTGCGGTCTCGGCGCTTGCCCTGGCTGCTTCGCTCCACGCCAAGACGATCCAGGTCGCCGCCGGGGAGGGCGCGCAAGGCCGATTGCAGGAGGCGCTGATCGTCGCGCAACCGGGCGATGTGGTGCAGCTGGCCGCAGGCCGCTTTGTGTTGACCGACGGGCTCTCGCTCGACGTGAACGGGGTGACCGTGCGCGGCGCGGGGATGGAGGGCACGGTGCTCGATTTTTCCGGCCAGCAAGGCGCGGGCGAGGGCCTGCTGGTCACTTCGGACGATGTCACCCTGCGCGATTTCGCGGTCGAGAACACCAAGGGCGACGGGATCAAGAGCAAAGGCGCCGACAATGTGGTCTATCACCGCATCCGCGTGACCTGGACCGGCGGGGCCAAAGAAACCAACGGCGCTTACGGGATCTACCCGGTCGCCAGCACCGGGGTGCTGGTCGATGGCTGCAAAGTCTCGGGTGCGAGCGACGCCGGAATTTACGTCGGCCAGTCGAAGGCGATCACCGTGCGTTACAACATGGTCGAAAACTCTGTGGCCGGGATCGAGATCGAAAACAGCCGCGATGCGCTGGTGACGGGCAACCTGGTGACGCGCAATACCGGCGGAATTTTGATTTTCGATTTGCCCAACCTGCCGGTGATGGGCGGGGGAAATACGGTGATCTCGGACAATCTGGTGGTCGCCAACGATACCCCGAATTTCGCCCCCAAAGGCAACATCGTGGCGAGCGTGCGGCGCGGCACCGGGGTGATGGTCATGGCCAATGACGGGGTCCGGATCAGCGGCAACCAGATTCACGGCAACCCGACTGCGGCGATCATGGTGGTCAGCTATCCCAACAAGTTCGACGACCCGCGGTACCAGCCGAGCCCGCGGAATATTGTCATCATGGTCAATTCGCTCGATCGCAACGGGACCGACCCGCAGGTCCCCGGCGGTGCACAACTCGTTGCTGCGTTCGGCGGAGCCTTGCCGCCGGTG
>JAYURW010000123.1:0-2735 GCA_043756025.1 Novosphingobium sp. | reverse complement strand
CAATCGCGCGCTCGGCCACGCCGCGCATCACCGCATAGCCCGCCGCGTTGGGATGCACCCCGTCAGGGCCGAATTCGGCTGGAAGCTCACCCGCAGGGCCAGCCAGCGCGGAATGATAATCGGCAAACACGATGAGCTGCTCATGGGCATAATCCTTGAGCCAACGGTTGAGCCGCGCAACCCACGGCCCGGGTTTGACCGCAGGCTCCCAGCCGAACGTCACAGTTGGCGGGATCGCACCCAGAATAACCGCGATATGGTTGGCCTTCGCGATATCGACCATCGCGCGCACCGCATTCTGGTAGGCCTCTGGAGACGTCGGGCCGGTGTTGCCGGCAATATCGTTGGTGCCGACCATGATGTGCACCACCATGGGGCGTAGCGCGACCACATCCTGATAAAACCGCACCAGCAATTGCGGGCTGGTCTGCCCCGAAATCCCGCGATCGAGATTGCCGTTGGCGAAGAAATCGGGATCGGCAGCCAGCCAGTTCTCGGTTATCGAATCGCCGATGAACACGACGTGCGGCGGATGCGCGGGATCGATCAGCGCGTTGTCCGCGCGGTAGCGGCAGAGCCATGCCCAGTCGGACTTGAGGACCGCGTCATCGAGCGCGAATTGCCCGGCTACCGGAGCCGGACAGGGCACATCGCTTATGCCAAGCGGCTGGGTCACCGGATCAGCAGCCAAGGCCGGGCTGGCCAGCTGCATCAGCGCCAAGGCTGCCAGCCGCCACCTAACCAATGATCCCGACCTTGGCCCCGGCGCGCTTGAACATGCCGATGATCGTCTGGACCTGCTCGGCGCTGTGTTCGGCGCAGAGCGAGCAGCGCAGTAGAGTCATATTCGCCGGGGTTGCGGGCGGACGCGCAAGGTTGACGTAAAGCCCTTCCTTGAGCAGCGCCTCCCACATCGCCGCGCCGCGTTCCAGATCGGGCATGATCACCGCGATGAACGCCGATTGCGGTTCCGCCGTGCCCAGCTGAAACCCCGCATCGCGCAGGCCCTGGTGGAGCACCCTGGAATTCTCCCACAAGTGCGCGCGCTTGTTGCTCCCAAGCATCAGTTTGCGGATCGAGGTGGCGGCGGTCGCCACCACGCTCGGCGGCAGGCTCGCGGTGAACACATAGGGCCGGCAAACCAGCCGCAAGATCTCGAACTTGGGATGGTTCGAAACGCAGAACCCGCCGACCGTCCCGACCGATTTCGAAAAAGTGCCGATCACGAAGTCGACATCGTCAAGGCAGCCCTGATCCTCGGCCACGCCGCGCCCGTTGGGTCCGATAAAGCCCATCGAATGCGCTTCGTCGACCAAGACCATCGCACCGTTTTCTTTCGCGACCCGGACCATTTCCTTGAGCGGAGCGATGTCGCCCAGCATCGAATAGACCCCTTCGAGGATCACCAATTTGCCCGCGCCTGCCGGAATGCGCTTGAGCCGCTTTTCCATTGCTTCGATATCGTTGTGCTTGAACGGCACGATCTCGGCATCGCCCAGCTTGCAGCCATCCCAGATCGAGGCGTGGCTATCGATATCGAGCACGATGTAATCGCCCTTGCCGGCGATCGTGCTGATGATGCCGAGGTTGGCCTGATAACCGGTCGAGAACACCATGGCATGATCCATGGCGTAAAATTCCTTGAGCGCCTCTTCGACCAGCCGGTGCCCGGCATAGGTGCCATTGAGCACGCGGGAACCGGTAGTACCCGCGCCAAAATCGTCCAGCGCCTGCTTTCCGGCCTCAATCACGTCGGGGTCGAAAGTCATCCCCATGTAGTTGTAAGTGCCCAGCAGGATCGTCGGCTTGCCATTGCAGACCGCCTCGGTGGGGGAGAGGACTTTCTCCATCACCAGATTGAACGGATCGGTCAGGCCAGTTGAAAGCAGCGCCCGGCGCTGTTCGATCAAGGGGTCAAATTTGGAAAAGAGGTCGGTCATAATCGCCTTCATCGTCGGTTTCTTAAGCCCCTCCCCACTGGGGAAGGGCTAATCTTATCCCTGCAACTTCACCACAGCATCGATCAGCTGGCCGTAATTCTCGATTTCGGCCTGCGCGTTCATGCTGATGATGATGTCGAACGCATCTTCGATCTCAGCGACGAAATCCATCACGGTCAGGCTGTCAAATTCCAGATCACCGGCAAAGGTGCTGGCATCGCTGAGCGCCACGCCCTTCTTGTTGAACGGTTCAATCAGCTCAGCGATCTTTTCGGCAGTAGCGGCGCGGTCCATGGGTATGCTCCGGTAAGTGGTTGGCGGCGCTTTGGCCGATGAATGGGGCGGAAAAGCGGCGAATGTCAGACGGCGGCCTTTTCAACCAGCGCCTTGACCGCTTCCATAAACGGTCTGATCGAAACCGGCTTGGCCAGATAGCCTTCGGCTCCGGCGTCGCGGATCCGTTCTTCGTCGCCCTTTCCGGCATAGGCGGTGACGGCCAGGACTGGGATTGTCCGCAGAACCGGGTCCTTTTTGGCCGCTTCGATCAGGTCGAGGCCCGAGACATTGGGCAGCTGGATATCCATGATGATCAGGTTCGGCACGAACTGCCGCGCGGCGTCCAGCGCCAGCATGCCATCGGCGCAGGGTTCGATCGCATAGCCCTGACTGCGCAACACGTCGCAGAACAGCTTGCGGTTGAGGTCGTTGTCCTCGACAACAAGGATGCGCTTTGCCATGAGCGCAGCCCTACGCCCAACCCCGGAGCCTGACAATTCTTCGCGAGCCCAAATCCCC